>NZ_JAOPXP010000074.1 GCF_025965085.1 Marmoricola sp.
GAGCAGAACCTCGCCGCCCTGCGGAAGGCGAACCGATGCCACTGACCGGTCCAGGACGCCCCGTCGAGCTCGCGGACGCGGCGGTCGCCATCGGCGGCCGGCCGATCCTGCGTGGCATCGACCTGACTGTGGAGACCGGCGAGTTCGTGGCCCTCATGGGCGCCAACGGGTCGGGCAAGTCGACGCTCGTCCGCTGCCTCACCGGGCTGCTTCCCCTGACGGCCGGCTCGTTGCGGCTCTTCGGCACGCCCTTCGACTCCTTCGAGGACTGGTGCCGGATCGGCTTCGTCCCCCAGCGCACCGGTGCCACCTCGGGCGTCCCGGCCTCGGTATGGGAGCTGGTGGCCTCAGGGCGGCTCACCCGCCGCAAGCTCCTGCGACCGCTGTCGCGTGCGGACCGGGACGCGATCCAGGACGCCATCGCCGTCGTGGACCTCACCGACAAGACGCACGACGGAGTCGCCCTGCTCTCCGGCGGGCAGCAGCAGCGCGCGCTGATCGCTCGGGCGCTGGCCGGGCAGCCGGATCTGTTCTTCCTCGACGAGCCGACCGCCGGGGTGGACCTGCCCAACCAGCATGCACTCACCGATGCCCTGCGCGTGCTCAAGGACCGCGGCGCCACGATCGTCCTGGTGGCCCACGAGCTCGGCCCGCTGGCGACCCTGGTGGACCGGGCGGTGGTGATGCGCGACGGCCGCGTGGCCTACGACGGCGCGCCCCTCGGCGACCACCAGGTGCACGAGGCGGTATTCACCGACGCCCACCATCACCATCCGCGCCAGGTCCACGACCACCCGCTTCGGCACGACCACGCCCCGCACGTGTCGTCGCCGCTGGAGCGTGGCTGATGGACCTGTTCAACTACGCCTTCATGCAGCGTGCGTTGCTGGCGGCGCTCTTCACCGGCCTGGCCGCACCCGCCGTCGGGACCTATCTCGTCCAGCGCCGGATGGCCCTCATGGGCGACGGAATCGGCCACGTCGCGGTGACCGGTGTGGCACTGGGACTGCTGACCGGCGCCTCCCCCACCTGGACCGCCGTGGTGGTTGCCGTGCTCGGAGCCGTGCTGATCGAGGTGATCCGCGAGCGAGGGCACACGAACGGTGACGTCGCCCTGGCGCTGCTGTTCTACGGAGGCCTGGCCGGCGGCGTGCTGCTCACCGGACTGGGCGGGCAGAGCGCCGCGCGGTTGCAGGAGTACCTGTTCGGCGCCATCACCACGATCTCCGCGACCGACGTACTCATCACGATGGCGCTGGCCGCGGTGGTGATCCTGTGCTGCGTCGGTCTCTCACCACAGCTGTTCGCCGTCGCCCACGACCAGGAGTTCGCGCGCGTCTCGGGCCTCAACGCCCGCGCGTACAACCTGCTGGTCGCGGTGCTGGCGGCCGTCACCGTCACGGTGGCGATGCGCACGGTCGGGCTGCTGCTGGTGTCGGCGCTTATGGTGGTGCCGGTCGCGACGTCCCAGCAGCTCACGCGGTCGTTCCGGACCACGCTCGGGGCGGCGATGGCCCTGGGGACGGCTGCCTCCGTGGGCGGACTGGTCGTCTCGGCCTTCGCCAGCGAGCGGGCCACGGTTGCCCCGGGTCCCGCCATCGTGCTGCTCTCCCTGGCCGGGTTCGTGGCCACCTGGCCGATCGGCGCCTGGCTGCGTCACCGGGCGCGGCTGCACGCACCCTTCCTCGCCGTACCCGTCCCTGACCACGAAGCGACCGAGGGGCAGCACGCGCACGACCACGGCCCCACCTGCGGCCACCCGGCGGTCGAGCACGGCGACCACGTCGACTACATCCACGACGGACATCGGCACGCTGCGCACGGAGGTCACTATGACGAGCACTGAGCAGGGCGTGTCGACCGAGGGGTCGAGCAGCCGCCCCACTCGCCAGCGCCGGGCGATCGCCTCGGTGATGGAGAGCTTCGACGACTTCCGCAGCGCCCAGGAGATCCACGTCCTGCTGTCGGAGCGAGGCGAGCAGGTCGGTCTGTCCACGGTCTACCGGGCCCTGCAGGCCCTGGCCGACTCGGAGGCGATCGACGTGCTGCGCACGGAGACGGGCGAGAGCATCTACCGCCGCTGCAGCACCTCGCACCACCACCACCTCGTCTGTCGCTCCTGCGGCGCGACGGTCGAGGTCGAGGGACCGGCGGTCGAGAAGTGGACCCGCGTGGTGGCGGCCGACCACGGCTACTCCGACGTCAGCCACACCCTGGAGATCTTCGGCACCTGCGCCGACTGCTGAGTGACCTGCCGAGGCGTCGCAGATTGCGCTCCCCGATGTGCCGAGGCGTCGCAGATTGCGCTCCGGGATGTGCCGAGGCGTCGCAGATTGCGATCCGGGGCTCCACATCATCGGCTTGTCATCTGAGCCGGTCGGCTACAGGCGCCGCCGGGCCTCGCGGATCCCGGTGGCGATGATGCCCTCGATGTCGCGGTGGTGCCCGAAGACGTTCTCCTTGGTCACGGGCTGGATCAACCACCCGCGCTCCTCCTCGAGCCAGGCGCGTCGCCGGTGGTCGCGCGCGCGCTGTTCGGGCGTACGGCGATGCCACTCCTCCCCGTCGTACTCCACGCCGAAGCGGAGCGCCTCGACGCCGAGGTCGATCCAGTAGGACCACCGGAACGGGCGCTCGACCTCGATCTGGGGCTCCGGACCCGGCAGGACGCCGGCGTCGTGCCAGCGGAGGCGGGTGACCGATTCGGCCGGCGACTCCGAGCGCGGATCGGCGAGCGGCACGAACGCACGCAACTGGCGCACGCCACGCATCCCTCGATGCCGTTGCGCCTCGTCCCAGAGCTGATCGCTGTCGAAGACGCGCAGGCGAAGCATGGTGTCGAGCGCGGCGAACGCCCCGTCCCGGTGGAGCAGGCGTCCGAGGTCGCACGCCGTACGCAGTGGCGTCGTGGCCTCGACGCCGTGCACCTCCATCACATCCGCGCGGCGCAGGAAGCGTTGACCGCTGACCGTGATGCCGTTGCGCAGGCGGGCGCCCCGACGGTTCACGAACACCGACACCGGAGGAACCGCCAGGTGGTCGCCCGGGGCCAGGATCATCTCCGCGCCGTGCAGCCAGCCCGCTGAGCGATCGGTGACCACCGCGTCGGGGGGTACGACGAGCCGGAGCGCCGCCGCGCGCAGCCCGATGGAGTCGGGGATCTGGGCAGCGGCGTACACCCCCTCGAGGATGCGGCGCAGGTACCCGTCCCGGCAGAGCCGGCGCAAGTCGTGGGGCCCCAGACCGACCTCACGGGCGGCGCCGTGCGTGAACGGCCGGTCGAGCGGCAGCGGGAACCGGTCGCCGAGCAGCGGCTCCCCCGGGTCGAGGAACGGAAGCAACATGGCCCGATGATCAGCGGATCCCGCGGACTCGCGTTCCCGTTATCCACAGGCCCCGTCGTACCGGCCGCAATCTGCGACGCCTCGGCGCGCTCCCGGCCGCAATCTGGGACGCCTCGGCGCGCTCCCGGCCGCAATCTGCGACGCCTCGGCGCGCTCCCGGCCGTCAGGCGGAGCCGTAGGTGCGGTTGCGGCTGGCGTAGGTCTCGACCGCGGCCCAGAGGTGGCGGCGGTCGACGTCGGGCCAGAGCACGTTGCTGAACACCATCTCGGAGTACGCCGCCTGCCACAGCATGAAGTTCGACAGGCGCTGCTCACCCGAGGTCCGCCAGACCATGTCGGCGTCCGCGAGCTCGGGCACGTAGAGGTATTTGGCGAAGGTGCGCTCGTCGATGCGCTCGGGGTTCAGGCGGCCCGCGGCGACGTCGCGACCCAGGGCTCGCGCAGCGTCGGCGAGCTCGGCACGGCCGCCGTAGTTCACGCACATCGTCAACGTCAGCACGTCGTTGTCGCGGGTGAGCTCCTCGGCGACCTGGAGCTCCTTGATCACCGAGCGCCACAGCCGGGGGGTACGGCCGGCCCAGCGCACGCGTACGCCGAGCTCGTGCATCTCGTCGCGCCGGCGACGGATCACGTCGCGGTTGAAGCCCATCAGGAACTTGACCTCGTCGGCCGACCGCGACCAGTTCTCGGTGGAGAACGCATAGGCCGAGACGGCCTTCACGCCGATCTCGATGGCCCCCTCGACCACGTCGAACAGCGAGGACTCGCCCTGCTCGTGCCCCGCCGTGCGTGGCAGTCCCCGCTCCTTGGCCCAGCGCCCGTTGCCGTCCATGATCACCGCGACGTGGTCGGGCACCTGGTCGCGTGGGATGTCCGGCGGGAGCGCCCCCGAGACGTGCGGGGTCGGCGGCCGGACCGGCCCTCTGGTGCGGGACCGGGCCTTGTCCGCACTACCCCCGGCCTGACCCTTCGGCGATCTGCGCACCGCTCACCCCTCGCCCACGTAGGGCAAGGATCGTAGGCCCCGCTCGAGGTGCCAGGACACGAAGGCCGACACCAGGCCGCGAGCCTCCCGGCGGTTGCGCTGCTCGGCCGCGTCCACCACTGCCCAGTCCCCCGCCAGCAGCGCCCCCAGCAGCAACAACGTCTCCGGTGCGGGGTGGGCAGATCCCGGCACGCGACAGCTCGGACACAGCGTGCCGCCCGACGCGGGGCTGAAGGCGCGGTGAGGACCTTCGAGGCCACAGTTGGCGCAGGCGGCGAACGACGGCGCGTAGCCGGCCACCGACAACGAGCGCAGCAGGAAGGAGTCGAGCACGTCGCCGGAGCGGTGCTCCCCCGCTGTCATGGCCCGGAGCGCACCGACCAGCAGGAGGTACTGCTGCACGGACGGCTGGCGCTCCTCGGAGACCAGCCGCTCGGCGGTCTCGAGCATCACGCTCGCGGCCGTGTAGCGGTCGTAGTCGGCGGAGATGGTGTTCCCGTACGGCGACCGGGTCTCGGCCTGCGTGATCGTGTCGAGGTTGCGTCCGACGGCGAGCTGCAGGTCGACGTGGGTGAACGGCTCGAGCCGGGACCCGAAGCGCGAGGAGGTACGGCGCACCCCCTTCGCGACGGCCCGGACCACCCCGTGCTGACGCGTGAGCAGGGTGATGATCCGGTCGGCCTCTGCCAGCTTGTGCGTGCGCAGCACGATGGCTTCGTCGCTGTACAGGGGCATGGCGCCATTGTCCCCCGTCGGTGTGACAACCGCGGCGGGACCACGCCGCCCGGTGGGGGACGGTCAGGGACGCGGCAGCCAGGGTTCAGCGGGGGCTCACCCCTGGAGCCTGCGCGAGGTGGTCCCTTCGTCGAAGCAACGCGCGACGAACTCCGAGGCCAGGGCGTTGAGCCGCTGGGGCCGCAAGCGCCACTCGAGGATGCCGCGCGCCTCGACGAACGTGCAGTCCGGGAGCTCATCGGCGAGCATGGCCGCGTCGGCGGCGGGGTGGAGCGGGTCGCGTGGGTGCCCCACCACTAGGGCCGGGGCCTCGATCCTCCTGCGCAGCCTCGACGAGGGCGCCACGCGACCGAAGAAGATCCCGTGGATCACCGCTGCCATCGGGGCGGGTCGCTGGTCGAGGGTGTCCAGCACGATCCCGGCCCAGAACGGCACGACGCCCCGGGGAACGGCTCTGGTCGCCGCCCGCAGGCTGGTGATCGACAGCGGCACGAAGCGCGAGAGGAACAGCAGCGGCGCGAAGGTCAGAATGCCGAACTCCAGACCGTTGTCGAGCACCGGCATCTCCGCGATCACGCCGCGGACGCGCTCCGGCGCGATCACCGCGACCTCCAGCGAGGCGTTGGCGCCCAGCGAGGTGCCTCCCACGACGGCCTGGTCGATGCCCCGGTCGTCGAGGAGCGCGAGGACCTGCTCCCCGAAGGCGGTCATGGAGTACTCCAGCGGGTCGTCGGGCCGGTCCGAGCGACCGTGGCCGAGCAGGTCGACCGTCAGCACGTGGGCGCCGGCGGCCGCCAGGTGACGCGCGAGGGGCTGGTGCATCCGGCGCGGCATCAGCTGCCCGTGGACGAGGACCACCCAGCGGTCGCCGCCGCCGTACTCGGTGTACTCCAGCCGGTGACCGTCGTGGAAGAACTGACCTATCCGCTCCGAAACCAGGGTCATGGGGTCACACTGGCACGAGGCGCCTCTGACGAGCGGGATCTCTACACTCCGGGTCACCTCAAAAACCCTCAAAACGGACCATCCTGGGGAACAATCGCCGCGTGAAGACTGGACGGCTGTACCCGGGAAGCCTGTTGGTCGCTGCTCTCGTCGTGGGTTCCTACCTGGCGGGCGTCGGTGCGCTCGCCGTCGGTCGCGCCACCGAGAGCACAGCCGCCTGGTGGCCGGCTGCCGGCGTCGGCGTGGTCGCCGTCATGCTCGCCCATCGTCGGCACTGGCCGGCCGTGCTCGCCGGCCTCTTCGTCGCCCACGCCGGCGCGAACCTGACGCTCGGCCGGCCGCTGCTCGCCTCAGGCCTGCTGGGCGTCGCGGACGTAGCTGAGACGGCTGTCGTCGCCGGCCTGCTGGTTCGCTACGTCGGACGGCGGATGCGCGACGTGATGGACGTATGGCGGCTCCTCCTCATCGCCTGCGTGGGGGCGCTGGTGGCCGGGGTGGGGATCAGCCTGGTGTACGCCGCCTTCCTGGACCGGGGCTTCTGGTCCATGCTCGGTCTGGCCGTGCCCGCGCACGCGGCGTCGGTGATGCTGATCGCTCCCCTCGGGATGCTCCGACACGAGTCCATGCGCTTTCGCCGCCGCACGCCGTACGTCGAGATCACCGCCCAGGTCCTGCTGCTGATCGCCGCCATCCTGGTCACCTTCAGCCCGGCCGAGCTGACCCTCGGCTTCGCGCCGCTCCCGGTCATCGTCTGGGCCGCAGTGCGGTTCGGCTCGGGAGTGGTGGTGACCGAGCAGGTCGCCTACGCCACCGTGTTGACCCTGTCCACCCAGCTCGGATGGGGACCCTTCGACCCCCACGGTGCCGAGAGCGCCGGCCAGGCCACCCAGCAGGCCCAGCTCTACCTGATCTGCCTGGTCCTGATCGGCCTCCCCCTGGCCCAGGCGATGCGGCAGCGCGACTCCGCCCTGGAACGACTCTCCGCCAGCGAACGGGTCTTCCGCCGCAACTTCACCGAGTCCCGCGTCCCGGTCGCGCTGGTGACCTCCAGCGGGGGCGAGATGCGCTTCTCCGAGTGCAACGAGGCCCTCACCCAGGTGCTGAACCAGCCCTCCCGTGCGCTGATCGGCCACCGGGTCTGCGACTTCTTGACCAGTCCCGAGCTCCTCGAGGGGTTCCGTGACATCGCCGAAGGCGACAGTGCCGGCTGGTCGGGTCCGATCGGCGTGACCGAGTACCCACGCATCCGTCTGGACGGGACGCTGTCGCTGCTCGACCAGCGAGAGGATCGCGCCTCGTTCTCGCTGCACATGGTCGACGTCACCGCTCCCCAGGAGATGCAGGAACGTCTCCAGGCCGAACGCAACTACACCCGGGCCGTGATCGACAGCGCCAGCAGCATGATCGTGCTGACCCGGCTCGACGGGACCGTGATCGCGGCCAACCCCGCGACCACCCAGCTGACCGGCTACAGCGAGGCGGAGCTCCTCGGACGCCCCATGTGGGACCTCATCCTGACCGGCCAGCAGGCCCCCCGTGCGGCCTGGCTCTTCGCCGCGCAGGAACTGCCGCGCACCGGCGAGGCGCAGCTGCAGACCAAGGACGGTCACCAGCTCGCCGTGATCTTCACCAGCGAGACCCACCAGGCCAGCGAGGACGCTCCCGTCACGGTCGTGTTCTCGGCCACCGACGTGACCGCTGCCCGGCAGAACGCGGGCATGGTCAACCACCTGCTCCGCTCGGCCCGGACCATCGCCTTCGTCGGCACCGACCTCACCGGACGGATCACGCTGTTCAACACGGGCGCGGAACACATGCTGGGGGTCGACGCGGAGTCCGCGACCGGCCGTGAGTTCGTGGAGTTCCTCTCCCAGGAGGACCTGACCCGCTACGCCACTCCCAGCCCCGGCCGGAGCCCCTTCGAGACCCTGGTCGACCACGCGGCCGGGGACCTCTCGCCCGAGACGAGAGACTGGACCTGGCTCCCCGCCGGCCGACCCCAGCTGAAGGTCTCGATGACCACCAACCCTGTCATCGACACGTTCGGTGACCTCTTCGGCTACCTGTTCGTCGCCAGCGACATCACCGACACCCGGCGCAGCCAGGAGATCCTGGTCAAGGCCCTGCACCGCGAGCGCGACGTCGTGGCGCGGCTCAAGGACCTCGACAAGGTGAAGGACGACTTCGTCACCACGGTGAGCCACGAGCTGCGTACGCCCATGAGCAGCATCATCGGCAGCGCGGAGATGCTGGCCGACGGCATGGTGGGCGAGCTCGCCCCCGAGCAGCAGCGAATGGTCGAGGTCATCTCGCGCAACGGCGACCGGCTGCTGGCGCTGGCCGACGACCTTCTGATGCTGGCCACCTTCGACCACAACCCGCTGCCCGAGCAGACCACCCACGTCGACCTGCGCGGCGTCGTCGAGGAGAGCACGAGTGCGGTCGCGTCCATGCTCGCGTCGCGGGACCTCGACATGGGTCGGACGCTGCCCGACGAGGAGGTGCTGGTCAGCGGGGACCCCAGCCACCTCGAGCGCGCGGTGACCAACCTGCTCACCAACGCCGTGAAGTTCACCCCCGACGGCGGCAGGGTCCACGTCGAGGTACGTGCCGACGCCGCGACGAGCACCGCGGTGGTCAGCGTGACCGACTCCGGGCTCGGGATCCCGGAGTCGGACCTCGACCAGGTCTTCGGACGCTTCTTCCGCTCCTCGATCGTGCAGGAACAGGCGATCCAGGGGTCCGGACTCGGGCTGTCGATCGTGAAGACCATCGTGGAGAGCCACGAGGGCCGCATCCACCTCACCTCCGAGCCGGGGAACGGCACCACCTTCACGGTGACGCTGCCCCTGGTGGTCCCGACCCCGGTGCTACCGGCCGCTGGTCACCTCAACCACGGTTGACCGCGGAGATGACCGCCTTCAGCGAGGCGGTCACGATGTTCGCGTCCACGCCCACTCCCCACAGCAGCTGCTCGCCCACGGCGCATTCGACGTACGCCGCGGCGAGCGCGTCGCCGCCCGAGGACAGGGCGTGCTCGGCGTAGTCGAGCACCCGGACGTCGAAGTTGTTGTCGAGCCCGTTGATGGCGTTGACGAAGGCGGCGATCGGCCCGTTGCCCGAGCCGTGCAGCTCACGCATCTCGCCGTCCAAATAGACGTTGACGTCGAGCTGGTCGAGCTCCCCGGCCGCCGACGAGGTGTGCACGGAGTTGAGCTTCAGCGGGGCCTCGCGGAGGAGGTACTCGCGCTGGAAGGCGTCCCAGATCGCCGCGGAGGTCATCTCGCCACCCTCGCCGTCGGTCTGCTCCTGCACCGCGCGGCTGAACTCGATCTGCAGCCGGCGCGGGAGGTCGAGCTTGTGCTCGGACTTCATCACATAGGCCACGCCACCCTTGCCGGACTGGCTGTTGACGCGGATCACGGCCTCGTAGGTGCGGCCGACGTCCTTCGGGTCGATCGGCAGGTACGGCGCCTCCCAGGGGTGCTCACGCACCGAGTGCCCGGCACGCTCCGCCTCCTCCTCGAGAGCCTCGAGACCCTTCTTGATGGCGTCCTGGTGGGAGCCCGAGAACGCCGTGTAGACGAGGTCGCCAGCGTAGGGGTGGCGGGGGTGGACCGGGAGCTGAGTGCAGTACTCGACCGTGCGCCGGATCTCGTCGATGTCGGAGAAGTCGATCTGGGGGTCGATGCCCTGGCTGAACAGGTTCATGCCCAGCGTGACCAGGCAGACGTTGCCGGTGCGCTCGCCGTGCCCGAACAGACAGCCCTCGACACGGTCGGCGCCGGCCATCATCGCCAGCTCCGTGGCGGCCACCGCGGTGCCGCGGTCGTTGTGCGGGTGCAGGCTGATCGTGGTGTGCTCGCGCCGGGTCAGCTGGCGGGAGAACCACTCGATCTGGTCGGCGTAGACGTTGGGGGTCGCCACCTCGATGGTGGCCGGCAGGTTGAGGATGATCTCGCGGTCGTCGTCGGGCTGCCACACGTCGGAGACGGCCTCGCACACCTCCAGCGAGAACGGCAGCTCGGTGCTGGTGAAGATCTCCGGCGAGTACTCGTAGCCGATGATGGTCTGGCTGAGGTTGGCCTCGGCGTACTTCATGAACATCTCGGTGCCCCGGACCGCGATGTCCTTGACCTCGTCGTTGCTGGCGCGGAAGACCACGCGGCGGAAGAGCGGGGCGAGCGCGTTGTAGAGGTGGATGTTCGCGTGGTGCACGCCGACCAGTGACTGGGTCGTCCGCTCGATCAGGTCCTCACGCGCCTGGGTCAGCACCGAGATGGTGACGTCGTCGGGGACCTTGTCGCGCTCAATCAGCTGACGCACGAAGGCGAAGTCGGTCTCGCTGGCCGAGGGGAATCCCACCTCGATCTCCTTGTAGCCCATGGCGACGAGGAGGTCGAACATCTTGTGCTTGCGCTCGGGCGACATCGGGTCGATCAGGGCCTGGTTGCCGTCACGCAGGTCGGTGGAGAGCCAGCGCGGCGCCTGGGTGATCCGGGCCGACGGCCAGGTGCGGTCGGGCAGGTCGATCGGGGGGAAGGGGCGGTAGCGCTCCACGGGCATGCCGCTGGCGCGCTGGGTGTTGGAGAAGCGACTGGTCCGGGGACCGGAGTTCTGCTGGGTCATGAGTTCTGAACTTCTCTCGCGGGAGTGGACGGACGCCGGGGACACACACTCTCCGCCGCAAGGGGTCCGGCTCCGCTAGTGCGGGCTGACCTCGCGGCGGCAGCGAAGAAGGAGCAGCTGGCGCGTCATGACCCTGCCACCTTAGCAAGCGGTCAGGAGTGGCCCTCAGTGCGCCTGAGGCAGCCGCACCGTCACCGTGGTCCCCTCGCCCTCGACGGAGTGGATCTCGACGGTGCCGCCGTGCCGGTCCACGACCGACTGGACCAGCGTGAGACCCAGGCCGGTTCCCTGGATCTCCTCGGCCACGGCGAGGGTCGAGCGGAAGAACCGCGAGAAGAGCCGCTCCTGCTCCTCGGACGGGATGCCGATCCCCGTGTCGGAGACGGCGATCACCACGGCGTCGTTCTCGGGGCGAAGCGCGATCGTCACGCGCCCGCCGTCATGGCTGAACTTGGTCGCGTTGCTGAGCAGGTTGAGCACCACCCGCTCGATCTGGGTGCGGTCCGCCAAGGCAGGTGACAGCCCCGGCTCGCTGACCACCACGACCTCGAGCCCCTTGGCGAGGACCGCAGGCAGCAGCGCCTGGTGGCACTCGGCCACGACGGCGCCCAGGTCGGTCGCCCGCAGGTCGAGGCGCACCTGGGCCGCGTCGTACGCCGAGAGGGTGAGCAGGTCCTCGACCAGGTCCCTCAGCCGCTCGACGTTGCGCTCGATGATCGCCACACCCCGGGAGACACCGTCGTCCAGCCGGCCGAGACCACCCTCGGCGAGCATCTCCAGGTAGCCCACGATGCTGGTGAGCGGGGTGCGCAGCTCGTGGGAGACGGTCGATATGAAGGCGTCCTTGGCGCGGTCGAGCTCCTCGAGGCGGCGTACGGACTCCCGCTGCTGCTCGAAGGCATGGGCCTGGATCAACGACGAGACGAGGTCGTGCGAGAGGCCTTCGCAGATGGCGATCTCGCGCGCCTGCCACGTGCGCGGTGTCACGGACTGCAGCAGCAGCCAGCCGACCACCTCGTCACCGACGGCGATCGGCACCGCGGCGAGAGCGCGTACGCCGAGCGCCTCGAGGATCTCCGCGGCGCCCTCGGGCCGGAGGCGGGGGTCCTCCTGCACGTCCTCCACCAGGAGTGGATGCATCTGCTGCGCCGCGTCGAACAGCATGGTGGTGAGCGCCTCGGGCAGCTCGACGAAGGAGCGGGGGTGGGGCAGCTCGGCATGCTCGGGCGCGCTCGCCCAGGTCCCCTGCACGGCGGAGTACAGGTCGGCGTCCACGAGCAGCACCTCGCAGCGGTCGACCGCGGTGGCCCGGCCCACCGACTCGGCCGCGCGGTTGACCAGCTGCGCGGAGTCGACGTCCTGACGAAGGGCGCGCGCGAGCTCGTTGACCACACGCGCCTGGTCCGCGCGCTCGATCAGCTCCACATGGGCACTGCGGAGCTCGCGCACCCAGTCGTGGAGGTCGGCCGTCGCGCGTTCGCCGAGCGACTCGGCAGCCCGGCGGCGGGCCCGTTCCCTCGCCAGCTTGCGCCGCAGGCGACGTACCTCGGCGACGGCATCGGCATCGGCAGCGACGTTGGTCGAGATCACGTCCATGGAGCCCGCCCTGCTGCTGCGCCACCGGCGAGGCGCGCCAAGGGGCGGGCCGGGCGCGCGGAGGGCGGGTGGGGTGCCACCCGGGGATCCTAGTGTGATGTGCGAGGTAGATCACCAGGTTGTCCGCGACGACTGCCAGACTCACCAGCCATGAGCCGACTGCTGGTGCTGCACCACTCCCCGACGAGGTCGCTCCAGTCCCTGACCGAGGCCGTCGTCGCCGGGGCTCATGACGACGCCATCGAGGCGGTCGAGGTGCGGGTCCTGGAAGCGCTGGCCTTCGCCCGCGGCGAGGCCGACCACCGAGACCTGCTGGACGCCGACGGGTACGTGCTGGGCACCACTGCGAACTTCGGCTACATGTCCGGTGCCCTGAAGCACGTCTTCGACTCCACCTTCCTGCAGATCGGCGGAGCACTCTCCGACGACGGCAGCGGCCAGGTGTCGGCGGGTGTGACAGCCCGGCGCCCCTTCGGCCTCTACGTCCACGGTCGCTACGACACCACCGGGGCGGTCCGTTCGGTGCTCTCCATCACCGGGGCGCTCGGCTGGGCCCAGGGGTACGCCGTGCTCGAGGCCATGGGCGAGGTGACGGGCAGCGACACCGAGTCGGCGTACGAGCTCGGCGGTACCATCGCGGCACTGCTCGACCAGTGACCTGTCAGGTGACCACACCTGGACACCGACGCTGGTCGACGCTCACTCACCCGGACCGACGGAGGGACAGCGCGTGCTTGGCCGTACTCCCCCGCGGGCAGGTGCCACCGTGCTGGCCCTGCTCCCCGGACTGCTTCTGGCCGCGTGTGCTGCCCCGCTGAAGCCCCAGACGGTCGCCGACCGGACCACGCCGCCGACACTGGGGGCCTGCTACCGCATCACCCCAGCCGACACCGCGAAGGCGAGCAACGGCTCCGAGCCGGTCGCGTGCAGCAAGCCGCACACCTCCCAGACCTTCGCGGTCGGCACCCTGCCGGTGTCGACGGGCAAGGACTACGCGTCGCCCGGCCACGGCAAGTGGGTCTTCACGACCTGTGAGCGGGCCTTCGAGAAGTTCCTCGGGGCGGACCAGTCCCTCACGCTGCGGATCCAGCTGAGCTGGGCCTGGTTCCGGCCCTCCCAGCGGGGCTGGGACAAGGGCGCCCGCTGGTACCGCTGTGACGTCGTGGGCGGGTCCGCCCAGGCCACGTCGTACGCACCGCTCCCGGCCACTGCGAAGGGGCTCTTCGCGGCCAAGCCACCCCAGCAGTGGCTGACCTGCGCGCGGGGCGAGAGCGTGCCCACGTCGAAGAAGCTGCCCTGCACCGAGCCCCACGACTGGCGAGCCGTGACCACGATCAAGCTCGGTGACGTCAGGGACCCCTACCCCGGTGACCGGATCTCGGAGGTCCGGTCACGCGACTACTGCTCGGACTCGGTCGGGGCCTGGATGAACTACCCGGTGGAGTACGAGTTCGGCTACACCTGGTTCCACGAGGCGGAGTGGCAGGCCGGCAACCGGCGCTCGGTCTGCTGGGCCAAGACGGCGCAGTGAGGTCGATGCGTCGCACGCTGACCGCGGCCGCCACCGTCGTGCTGCTCCTGGTCGCGGGCTGTTCCTCCTCGGCGACGCGCCGGCCCGCCGCTGACGCCGGACCCAGCCCCAGCACGGTGGCTGGCTCGGCGGCGCCTGCACCAGCGGTGCCGCGGAGCGGCAGCTGTCACGACCTCACGGTCACCGAGGCCACCGAGCCCGTGGACCGCGGCGATCCGGTCCCGTGCGGCCGGCCGCACACGTCGGTGACCTTCAAGGTGGGGCAGCTGTCTCCCGTGGTCGACGGCCACCTGCTGGCCGTCGACTCCCGCACGGTCCGCGCCCAGATCGCCCGGTCCTGCCCCGACTTCCCCGGTGCACTCCTGGGCGGTGACCGGACGACCCAGCAACTGAGCCGGTTCGAGGTCGTGTGGTTCAGCCCGTCGCTCGAGCAGGCGGACGCGGGGGCCAACTGGTACCGCTGTGACGTCGTCGCGGTGCGCTCCGAGGGCCGGCTGCTGCCGCTGCCCGCCCGGCTCGACGGTGTCCTCGACCAGCCGGGCGCACTCAACCGCTTCGGCACCTGCGGCACCACGGCGCCCGACGCGCGCGGCTTCGCCCTCGTCGTCTGCTCGGAGCGGCACTCCTGGCGGGCCGTCGCCACCATCGACCTGCCGCCCGCGGGCGCGCACTACCTGGGCAAGAGGCTGGAGGCCACCGCCAACGCTGCCTGCAAGGACATCGCCTCCCGGCGGGCCAACGGGAGCCTGAAGTACACCTGGAGCTTCCAGTGGCCCACCCGCGCGCAGTGGTCCTCGGGCCAGCGCTACGGCTACTGCTGGGTGCCGCAGGGCTGACCCGGCACGAGCGTCAGCGAACCGGGTGTCCGGCCTCGCGCAGCGCCTGCTTGACCTCGGGGATCCGAAGCGTGCCGAAGTGGAACACCGTGGCGGCGAGCACGGCATCGGCCCCGGCCTCGACCGCCGGGGCGAAGTGCTCGACGGCCCCCGCACCGCCGCTGGCGATCACCGGGACCGACACCTCTCGCCGGAGGAGCCTGATCAGCTCGAGGTCGAAACCGTCCTGGGTACCGTCGGCGTCCATCGCGTTGAGGAGGATCTCGCCCGCACCCAGCTCCGCCGCCTGCACCGCCCAGGCCAGGGCATCTAGACCTGCGGAGGTCCGGCCGCCGTGCGTGGTCACCTCGAAGCCGGAGTCGGTGCCGGGCGCGCGCCGCGCGTCGACCGAGAGGACGAGCACCTGGTTGCCGAACCGGTCGGCGATCTCCGCCACCAGCTGAGGTCGCCGGATCGCGGCCGTGTTGACGGCGATCTTGTCCGCTCCTGCCCGCAGCAGCCGGTCCACGTCCTGGACCGAGGAGACTCCTCCGCCCACGGTCAGCGGGATGAAGACCTGCTCGGCGGTCCGCGACACGATCTCCAACGTGGTGGCGCGACCCTCGTGCGAGGCCGAGATGTCGAGGAAGGTCAGCTCGTCGGCGCCCTCCGCGTCGTACACCTTCGCCAGCTCGACCGGATCGCCCGCGTCCCTCAGCTGCTGGAAGTTGATGCCCTTGACCACGCGCCCGGCGTCGACGTCCAGGCACGGGATGACACGTACGGCGAGGCTCATGGCCGCTCAGGGTCCGTGCGGCCCCGGGTGAGGTCGAGAGCGTCGGTGAGCGTGAACCGGCCCTCGTAGAGCGCGGTGCCGATGATCGCGCCCTCGACACCCTCCCCCACCAGGCCCATCAGTGCCTCGAGGTCGGCTAGCTCGGTGATGCCACCGGAGGCGACCACCGGCCGGTCGGTCCGGGCGCAGACGTCACGGAGCAGCTCCAGGTTGGGCCCCTGAAGCATGCCGTCCTTGTTGACGTCGGTGACGACGTAGCGGGCGCACCCCTGCTCGTCGAGACGCTCCAGCACCTCGTAGAGGTCGCCGCCGTCCCGGGTCCAGCCGCGGGCGGCGAGCGTCTGACCGCGTACGTCGAGACCGATCGCGATCCGGTCGCCGTACTTCTCGATCGCCCGGGCGCACCAGCCGGGTGCCTCCAGCGCGGCCGTGCCGATGTTCACCCGACGGCACCCGGCAGCCATGGCCGCACCGAGCGAGTCGTCGTCGCGGATGCCACCGCTCATCTCCACGTCGATGTCGAGGGTCCCGACGATCTTCGCCAGCAGGTCGCGGTTGTTGCCGCGGCCGAAGGCGGCGTCGAGGTCGACGAGGTGGATCCACTCCGCTCCGGCCTCCTGCCAGCGCAGCGCGGCCTCGATGGGGTCGCCGAAGCGCTTCTCCGAGCCGGCGACGCCCTGGACGAGCTGGACGGCCTGACCGTCGGCGACGTCCACGGCGGGCAGCAGTTCGAGGTGGTCGCTCATCAGTGGTTCTCCGGGTTCGGGAGTGAGGGTGAGGTCGGCATCAGGGCCGTCGGAACAGCAAGGTGTGCAGGACGGGGGCGGCGAGGAGGCTCACGATCAGCACCATCGTCCGGGCGGGCCACTGGGGGAAGACCACCCAGACGAACACGTTGAGGACGAGCAGCACCCCGACGGTGATGCCGGTCTGCTGGCGGCGACGCCGAGCCAGCACACCGGTCTGCCGCGAGTGCCGCTTCGGCAGCCGTGACCGCAGCGTGCGGGTGAGGGCGGCCCGGCGCTCGCGCCGCTCGGCCTCGGAGGCACGCGCGGAGGCCACCACCGCTGCCTCCCTCTCACGGGCCTCGCGACGCTGGGCTCGCTCCTTGCTCACGGGCGGGTCACCGCTTCAGGCCCCGCACCCAGTTGCGCAGCAGGGCGGCGCCCGCGTCCCCGGACTTCTCCGGGTGGAACTGGGTGGCGCTCAGCGGACCGTTCTCGACGGCGGCGACGAACCGGTCACCGCCATGCTCCGCCCAGGTCACCAGGGGCGGGCGGGTGCGGTTGTTGGTCACCAGCGTCCAGTCGCGGACGCCGTAGGAGTGCACGAAGTAGAACCGCTCGTCCTCGATGCCGGCGAACAGCGTCGTGCCCTGCGGCGTCTCGACGGTGTTCCACCCCATGTGGGGTACGACGGGCGCCTGCAACCGCTCGACGACACCGGGCCACTCGTCGCAGCCGACGGTCTCGACGCCGTGCTCCACCCCACGCTCGAAGAGGATCTGCATCCCGACACAGATCCCGAGCACCGGTCGTCCGCCGGCCAACCGGCGGCCGATGATCTCGTGGCCCTTGACCGCCCGCAGGCCCTCCATGCAGGCCGCAAAGGCGCCCACCCCCGGCACGACCAGCCCGTCGGCATCCATCGCCGCCTGGCGGTCGGACGTCAGCGTGACCGCCGCGCCCGCCCGCTCGAGGGCTCGCACCACCGAGCGAAGGTTGCCGGAGCCGTAGTCGAGGACGGTGACCGCCGGGCCGGCAGTGGGGGTGTCCGAGGTGCTCAGAGCGTCCCCTTGGTCGAGGGCACGCCGGTCTCGCGCGGGTCCATCGCGACGGCGTCGCGCAGCGCGCGGGCCACGGCCTTGAACTGGGACTCCACGATGTGGTGCGGGTCGCGGCCGGACAGGACGCGCACGTGCAACGCGATCTGGGCGTGGTGCGCGAGCGTCTCGAAGACGTGCCGGGTCAGCGAGCCGAGGTAGGCGTTGCCGATGCTGACGAACTGCTGCCCCTCGGGCTCACCGACGTGCACGCAGTAGGGACGACCGGAGACGTCGACGGCGCACTGCACCAGCGACTCGTCCAGCGGCACCAGTGAGTCGCCGAAGCGACGGATCCCGGTCTTGTCGCCGAGGGCGCGGAGCAGTGCGTCACCCAGCGCGATCGCGGTGTCCTCGACCGTGTGGTGGGCGTCGATGTGGGTGTCGCCGTCGGTCTGGACCGTCAGGTCGAACAGCGCGTGGCGGCCGAAGGCGGTGAGCATGTGGTCGTAGAAGCCCACGCCGGTGGACACGTCGGTGCGCCCGGCCCCGTCGAGGTCGAGCTCCACGAGCACCTTCGACTCCTTGGTCTGGCGCTCGATGCGCGCGGTCCTGCTCATGTGGCCACCTCTCTCAGGGCGTCCTTGAACGCCTTCATCTCGGTCGGGGTCCCGATCGAGACCCGCAGCCAGCCGTCGGGGCCGGTGACCCGGATCAGCACGCCACGGTCCAGCAGCCCTTGCCAGACTGCCTCTCGATCGTCGAACCGACCGAACAATACGAAGTTCGCGTCGCTCGGCGCGACTTCGAACCCTTCGTCCACGAGCCACTCGACCGTGCGGTCGCGTTCTGCTCGCAGCTCGTCGACCTTGCCCAGCAGCTCGTCGGTGTGGCGCAGGGCGGCGTTCGCGACCGCCTGGGTCACCGCCGAGAGGTGGTAGGGCAGGCGCACCACCCGCAGCGCGTCGCACAGCTCGGGTGCTGCGGCCAGGTAGCCCAGCCGGGCGCCGGCCAGCGCGAACGCCTTGCTCATCGTGCGCGTGACGACCAGGTTGCGCTGCTCCGGGAGCAGCTCCAGCGCCGACGGTGTGCCCGCGCGCCTGAACTCGGCGTACGCCTCGTCGATGACCACGATGCCGGGGGCGATGGCACAGAGCTCGCCGATCACCTCGTGTGGCAACGCCGTGCCGGTCGGGTTGTTCGGCGACGGCAGCAGGATCACGCTCGGCTGGTGCTCGTCGACCAGGCGCGCGGCCTCGTCGAGGTCGAAGCTGAAGTCCTCGTGCCGACGGCCCGCCACCCAGGTGGTCATCGCGTCGCGGGCGTACTCGGGGTACATGGAGTACGTCGGCGCGAACGAGATCGCCGTACGGCCCGGACCGCCGAAGGCCTGCAGGATCTGCAGCATCACCTCGTTGGAGCCGTTGGCCGCCCAGACCTGCTCGGTGCTGATCGTGAACCCCGCATCGCCGCTGAGGTAGGCGGCCAGCCCGCGGCGCAGCTCGGTGAACTCGCGGTCCGGGTAGCGGTTCAGCGTCGAGGCGGCCAGCGTCACCGCTCCCGCGACGTCGTCGACCACGGCCCGCGACGGCGGGTAGGGGTTCTCGTTGACGTTGAGGCAGACCGGCACGTCGAGCTGGGGCGCGCCGTAGGGTGCGACGCCGCGGAGCTCCTCGCGCAGGGGTGGCCAAAGACCGGTCACGCCCGCGGCCTCCTGCGCACTCACGGCCGGCCGAAGCGCACGTTGACCGCCGCTCCGTGTCCGGGCAGGTCCTCGGCGTCGGCGAGGGTGACCACGTGGTCGGCCACCTCGGCGAGCGCGTCGCGGGAGTACTCGACCACGTGCACCGACCGCACGAACGAGCGCACGGACAGCCCCGAGGAGTGGCAGGCGCAGCCCGCCGTGGGCAGCACGTGGTTGGACCCCGCGCAGTAGTCGCCCAGCGACACCGGCGTCCACGGCCCGACGAACACGGCACCGGCGTTGCGGACCTTCGCGGCGACCGCCGCCGCGTCGGCCGTCTGGATCTCGGTGTGCTCGGCGGCGTAGGCGTTGACCACCTCGAGCCCCTGGGGCACGTCATCGACGAGAACGATCCCGGACTGCTGGCCGCCCAGGGCAGTGCGGACGCGCTCGACGTGGCGGGTCACGGCCACCTGCTTGTCCAGCTCGGCCTCGACCTCCTCGGCGAGTCTCGTCGAGTCGGTGACCAGCACCGAGGCGGCCATCGGGTCGTGCTCGGCCTGGCTGACCAGGTCGGCGGCGACGAAGGCCGCGTCGGCGGTGTCGTCGGCCAGGATGGCGATCTCGGTCGGTCCGGCCTCGGAGTCGATCCCCACCACGCCCTTGAGGAGCCGCTTGGCGGAGACGGTGTAGATGTTGCCCGGGCCGGTGACCAGGTCCACGCGACGACAGGGGCCGGCGCCGTAGGCGAACATGGCGATGGCCTGGGCGCCGCCGACGGCGTACACCTCCTCGATGCCGAGCAGCTCGCACGCCGCAAGGATCGTGGGGTGCGGCAGGCCGGAGCCGTAGCTGCTGAACGGAGCCTTCTGGGGTGAGCTGGCCAGCGCGATCGACCCGACGCCCGCCACCTGGGCCGGCACGACGTTCATCAGCACGCTCGAGACGAGCGGCGCGACACCACCGGGCACGTAGAGCCCGACGCGGTCGACCGGGACCAGTCGCTGGGTGACCCTGGCACCCGGGCCGAGGTGCGTGACGGTGTCTGCCTCGAGCTCGGCCTCACAGGTGGCCCGCAGGCGGCGGACCGACTCCTCGAGACCGGCACGAACCCGGGGGTCGAGGTGAGCCAGTGCCTCACGCAGGGCCTCGCGCGGCACGGTGATGTCGCTCCGGGTGACGCCGTCGAACTTCGCGGAGTACTCGACGATGGCGTCGACTCCGCGGTCGCGCACGTCGTCGCAGATCGGTCGCACGACATGGAGCGCGGCCTCGACGTCGAAGTCGGCGCGCGGCACGAGGGTGCGGTAGTCGGGGGCGGCACCGGCGGCACCGTCGCGGAGGTCGATCCGGCGAATCATGGGACCCAGTCTAGGTGGGGTGGGCCCGGCGCCTGGACCGGAGCCCTGCGATCGACGACCCGGACGGCGTGACGGGGAGGAAGGTGTTCGGCGGCCCCGCGTTCGTCGTCGGCGCGAACTTGGCGGTCAGCGCCAGCGGCCGGGGCGGACTCCTCCTGCGCGTCTACCCGGCCGAGACCGACTCCCTGGTGGGCGAGGCCGGCGTGAGCAGGTTCGAGATGCGCGATCGCGCCCGCCGAGGTGACCGGCGGCGTCCCTCACGTCCCGGACGCCGGGGAGAAGCCCGCGAAGGTCGTCGTACCGTCCGGCTCCACGACCTTGAGGGCTCCCGCGGCTGTGTCCACGTCCACCTCGGTCGGGTGCCACACCATGTGACGCAGCACGACCGGGTACTTCGACGAGCTGCCGCCGACCGCGATGATGACGACGTCGTCCTTCGGGTCGTAGGAGGCGTAGGCGAAGGGAAGTCGCTCCGCCTCGGTCTGGTCACCGTAGGTCCGGTCCAGCACCTCGATCGTGACGTACTGACCCGCGCGCTCCTTGGTCAGCCGGTCCAGCTGCTCCACCCAAGCGTCCCGGTTCGCGGTCGAGTCCTCTGCCATGGGTCTGATCCCTCCACTCGCGCCTCCGGGCACCGCACGCCGCCCGCTCCTGCAGCCTCCTGGCCCCGGTCTGGACGCGCATCCCCTGTTTCAGGGATGGGGCGACGAGGAGACACCTACGGTTCGTCGACCCCTGCCGGGCTGCCGCCCGCGTTGGGCTCCTCGAAGGGCGGGATGGTGCGGATCTGCCAGTGGTCCCCCGACCACTCCCACACCTCGGCGTCGCTGAGGCCCGCCCTGGACGGTGGGGAGCTCCGGTCCGCGTTCATGACGACCTCGTACCCCGGCGGGCCGGCCTGATGCCCCGCGCGCGGACCGAGCCGCGCCCGGATCCCGGACAGCGGCCCGAGCTCCGCCGCACCCCCTAGATTGGTCGCGTGACCACGGTGCCGCTGTTCCCGCTCAACGCCGTCGTGTTCCCCGGAGTGGTGACCCCGCTGCACGTCTTCGAGGACCGCTACCGGTCCCTGGTCCGCGAACTGCTGGAGATCGACAGTGCCTTCGACCGCGTGTTCGGGATCCTGGCCATCCGTGAGGGCTACGAGGTCGGGGACCACGGGATGCAGTCCGCCCACCGCGTCGGGACGCTGGTGCAGCTCACCGACGTGGACGCCTACGACGACGGTCGGTTCGACATCGAGGTGATCGGACGGCAGCGGCTCCGGGTGGTCGACTGGGACAGCAGCGGCGACTTCCTGCGCGGGAAGGTCGAGCTCCTGCACGACACCGACGAGCCGGACGCCGTGGGCGAGGCCGAGGCCGCGATGCGCACCTTCGACAGGTACCGCGCGCAGCTCTCCGACCTGCGCGGTGGCCCCGTCCTGGCGGGGGGGATGCCGAGCGACCCGGCGTACCTCTCCTACGCGCTCGCCAGCACGTGCCTGCTCACGCTCCCCCAGCGACAGACGCTGCTGGAGGCCGACACCGCACAGCAGCGCCTGGGCATGCTCCGGCGCACGCTGCACGAGGAGATGCGCGCGATGCGCGCGCTGCCCTCCCTGCCCGCCACCGAGGTGGCCCGGACGCGATGGTCCCCGAACTGATGGCCCGCAGGTCCGCAGGCGGTACGCCGGCCACGGCGGCCCTGGCCCGGGCCGGGGTCCCGTTCTCGCTCCATCCCTACCAGCACGACCCGGCTGCACCCTCCTACGGGCTCGAGGCTGCGGAGCAGCTCGGACTGGACCCGGCAGCGGTGTTCAAGACCCTCCTCGCCGAGGTCGACGGACGACTGGTCGTCGGCATCGTCCCGGTCTCCGGACAGCTGGACCTCAAGGCCCTCGCCTCGGCGCTCGGCGGCAAGAAGGCCGCGATGGCCGACCCGGCAGCGGCGGAGCGGACGACGGGCTACGTCGTCGGCGGCATCTCCCCCATCGGACAGAGGAAGCGCCTCGAGACCGTGGTCGATGTCTCGGCCTTGGACCGGACCACCGTCCACGTCAGCGGTGGCAGGCGCGGGCTCGAGCTCGGTCTGGCGCCGCAGGACCTCGTCGACCTGCTCGGCGCGACGGTCGCCCCCATCGGCCGCGCCTGACGTCAGTCGAGCAGCTCGAGGGTCCGGGCGTCGGGCTGCCCCGCGAAGAACCGGTCGAGCACGTCGGCGAACAGCGGCTCGTCCGGGTCGGCGACGCTGAACAGCGTCATCGAGGACCGCAGCTTCATCGCGTCGGTGGACCCGAGGACCTCCTCGGCCGGGGCGTCGTGCACCCCAAGCACCGCCTGGCAGGACTCGCGCAGCCGCGGCCCGAGGACGGGATGCGCCAGGTAGGAACGCGCCTCGTCGAGCCCGGTCACGGCGTAGCGCCGGGAGATGCTGCTCTGCCCCAGCCCTGCGACCTGGGGGAACACGAACCACATCCAGTGGCTCGTCTTGCGTCCCCCGCGCAGTTCGGCCAGTGCGTGCGCATACGTCCCGGCGGAGTCCTGGGCCTGCACGAAGCGGTCGAGGTCCGCGGCGCTCATGCCCGCTCCCCGGCCGCTCGGCCCCCGATGCACGCCCCAACCGCTGCTGTCTCGAACAGGCCGAACGTCTGGGTCTCGGAGCGGGTCATGCCCGCGGGTACCCAGAACCGTCCGCTCCTACCTCAGCGAGAGCCTGACCAGTCCGTGTCCGGTGCTGCCCTCGCTCCAGGCACTGATGCCGAAGGACCGCAGGACCGCCAGGTTCTTCGCGACCTCCTCGGCCTCCTGGTCGTTCCCGCCCGCACCGTCCAGCACGTCCAGCCACTTGTTCTGGAGGGACACGTAGAGGATCGCCTGGGCCTCACCCGCGTGCGTGATGACGTCCCGGTAGGCCCTGGTGTCAGCGAGCGCGCCGTCGGCCAGGAGGTCGTCGGCGTAGGCGTCGCTGCTGCTGATGGCGACCTTGCCGTCCCGGGCGGCCAAGGTGGCCGGGAGGTCGGCCAGACGGGCTCCCGTGCGGGCCTCGACGCGGGAGACGACGTCTTGGATCCTGGTCTCGTCACCGTGGATCAGCAGACCGATCGGGAGGTCGGCCGGGCTGGAGACGTCGTCCAGGCTGGCTGGGGCGTCACCGCCGACCGAGACGCTGAGCGAGTCGCCGAGCAGCGTGATGAGGTCGTCGGGCAGCTCGAGCCCGGTCCCGTCGGTGAACATCCTGGCCATCGAGAGCAGGCTGTCGGCGTCGTCGCCGCTGGCCTTCAGCTTGTCCATCTGCTTCGGGGGCACCGCCAGCGCGAGGACCGCAGCGGTGTCCGCCGGCAGGTCGCCCACGCCCCGGCCGACCGTCGTCGCGTTCTCGTCGGCGGCGCCGCCCCCGGCGAAGGCCAGCTCGATGCCACCGTCGTTGAACCTGAGGCCCGCTGCCGCGCCCTTGAACTCCTTGAAGGCGTCGGCGAGCTGGTTGCGGGTGGCCGGGTCGCCGCCGGTCAGCTCGTCGAGGCCGGAGCCCGAGCTCTCCTTGAGGACCTCGACGCTCTGCGGCCCGAGGTACGCGTTGACGATCCCCGGCCCGCCGACCTCCTCGGTCCACGTCTGGAAGTCGCCGTCCTCCGAGAGCGGCTTGTCGTGGCCGGCCGAGGCGATCGCCTCGGCGTGAGCGGTGCTGTCACTGGCGATCACGTAGTCGTCGGTGGTGGTGAACCCGATCTGGCTGTCGCTCGGCTCGCCGCACCTGACCAGCTCGGAAAACCCGGACCTGGCCTTCTCGCGGTCCTGGACCTGCAACGCAAGCACCGGAGCGACCTTCCCGTCACCGAGCCGTACGCCGCCCAGGCCGGCGCGGTTGCCGATCCAGGGCTTGATGTCCTGCTCGTAGTCGAGCGACGTGCACGGGCCGTCCTTCGTGACCTCGTCGAAGATCGCCTTGATCACGTCCGAGTCGGGCGTGATGCCGGTGCGCTTCTTCCAGCTGGGGAACTCGCGCAGGGTCCTGATCGCCTCCACCTTCTGGCCGCCGGAGGGGTTCAGGTCGACCGTGACCAGGGCGAACGTCGTGGCAGGAAGAACCTCGGCGGGCCGGGGCCCTCCACCGGCGAAGAACTGCCACGCGGCGTACCCGCCACCGGCGATGAGCACGACCGCGACGACGGAACCCACGACGGCGAGCAGGGAACGTCTGCCTCGCGGCGCGGGTTCTGGCTGCTGTCCGGGCAGGGCGGACGTGTGCTCCTCAGACATGGGTCCCCCAGGGAAGCGGAAGAGAATCAGCGCAGCGTATCGGCCGGGGGGTGCTCGGGGTCCGGCTTCTTCAGAACCCAGAGATGGACGGCTGCTCCGAATACCGCGGCCAGGGGCCAGACCCAGGCCATCCCGGGGGCGTGCAGCTTGAGCTGCATCGGCACCCGCGCCCCGTCGGGCGCCGAACGGAGGGCCGTGAGCTCGCTGGGGGGACCCAGCGCGAGACCGACGCGGATCATCACCCACGCCGCGAGGGCTCCGCCCAGAGCGACGAGGAGCACCATCACCAGCGGGTCCCTGCGTCGCCAGGCCATCAGGATCACCGCGCTGGCCAGACCCCCGATGGCAGCGATGACGAAGAACCAGCCGTCGATGTTGACCTGCTTGACCAGCTCGTCAGGAGCGAGCGTCGCCTTGCCGCCCGACTTGGTCACCTCCGGCAGCGGGGTGACCTGCCACCACACCACCGCTCCGATGGCCCCCATGACGGCGAACCACACGGCCACGACCAGCGCGTCGCGCGCACCGGCCAGGGCGCGGGGGCGGAGAACACGTCGCGAGGGGCGCTCTGGGTGCTGACCCGACGCCGGCCCCGAGCCGGGGTGGCCGGCCGGGCTGTCGACCGGCGTGCTCACCCCAGGCACCCGGGACCCAGCAGGTGCTTGAGGTCTCCGTAGAGGGCCGGCGAGGCCAGGACCCGGTGCCGGTCGTCGAGCTTGAGCACCCGGGTGGCACCCCGGGACACGAGGCGCAGCCGCACCTCGGTGGTCCCGGCATGGGTGCGCAGCACCTCCTTGAGCTGCTCGACGACGGGCGGGGTGCAGCGGGTGGAGGGCAGCGTGATCAGCACCGGGCCGGAGCCGCGGTCCTCCAACACCGGTGTCGTGATCGCCTTGCCGCGCAGCTCGGGCTGGTCCTTGCTCTTGTCCAGACGGCCCTGCACCGCCACGACGGTGTCCTCGACGAGAAGGTTGGCCGCGAGCTGGTAGTCGCTGGGGAACAGCAGCACGTCGATGGCACCCTCGAGGTCCTCGACGGTGACGATCGCCCAGGCGTTGCCCGTCTTGGTGATCTTGCGGGTGACCGAGGTGATCAGTCCGCAGATCGTGGCGAACGACCCGTCGGGCCGGTCCTCGTCGGTGAGCAGCTGACCGATGGTGCAGTCGGCTGCATTGGCCAAGACGTGCTCGAGCCCGGTCAGCGGGTGGTCGGAGACGTAGAGCCCGAGCATCTCCCGCTCGTGGCCCAGCAGGGTCTGCTTGTCCCACTCCTCGATGTCAGGCACCGTCACGCTCACGCCGAAGCCTCCGTCGTCGGGGTCCATCCCGCCGAAGAGCGAGTCCTGGCCGATGGCCTCGTTGCGCTTGATGTCGACGTACTGGTCGACCGCCTGCTCGTGCACCGCGAGCAGTGCCCGGCGGCCGTGCTTCATCTCGTCGTAGGCGCCGGCCTTCACCAGCGACTCGATCAGGCGCTTGTTGCACACCTGCGCCGGGACCTTGTCCATGAAGTCGGCGAAGTCGATGAAGCGCCCCTTCTCGCGACGGGTCGAGATGATCTGCTCGACCACGTTCCAGCCGACGTTGCGGATCGCGGTGAGCCCGAAGCGGATGTCGGTGCCGACAGGCGTGAAGTTGGCGTCCGACTCGTTGACGTCGGGCGGCAGCACCCGGATCTTCATGCGGCGACACTCGTTGAGGTAGATCGCCATCTTGTCCTTGTCGTCCTTCACCGAGGTGAGGAGCGCAGCCATGTACTCGGCCGGGTAGTTGGCCTTGAGGAAGGCCGTCCAGTAGGACACCAGTCCGTAGGCGGCGGAGTGGGCCTTGTTGAAGGCGTAGTCGGAGAAGGGAAGCAGCGTGTCCCACAGCGCCTTGATGGCCGCGAAGGAGAATCCGCGCTCGGTCATGCCGCCCGAGAAGGTCTCGAACTGCTTGTCGAGCTCTTCCTTCTTCTTCTTGCCCATCGCCCGTCGCAGCAGGTCCGCCTGGCCGAGCGTGTAGCCCGCCAGCTGCTGCGCGATCGCCATCACCTGCTCCTGGTAGACGATCAGCCCGTAGGTCTCGCCCAGCACCTCCTCGAGCGCCTCGGCCAGCTCGGGGTGCAGCGGCTCGACCGGCTCGCGACCGGTCTTGCGGCGGGCGTACTTGTTGTGGGAGTCCGCTCCCATGGGTCCTGGACGGTAGAGCGCACCCACCGCGGAGATGTCCTCGAAGGTGTCGGGCTGCATGCTGCGCAGCAGCGCCCGCATCGGGCCGCCGTCGAGCTGGAAGACGCCGAGGGTGTCGCCCTTCTGGAGCAGCTGGTACGTGGCCGCGTCGGTCAGCTCGAGATCCTCGAGCACGATCTTCTCGCCGCGGTTGCGCTCGATGTTGATCAGCGCGTCGTCGAGGACGGTGAGGTTCCGAAGCCCGAGGAAGTCCATCTTGATCAGGCCGAGCTTCTCGCAGGTCGGGTAGTCGAACTGCGTGATCTTGGCGCCGTCCGCGGGGCGTCGCATCACCGGGATCACGTCGAGCAGCGGCTCGCTGGACATGATCACGCCTGCGGCATGCACCCCCCACTGCCGCTTGAGGCCCTCGAGCCCGATCGCCGTGTCCACGACCGTCTTCACGTCGGCGTCGCCGTCGTAGAGGGTGCGGAACTCGCCACCCTCCCCGTAGCGCTTGTGCGAGGGGTCGAAGATCTGCTTGAGCGGGACGTCCTTGCCCATCACCGAGGCCGGCATCGCCTTGGTGATCCGGTCGCCCATCGCGAAGGGGTAGCCCAGGATGCGCGAGGAGTCCTTGACCGCCTGCTTGGCCTTGATGGTGCCGTAGGTCACGATCATGGAGACCCGGTCGTCGCCGTACTTGTCGGAGACGTAACGAATGACCTCACCGCGGCGACGCTCGTCGAAGTCGATGTCGAAGTCGGGCATGGAGACACGGTCGGGGTTGAGGAACCGCTCGAAGATCAGGCCGTGCTTGAGCGGGTCGAGGTCCGTGATGCGCATGGCGTAGGCGCACATGGAGCCCGCGCCCGAGCCGCGACCGGGACCGACCCGGATGCCGTTGTCCTTGGCC
The DNA here is from genome assembly GCF_025965085.1 of Marmoricola sp. Classification (GTDB taxonomy): domain Bacteria; phylum Actinomycetota; class Actinomycetes; order Propionibacteriales; family Nocardioidaceae; genus Marmoricola. Next base: position 27,487 of record NZ_JAOPXP010000074.1, read on the forward strand.
CAGTTGATGAAGTCGGCCACGACGAGGAAGTAGCCGGGGAAGCCCATCCGGGTGATGACGTCGACCTCGAAGTCGGCCTGCCTGCGCACGTCGTCGGGGATGCCCTGGGGGTAGCGGTAGCGCAGTCCCTTGTCGACCTCCTTGACGAACCAGGAGTTCTCGTCCTCGCCCTCGGGGCAGGGGAAGCGCGGCATGTAGGTGCCGTTGCCCTCGGTGAACTCGACGTCGCAGCGCTCGGCGATGAGCAGGGTGTTGTCGCACGCCTCCGGCAGTCCGTTGCGGACGGCCCAGAGCTCGCGCATCTCGGCGGGCGACTTGATGTAGTAGCCGTCGCCGTTGAACCGGAACCGCTTGGGGTCCGACATCACGCTGCCCGAGGACACGCACAGCAGGTGCTCGTGGGAGGGCGCGTCCTTCTGGTGGACGTAGTGGGAGTCGTTGGTCGCGACCGGTGGGATGCCGAGGTCCTTGCTCAGCCGCAGCAGGCCGTCCCGGACGCGGGTCTCGATGTCGAGCCCGTGGTCCATCAGCTCGAGGAAGTAGTTGTCCCTGCCCAGAATGTCTTGGAAGTCGCCGGCCGCCTCGCGGGCCTTGGCGTAGTCGCCGATGCGCAGCCAGGTCTGGACCTCGCCCGAGGGGCACCCGGTGGTCGCGATCAGGCCCTCGGCGTACTCGGTGAGGAGCTCGCGGTCGGCGCGCGGCTGGTAGAAGAACCCCTCCATCGACGCCCGCGAGGACAACCGGAACAGGTTGTGCATGCCCTTGGTGCTCTCGGCGAGCAGCGTCATGTGGGTGTAGGCACCCGAGCCGGAGACGTCGTCGTCGCCACCGTCGTTCCAGCGCACCCGCTTCTTGTCGAAGCGCGAGGTGTTGGGGGTGAAGTACGCCTCCATGCCGATGATGGGCTTGACCCCGGCGGAGCGCGCCTTGGACCAGAAGTCATAGGCCCCGAACACGTTGCCGTGGTCGGTCATCGCGATGGCGTCCATGCCCAGCTCGGCGGTCCGCTCGAACATGTCCCCCAGCCGCGCGGCCCCGTCGAGCATGGAGTACTCGGTGTGGACGTGCAGGTGGACGAAGCCGTCCTTGTTCGAGGAGTTGCCCGACATGGAGCGCGATCAGCCCTTCCCGGAGCTCTGTGGTGGACACCCGTCTTCTGCACAGGCC
>NZ_JAOPXP010000010.1 GCF_025965085.1 Marmoricola sp.
AGCCTCAGATCTGGGGATGGATGACGGCCTTGACGGAGTCGGTCACCCGGCTGGCGAGAGTCAGGGCGTCCGCCGACTTCGACAGCGGGAAGTGGTGGGTGACCAACGGCGCTACGTCGATCCGGCCGGACGCCACCAGTTCGATAGCCAACGGCCACGTGTGGTTGTAGCGGTTGACCAGGCTCAGGGTCAGCTCGTTGACGTTGAGCTGTGAGAGCGGCAGGCCGATGGCCTGCTCCTTGGACATCCCGATCATTGCCGCACGTCCGGCAGGGCGGAGCCGCGCCATCGCCTGACCGAGGACGCCAGGCGCCCCGGAGCACTCGAGCAGCACGTCGAAGCCGTCCCCTCCCGGGGAGTCACTGCGCTCGGTCCGGAAACCCATCCCACGGGCCAGTTCGAGGCGGAACTCCGCTGGGTCCGTCACCGTGACGCTGCCGGCGCCGAGTGCCCGTGCCGCCGCCGCCGCCAGCAGACCCACCGGTCCGGCACCGGTCACCAGGACGTCGTCACCAGCCTCAAGACCTGCGCGCTTGCAACCCCAGATGCCAACGGACAACGGCTCCAGGAGGGCACCCTCCTCGTAGGTCATCTCGTCGGGTATCGGGTAGAGGTTGCGGGCATCGATCGTCATCTTCTCGATGAGGGCGCCGTCGTAGGGAGGCGTGGCCAGGAAGACCAGGTCGGGACAGAGGTGGTAGCGACCCGCCATGCACTCGCGACAGTTGCGACACGGCGTGCCGGGCTCGACCGCCACCCGGTCCCCCACGGCCACGTTGGTGACGTCGGGCCCGACCTTGACGACCTGGCCGGCGACCTCGTGGCCGAGGATGATGGGCCCGTCGACGACGTAGTCCCCGATGCGGCCCACCTTGTAGTAGGCGGTGTCGGAGCCGCAGACGCCGACGGCCTCGACCCGGACCACAGCCTCGTGCGGACCTGGCTCGGGTTCGGGACGATCCTCGACGACGATCTCCTCGAGCTGGGTCATGACGGCGGCACGGTTGGACATGGATGTTCCTCTCTTGCTCCGACAGCCGGTCGGGTCAGGCACGGCCGTGCGAGACGCGTGACTTGCGGGCGAGGGAGTCGATCGCGACAGCGATGGCGAGCACGAGCCCGGTGATGACGAATCGGTACGACGAGTCCAGGTTGAGCAGCGTGAGACCGCTCGCGATGGCCGCGATCACGAGGGTGCCGAGCAGTGCGGAGAAGGCGCTTCCACGGCCCCCGAAGAGGCTGGTGCCACCGATCACGGCGGCAGCGATGGCGTTGAGGTTCACGTCTCCGGTGCCGCTGCTCAGGTTCGCGGAGGCAAGCCGCCCGGCCGCGAGGATGCCACCCACGGCAGCCAGGAGCGAGCACAGCACGAAGGCGCTCCAGTAGACGTTGCGCACGTTGATGCCCGAACGGCGAGCCGCTTCGGCGTTCCCTCCCACCGCGAGGAGCGACCGTCCCCACCGGGTCCGGGTGATCGCATAGTTCAGAGCGAGGACCAGAGTCACGAAGAACACGACCATCCAGCCGACGCCACGGTCCTGGTTGAGGTACCAGAACAGGAGCTCCAGCGCGATCAGCAGGGCGACCGAGCGGATGACGAGCAGGTTCAGCGGCCGTGCGGAGAGGTTGGCCCGGCGACGCCTCACCATCGTCTCGTAGCCGGAGAGGAACAGGGCCACGGCAGCCAGCGCCGCCAGGACGTAGGAGAGCCATGGAGGCACGAAGTCCAGCTGCGCGAAACCCACGATCTTCGAGTCGAAGGGCAGGTTGACCGAGCCCTGCGTGCCCAGGAGTGCGAGCTGGAGACCGAGGAAGGCGAGGAGACCGGACAGTGACGAGACGAAGCTGGGCATGCCGAACTTCGTCAGCAGGACTCCGTAGAGGAGGCCGATCACACAGGCCACCACGCACGCGATCAGCACGGCCAGCACCCAGTTCACGTTGTGCCGCACGAACAGGACGGCCACGATGGCCGCAGTGAAGCCGCTGACGGACCCGACCGAGAGGTCGATCTCGCCGACGAGCAGGACGCACACGATCCCCAGGGAGATCACGCCCACGGCGCACGAGTCGAGGATCAGGTTCACCAGGTTGCCGCTGGAGAGGAACACCGGGTTGAGGGCCTGGAAGATCGTTCCGATCAAGAGCAGCCCGACCACCACGGGCAAGGCGCCGACGTCACCGGCGCGCACGCTGTCCAGGAAGGACTTCAGGGCTCCACGGAGACCCTCACTCTGGCGCAGTCGCTCGTCGCTCTGGTCGAGGGCCGCCGTCCTGGGTGGGGTGGTCGTCGGGGTGGTCATGTCGTTTCCTTTCCGTCGTGGCTGGATGCCATCCCGGACTGCTCCTCGAGATTCTGTAGCCGGTCCCGGCGGCGCGTGACCACGTTGTCGGTGGCGCCCGTGATGGCTGCGACCACTTCCGAGGAGGAAACGGTGTGGGCGTCGAACTCGCCGTTGTTGCGGCCGAGCCGCAGGACGACGACGCGGTCCGCGACCGCGCGCACGTCCTCCATGTTGTGGCTGATCATGATGACTCCGAGACCGCGCTCCCGGAGCCGCTCGATCAGGTCCAGCACCTCGGCGGTCTGGGCGACACCGAGCGCGGCAGTGGGCTCGTCGAGGATGATGACGCGAGGGTCTCCCAGCAGGGACCGGGCGATCGCGACCGTCTGCCTCTGACCTCCCGACAGGGACGCGATCGGGATCCGGACGGTCGGGATCTTCGCCGACAGCTGACGGAGCAGCTCCCAGGACCTGACCTCCATCGCGACCTCGTCGAGACGCAACGGCGAGAGTTCCTGGCCGAGGAACAGGTTCTCCACGACGTTGAGGTTCTCGCACAGGGAGAGGTCCTGGAACACCGTGGCGATGCCGAGATGGATCGCAGCGCTGGGGTCGGCGATCTGCACGTCGGATCCGTCGAAGGTGATGGAACCTGAGTCGGCCTGGTGCACTCCCGCGAGGACCTTGACCAGAGTCGACTTGCCGGCACCGTTGTCGCCGACGATCGCGACCACCTCACCGGCATCGACGTCGAGATCTATGTCGGTCAAGGCGTTCACGGCACCGAAGGTCTTGCTGACGCCCCGAAGACTGAGCAGTGTGGTCCGCGTCGGTGAGGGCATGGTGGTCATCGGTTCTCCTTCATCGTTCGACGGTTCCTGGGGGGTCCGCCAGGGCATGCCCTGGCGGACCCCCTCGGTCAGGAGATGCCCGACTTCTTGCAGGCCTGGGCGTACTCGGACGTGCACAGCTCCTTGGCAGTGCTGATCTTCTTGTCGACGATCTCGGCCTTGAGGTTCTGGGCGGTCACCAGCGTCGGGTCATAGAGATTCGTCGGCGAACCGAACAGATCGCCACTGGACGAGGGCTTCGAACCCTTCAGCAGCTTGTCGCTCACCTCCGCGGCGGCGCCACCGACGATCTCGCTCGGCTTGCTGATGGTGTTGTACTGGTCACCGGCGATGATCAGCTGCAGGCCCGCGATGGTGGCGTCGTTGCCGCTGACAGGCGGGTTGGGGTTCAGACCGGCCGCCTTGAAGGCCGCGATCGTGCCGCCGGCGGTGCCGTCGTTGGCGGCCACCACCCCGACGATCTTCTTGCCGAACCGGGAGATCTGGCCGGCCACCCATTTCTGCGCGTTCTCAGGTTTCCAGTCGATCGTGTCGTACTCCGCGAGAACCGGGACCCCGCTGTTGTCGACACCCGAGTGGATGCCCTTCTTGATCAGGCCCGCCGCAGCATCGGTCGGCGAACCGTTGACGATCAGGATTCCGGAGCCGGCCGGCGGCTTGTTGGCCTTCACCTTCTCGACCAGGGACGTCGCGATCTCCTTGCCGATCTTCTCGTTGTCGAAGGAGACGTAGAAGTCCACCTTCGCCTTGGGAATCGGACGGTCGTAGGCGACGACCTTGGCGCCCTTCGCGTGGGCGGCGTTGACCAAGGACACGGCCGCGGCCGAGTCGACGGGGTCGAGGACGATCACCTTGGCACCCTGCGCCAGGGCCGAGTTGAACTGCTGAGCTTGCTTGTCCGCACTGCCGTCGGCGTTGTTGTACAGCGGCGAACAGCTCGAGCACAGCTCCTTGAGCTTCTTCTCGAAGCCGGGACGGTCGTGAAGCTCATACCGGGTGGAGCCGGTGTCGGGCATGAGGAAGGCGACCTTGTCTCCCGACCCGCCGCCGCTGCTGCTGCTGCTGCTGCCGCAGGCTGTCCCTGCCGCCGCCAGCAGGACCACCCCTGCTGCAGCGAAGGCCTTTCGTGCGTGACCCATCGTCATCGTGGAACTCCCTCGTGTGTGTCGACTGGCACCGCATGTCCGTCGGAATATTTTTGTAACGTGTCAAATCTCGCTTCCGGCTAAGGTAGGCTCGCGCTTTGTAACGTGTCAAGGGTCACATTCGAATTCCAAGGCGGTCACACTGTGGGCTCAACTGGCCGAGTCAGCGTCCTGGACGTCGCGCGTTTCGCCGGCGTCTCCCAAGGCACTGTCTCCAATGTCCTGAACCACCCTGATCGGGTCAGCCCGGCTCGGCGGCAGGCGGTGGAGGACGCCATCCGGACGCTGGGCTTCGTCCGGCACGAGGCCGCGCGCCATCTCCGCGCCGGCTACTCCAGCACCGTGGGACTGCTGCTCCTCGACTGGAGCCCCGCCTTCACCGACATCGCCCGCGGCGTGGACGACACCACGGCTGCGCGAGGGCTCACGGTGCTGATCTCGAACAGCACGCGCGACACCACGCGCGAGGAGACCTCCCTCCGCCTGTTCTCCGAGCAACGCGTCGCAGGGCTCATCGTGGTTCCGCACGACACCTCGGGTGAGGGGCTGCACCGGATCCGTGCCGGTGGTATCCCCGTCGTCATCGTGGATCGCGCCGAGACCGGGGACCAAGGCTTGTCGGTGGCCGTGGACGACATCACCGGTGGGGAGCTCGCCGCCCGCCACATCATCGGGCTCGGCCACCGCCACATCGCCTTCGTCGGTGACGAGGCCGCAGCACTACCGGTGCAGGACCGACTGACGGGGGTGCTGAAGGCCATCGCCGAGACAGGCGGCGACATCCGCCTCGACGTACTTCCCGCCGACCTCACTGCGGAAGCCGGGCGTGAGACGGGAGAGCAGCTCGCCGCCATGCCGCCCGGGAAACGACCCACAGCAGTGATGACAGGCGTCGACCTGCTCGCGGTCGGCGTGCTGCAGGCACTGCTGCAGCACGGCATCCGGGTACCCCAGGACATCTCCCTCATGGGGTACGACGACATCCCGTTCGCCCGTCAGCTGTCCGTTCCGCTCACCACCGTCCGCCGGCCGCACTACGACATGGGTACGACGGCGGCAGAGATGCTCGTTACCGCCCTGTCCGGGCAGGCACCGCAGACACGTCACGTGGTCTTCCAGCCAGAACTCGTCGTACGCGAGTCGACCGCCGAGCACCCGACCCGCCCCCGGCGCGGGAGGAATCCGTGAGCCAGCTCCTGCTGGGCATCGATCTCGGCACCGGAAGCAGCAAGGGCGTACTGACCACACCGGATGGCGAGATCGTCGCCACGGCCGTACGACCCCGTCCCGGCAGCATGTCCATGCCCGTCCCCGGCTGGGCCGAGGTGGATGCCGAGGGCGTGTGGTGGGAGGACGTGGTGGCGCTGTCACGAGAGCTCCTGTCGCAGGCGGGCACGGCCGAGATCGCTGCCGTGTGCGTCAGTGGCGTCGGCCCCTGCCTGCTGCTGACCGACCGGGATGGCCGCCCCGTACGACCAGCGATTCTCTACGGCATCGACTCGCGGGCGACCGCCGAGATCGACGAGCTCGACCAGAGGTTCGGCACGGCCGAGGTCCTGGAACGCTGCGGCACTCCGCTCACGACCCAGGCCGTTGGACCCAAGGCACTGTGGGTCCAGCGGCACGAGCCCCAGGCCTGGGGACGGGCAACCCGCTGGTTCAACTCGAGCTCCTTCGTCGCCTACCGCCTGACGGGCGAGTACGTCCTCGACCACCACACCGCGAGCCAGTGCGTGCCCCTCTACGACATCGAGAAGAACGCCTGGCTCGAGCCCTGGTACGACGCGGTCATGGGCCCCATGGCCGCCCCTCGACTCGTGTGGGCCGCGGAGATCATCGGCGCGGTCAACACGGCCGCGGCCGAGCAGACGGGCCTTCCTGAGGGCACCCCTGTGTGCGCGGGAACGGTGGACGCGTGGGCGGAGGCCTTCAGCGGAGGCGTGCGCTCACCTGGCGACCTGATGCTCATGTACGGATCGACGATGTTCTTCGTCCAGGAGCTCAGCGACCTGGCGCGCCACTCCCAGCTCTGGAACACCATGGGCATCGACCCCGGCAGCAAATGCCTGGCCGCGGGGATGTCCACCTCCGGCAGCCTGACCGCCTGGGTCCAGGGGCTCGTCGGCGACGTGCCGTTCGAGACGCTGGTCCGGGAAGCGGCAGCCGTGCCGGCGGGAGCCGACGGACTCCTGCTGCTCCCCTACTTCGCCGGCGAACGTACTCCGATCTTCGATCACCACGCTCGAGGCGTGATCGCAGGGCTCACCCTGAAGCACCAGCGGGGCCACCTGTTCCGGGCGGTCTACGAGGGCATTGCGTTCGGCATCCGACAGATCCTGGAGCTTCTCGACACCGAGAAGAACCCGGTCAAGCGATTGGTCGCGGTCGGCGGCGGCACCCAGGGCGGCCTGTGGACCCAGGTGGTCAGCGACGTGACGGGTCGGCGGCAGGAGGTGCCGGAGCAGACCATCGGCGCCTCGTACGGCGACGCCCTGATGGCCGCGATCGCCTGCGGGCTCGTGCCGGCTGAGACCGACTGGGCCCGGGTCGGTCAGGTCGTGGAGCCCGACCCCGAGGCGCGCCCCCTCTACGACGAGCTGTACGACCTGTACATCTCCCTGTACCCGGCGACCCGGGACCACGCGCACGCGCTGGCGCGCATCCAGGAGATCGGCTCGTAGTCGGTCCACCGAGTCCGCCGCACGCGGCGCGCAGACGGGACGAGCCCCCGCCGATCCGGCGGGGGCTCGTTGTGTTGACCGATCGGGACCTGGTCCCTCAGGTGCTCAGCCGTCGACCAGTTCGCGCTTGAGGATCTTCCCGGTGGCGGTCATGGGCAGCGTCTCGACGAAGGCGACCTCGCGCGGGTACTTGTAGGAGGCCATCTGCTCCTTGCACCACGCCACGAGCTCCTCCTCGGTCAGGGTCGCCCCCTTCTCCCGGATGACCACGGCCTTGATCTCCTCACCGTGGCTGGGGTGGGGTACGCCGATCACCGCAGCCAGCGATACTCCGGGGTGCGTCATCAGCACCTCCTCGATCTCGCGCGGGTACACGTTGTAGCCGCCGCGGATGATCAGGTCCTTGGAGCGGTCGACGATGTAGTACCAGCCGTCCTCGTCGCGCCTCGCCAGGTCGCCCGTGCGGAACCAGCCGTCCCTGACCGCCTCGGTGGTGGCCTCTGGGCGGCGGAAGTAGCCCTTCATGACGTTGTGACCCTTGATCGCGATCTCACCGACCGCGTCGGGGGTCCACTCGATCTCCTCCCAGCCCTCGGGGTCGACCAGCTTCATCTCCACCCCGGGGATGGGGATGCCGATCGAGCCGACCCGGGGCGGCTCTCCGAACCGGCTGAAGCTCGCCACCGGTGAGGTCTCCGAAAGGCCGTAGCCCTCGAGGATGGTCACCCCGAACCGCGTCTCGAACTCGCGGTGCACCTCGACCGGCAGGGCGGCACCGCCCGCCACCGCGACGCGCAGGTTCTCCGCAAGCTTGGCTACGTCGACACCTTCCTCCAGGGCACCGAGCAGTCCCCAGTACATGGTGGGCACACCGGCGAAGAGGCTCACCGACTCCTTCAGCATCAGCCCCAAGGCCTGGGTGGCCTCGAACCGCGGCAGCATCACCACGGTCCCACCGAAGGCGAAGGCACCGTTCTGGACCACTGTCTGGCCGAAGGAGTGGAACAGCGGCAGCACGCAGAGGTAGGTGTCGGGATTCGCCGGGTCCGCGCCGAAGAGGTCTCGGCCCGCGAGCGCGTTGTCGCGCATGTTGCGGTGCCGCAACTCCGCTCCCTTGGGCTGTCCGGTGGTCCCTGAGGTGTACAGGATGACGGCGGTGTCGTCCTCGTCGGTGGCCACGGTGTCGAACGTGTGCTGCTGCCCGGCCATCGCCCGGCCGAGGGTCTCGGCGCCCTCGATGGGGGACTCTGCCGCGGGGTCGGCGGTGATCACGAAGAAGTGCTCGCACCCGTCGGCCTGCTCGAAGCCGGCGTACCCTTCCTTGCCGATCGGCAGCTCGGGGGTGCCCTGGAAGCAGAGGTACGCCTTCGCCTCCGCGTCGCCCAGGTGGTAGGCAACCTCGCGACCCTTCAGCAACACGTTGAGCGGCACCACCGTGGCGCCGGCCTTGAGGATGCCGAAGTACACCATCGAGAAGTAGGGCAGGTTCGGACAGCTCAACGCCACCTTGTCGCCAGGTTCGACACCGCGAGAGACCAGCAAGTTCGCCACCTGGTTGGCCGCCGCGTCGACCTGGGCGTAGGTCAGTCGGCTGTCCCCGAGGACGATGGCCTCCCTGCTGGGCCAGGCGCTGGCCGAGCCCTCGAGGACGCTGGCCAGGTTGTAGGTCGTCACGATGGTTTCTCCTTGGTGGTCAGTGCGTGGGGCCCGGTCTGGATGACGCGCGGAAAGCGACACCGGACGGAGTCGGCAGGCTACAAGGGCCTTGAACCACTGGCCCTTCCAGTGGCGCCCGGACGCTTTCGGGCGGTGGTCCCCGACATGCGTCGTCGGCACCGTCGGCTAGCGGCTTCGGGCGAGCACGTGATGGCGGAACAGCTCGGCGGAGGGCAGCAGGCGACGTTCCTCGGACCATGCGAGCCCGACCTCACGGTGGGCCCCCTCATCGGTGATCCGCAGGAGCGGCTCGGCCCTCGTGCTGTCCGCCGGGAGGACAGAGCCGGGGGCTGGGACGATCGCGACGCCGAGGCCTTCCGCGACGAAGCCCCGGACCACGGGGAGATCGTCGCCCTCGAAGGCGACCCGGGGGACGAAGCCGGCTGCGGCGCAGAGCTCGTCGCTCAGGACGCGCAGTGCCCACGTGGGGCGCAACATGACGAAGTCCTCGTCGGCCACCTCGGCCAGGGAGACTTGCTTCCGGCCGGCGAGGCGGTGCCCGGGTGGCACCGCGAGGAAGAGTGGCTGCGTCAGCAGAGATTCCCAGTGCACCGCCGGGTTGCGGGGGCGCCGTGAGGTGATCTCCAGGTCGATCCGTCCGCCGGCGACCAGCGAGGACCCCAGCGCGTCATCGGACTGCTCGAGGCGGAACTTCACCCCCGGGTGCTGTCGCCGGAAGCGGCTGATCATGGCCGGCACCAGCCAGGTGCCCAGCGAGAGCTGGAAGGCCACGGTGACGGTCCCGGTCTCGGGATCCACGAGCTCGCTGACCGCTGCCAGGCCGTCGTCCAGAGCGTGCAGCACGGAGTCGACGTGCCGCTTGAAGACGTTGCCCGCCGCCGTGGGGCGCAGCACGCGGCCGCTCCGGTGCAGCAGTGGCGCCCCGACCTCGGCCTCGAGGCGGGCCAGGGCGCGGGAGACTCCCGGCTGGCTGACCATCTCGGTCTCGGCGACCTCGGTGACCGTGGCGCCGTCGGCGACGTGCTGGAACCAGCGCAGGACCTCGGTCTCCATACCTATAACGATAAGGCATGGATCGTTGCATTCACAGTCATTGGACGAATGATTCAGGGCGGCGGACACTTGTTCCATGAACACGACGCACCACACGTCCCCCCGTCCCCGCCCGCTCTGGACGGCTGTTCGCGACGAGCTCAGCGAACGCCGCCAGAAGCGCGCCGGCTACCGCACCCTCCGGCGCGAGCTCGCCTCGTACACCACCCGCGCAGACGTGGACGACCTGCTGGCGACCATCGAGGGCCAGGAGAATGCCGAGGCCGAGATGATCCGCAGCATCCTGGTGGACAACCTGCGGCGCCGCCGCACCCACTCGGTCGCCTCCTGACCGCCGGGACGTAGCCAGCACCACGAAGAAGTGGCTCGTTGAGAGTGCCGGAGGCAGCTCCGCGTCCTGTGGGGGCCCAGGCCTTGTCACGAAGGGTCGCGATCACCCGCTGAGCCAGGCAGGGTCGCCACGTGCGGGCTAGACCCCTGCCAGCGCGTTGCGGCCCTGGTCTTCATCCGGCGGCGGTGGGCGGGGCACGATCGGGGGGTCCGGCAGGAGGCCCCTTCAGGAGGCGCGCATGACCACCGACGAACACCGTTTCGAACGGGACAACGACCCCTACCGCGACATCGAGCTCCAGCCCTTCGGTCCTCCCTCGGACCTGGCCACGGAACTGGGCAGCAACCTGATGCCGGAGGTCGTGAACCACCCTGGGACCCGGACGCCGCCCCCGGAGATGTTCAGCAAGTTCTCCGGCATCATCGGTGACCGCGCGGCCATCTTGGTCGCCGTGGAGTTCCTCACCCGCCGCGAAGCGTCCCCGTGGGCCGTGCTGGTGGTCGCCTTCAACGACGACCCCCAGCCGCCCGCCGACCTCACCAAGTACGAGCGCGTGTTCACCAGTGCGGGAGCCGGCACCATGAACATGGTCGACTTCTTCGCCGACATGTCCCACGGCAAGCTCGACCTGTCCGGCACCCAGGTCTTCGGCCCCTACCTCATGAGCCGGCCCCGCTCGGACTACGTCTTCAACGTGGATCCGCAGCCGCCCGGAAAGCTGAACCGTGCCGGGCTGCTCGAGCTTGCGAAGGCCACCGCGATCGCTCGGGGAGTCGACCTGTCCTCGTTTGCGGGCGTGGTCGTGTGCGGCACCCAGCCGACAGACCTGTGTGGCTTCACCGGCGCCATGGCTGCGCTGTGCGACGCCACGAACATGCAGCCGAGCGTGATCGGGCAGGAGATGTGTCACGGGTACGGGGTCGCCCACTCGCGCCTCCAGGGCAGTGACGCCGACTACCAAGACCCTTACGACACGATGAGCACCGCGAATGCCTTGATGGCCTACCACCCGGAGTACGGCTTGGTCGGCCCCGGCCTGAACGCGGTCAACATGTCGCTGGTCGGCTGGCTGGACCAGGCGCGGGTCCGGACCCTGGACCCCTCCCGCCCCGGCGAGGAGGTCATCACGCTGCGGCCGCTGCACGCCCGGCACCTGCCCGGCACCCTCGCCATCTCCGTCGGTCTCGACCTCATCGAGTTCCGCACCCCTACCCGGTGGGACGCCGGCATCGGCCACGCCTGCGTGCTCGTCCACCGCGTCGACGACGACCACAGCGTGCTCATGAAGGGCCTGAACCCCGTGCCCGAGCTCACTCTCTACCGCCCGGACCTCCCGCACACCCTCGAAACCGGACGCCCCGGCGGGCTGTACTCCGAGTACTTGCGCGTGCAGGTCGAGTCGATCGACGAGGCGAACGAGAATGCCGTCGTTCGCGTCGCCTACGAACCCATGCGTCTCCCGCAGACGCCGCAGCAGCCCATCGACATCCATGGCGCCATCGAGGTCGACGGGCCCGGCCACCTCGTCATCAACGGCCACGTGCACCCCATTCCCCCGCGCGGCCCGGACCGCCAGCTCGTCGAAGCGCTCGCCGACTACCTCGACACCCCCACGAACCCGGCCGCCCGTCAGGAGGCACTCATCGAGGTCCTGCACGGCGTCGGTGCCGCTGCGCGCAACCTCGAGGTCGTCTCACCCACGCCACCCGGGATCGAGCTGCTCCAGCGCCAGAGGCCTCCTCAGTCTCCGGCCTGACCGGGAAGACCCCGGTCCGGCCGTCCGAGCTGGGGACGGCGTGGCCGTCTGGTTGCCCAGAGCGAGGCCTCGGTCGGCACCCTGCAGCCGTCTCTCGGCCCCTCCGGAGAGCGACGCCGCCGAGGCGTGGCTGTCCCACAGTTCGTTCGCCCGACGGTGACGGGCGCGCCGCACCCCACCGGCGTACGACGGACGGGGCGCCCCGTGCCCAGCACGGGACGCCGCATCAGGCGGTGCAGGAAACGCTCAGCCGGCCGCGTTCCCGTCTCCGTCGTGGTCGCCGTGTCCGCCGCCGGTCTGGGTGCCGGTGACGGCGAAGTCCTTGCCCACCTGAACGATCAGCTCGCCGCCGTCCTTGGTCGTCACGTGTGCCTCGTAGACACCGTCTGAGTCGGTCTCGAGCCGGTCGATCGTGGCCCCGGGGTACTTCGCGAGCGCCGCGGCCCTGACCCTGGCTGCGGTCGTGCCGGTCAGTGCAGTCTCTCCAGCGTGACCACCGCCGGAGGCCTCAGCCGAGGACGCGGTGCCGGTGGCGCCTGAGGCCGCGCTGGCCGAACCGGCGATGGCCAACGCCGCTCCGCCGCCGAATCCGGCGAGCAACAGTGCTCCGGCGGCGATTGTGTTCCTGGTCCTGCTCACCATGGGGTGGTCTCCTTCGACTCGGTGAGTTGCTGTCCGCCCGGCGTGGGCTGATGACCGAAGGTTTCCGGTGCCGCCTCAGTGCACGGTGTCGGCGGCCTGTCCCCCCGCTGTGAGTGATGGGACAGGCACCGACCCGAGCATCGGCCTGTGCGGACCGCGCCTCAGCCGATGACTTCGGAGACCTCGAAGGCCGCCCTGTCAGCCCGGTACACGTCACGGGCGTACTCAACGACGCGGCCAGTGGCGTCGGAGGTGCGGCGGGTGAGCAGGATGCCAGCAGAGGCCGGGCGGACACCGAGGTGAGCACAGGAGGCGTCGTCGAGGACGACCGACTCCAGGACGGCATCGGATCGGGTCGGCTCGATGCCGTAGCGGTCGCGCAGCACCGCCCACAGGGAGCCGTCGCTGATCTGCTCGAGGATGCCGGGAGTCACCGCGGCCGAGTAGAAGGTCGTCTCCAGGGCGAACGGGACGTCGTCGACAGTCCGCAGCCGATGGAAGACGTGCACGAATGCCTCCTCGGGCAGCTCCAGGGCGGCGCGGACGGAGGGGGTCGGCTGCTGCTCCTCGGCCCACAGCAGGCGAGCCGCCGGCGTGTGCCCCAGACGAGAGATCTCCTCGGAGAAGCTCCCGATGTGGAACCGCACGCGTGGCTCCGCCACGAACGTGCCGCGGGGCGGTCGGCGGTAGACCACACCCTCGCTCTCCAGCACCGAGAGCGCCTGGCGGGCAGTCATGCGACTGACGCCGTGTTGCTCGGCCAGCTCGCGCTCGGAGGGCAACAGGGTGTGCGGACCCAGCCGATCGGTGGCAATGCGGTCTCGCACGAGGGCCGCCAGCGCAACGTAGCGGGGCGTGGTCGACGACCCGCGGGGTGTGGGTGACACACCAGCAGCGTAGACCTTCCACGGCTCGCCAAGACGTATCCAGTTGGTCTAGGCCATCCCGTAACGGGCAGATTTCCCGCCTGCGATCCTCTTGACAATCAGGTGTGCAACCCCAACCCTTTGGTTCAACCACTTGGTATGTACCACCTTGGAGGATCTATGAACGAGTTCACACCAACCCCCGGGGGGGACAGCGCCGAGCTGGCCCAGTTCGGGTACGCCCAGGCCCTGGAGCGGCGTACCGGGCGCTTCGCGTCCTTTGCCGTGGCCTTCGCCTTCGTCTCGATCGCCACAGGCCTCTTCACGACCTACGGAGCGGTCCTGAACTCCTCGGGCCCCGTCGGCATCTGGACCTGGCCGATCGCGGTCGTGGGCCAGGTGGCCGTGGCCATGGTGCTGGGCACCCTCGCATCTCGGATCCCCGTGACGGGCTACGCCTACCAGTGGATGTCGCGGCTCGCGAACCCGGTCCTCGGCTGGATCATCGGCTGGGTGTCCTTCTCGTTCCTCGCGGTCGTCGTGGTCGCGGTGGACTACACGATCGCCTCGACGGTGCTCCCAGTTCTGCTCAACTACACGGCCACCGCCGGCATCACCTGGCTCGTCACCGCCCTCGTGCTGCTGGGTCAGGCTGTTCTGGTGGGGATCTCGACGCGGTGGAGCGAGCGTGTCAACAACGCCGCCGTCTCCGCGGAGCTGATCGGCATGGTCGCCCTCACCGTGCTCCTGCTCGTTGTGGCCGCCGTCCGCGGCGACATGGACGCCGGCAACCTGTGGAGCCACGGTGCGGTGCCCGCCGAGGGCTTCTGGAGCTTCGGCGACTGGAACTCCGCCGGGCCGTGGATGCTCGGCTTCCTGCTCGGCGCCTTCACCATCGTCGGCTTCGAGTCCGCGGCCAACCTCGCGGAGGAGACCAACGACCCCGAGCGCGTCGTTCCCCGCGCCATGGTCACCGCAGTGGTCGCCTCGGGAGTGCTGGGCTTCCTGTTCCTCGTCGCGGTGACCCTCGCGGCCGGCGACCCCGTCGAGCTCGCGAAGTCGGGGACCCCGATCGCCGACGTCATCGAGAGGACGCTGGGCTCGGCCGTGAGCACGCTGCTCCTCCTCATGGTGGTGATCGCGATCTTCGCCTGCGGCTTGGTCATCATGATGACTGGCGTCCGCCTGACCTGGGCCATGTCGCGCGACGAGCGCTTCCCCGGCTGGCAGCAGTGGAACCAGATCTCTCCCCGCTTCCACACCCCGCTCAAGGCGACCCTGATGTACGTCGTCCTGGCCCAGCTGATCCTGGCGGTCTTCTCCAGCTCGCAGGACGCCCTGTTCACCCTCTTCGGTGCCGCCACCCTGCTGCCGGCCGTCATCTACGCTGCGACGGTCGTGCTCTACCTGGTCAAGCGCAAGGACCTGCCGGCCAACGGCAAGTTCGACCTCGGCGGCTGGGAGGTCCCGGTGCTGGGAATCGCCGTGATCTGGCTCGTCTTCGAGCTGTCCCTGTTCCGCGACGCCAGCTTCAAGGACGCCTGGCTCTACGTCCTCGTGATGGTCGTCCTCGGCGCCCTCTACCTCGGCTTTCTGCTGGCCAGGCGCGGCGTCCACGGCCTGTCGATGCCGGACATGCACTCCATCGACGCGACGCTCGACCGCAGGGTCGGAACGAACCAGCCGTGACGCACGTCCTCGCGATCGACCAGGGCACCTCCGGCACCAAGGCCATCGTGGTCGACGAGCGGGGGGCGGTCCTGGCGATCGCCGAGGTCGAGCTGCGTCCGGCGTACCTGCCCGGTGGCGGTGTGGAGCAGGACCCGGAGGCGCTGTTCGGCTCGGTGGTCACCGCCGGCCGCCGGGCGCTCGAGCAGGCCGGGGTGACCGCCGATGCGGTCGCCCTGGCCAATCAGGGCGAAACCGTCCTTGCCTGGGACCGCGCCACCGGTCGCCCGCTGACACCGGCAATCGTGTGGCAGGACCGCCGCGCGGAGTCCGTGTGTACGACGCTGGCCGACTCGGCCGACGCAGTGGCCCGTGCGACAGGGTTGGTCCTGGACCCGTACTTCTCCGCCCCGAAGATGCGATGGATCCGGGATCACGTGACCACGGAGGGTGTCGTCACCACCACCGACACCTGGCTGGTGCACCGCCTCTGCGGCGAGTTCGTCACCGACACCTCGACTGCCAGCCGCTCCCTGCTCTTCGACCTCGACACGGCCGCCTGGAGCCCGGAACTGGTGGACCTCTTCGGGCTGGGCGACGAGGACCTGCCTCGGATCGTGGCCAGCGACCAGATCGTGGGCGAGACCGACCTCTTCGGCTCACCGATCCCGGTGGCGGGGCTGGTGGTGGACCAGCAGGCCGCGCTGCTCGCCGAGAGCTGCCTGGAACCGGGCACGGCGAAGTGCACGTTCGGAACGGGTGCGTTCCTGCTCGCCCAGCTCGGCGACCGACCCAGGCGGTCGACCGCCGGGCTGACCACATCGGTGGCCTGGACGCTGCGTGACCACACGTCGTACTGCGTCGACGGCCAGGTCTACACCGCTGCCTCCGCCGTCCGGTGGGCCATCGACCTCGGGCTCGTCCCTGCCGCCGACCAGCTCGACGCCGTCGCGGCCGCTGCCGGTGACTCGAGCGACGGGGTGCTCTGCGTGCCGGCGCTCGCCGGCCTCGCTGCTCCGTGGTGGGACGCGCAGGCGACGGCGTCGTTCACCGGCATGACGCTCAGCACCGGCCGCGGCCACCTGGTCCGAGCACTGCTGGAAGGCATTGCCGCGCAGGTGGCGGCTCTCACCGACCTGGTCGCCCGTGACCTCGGCCAACCCCTCAGCCGGCTGCGGGTCGACGGCGGGCTCACCCGATCGGCAGTGCTCATGCAGGCCCAGGCCGACCTGGCCCAGATCCCGATCGACGTCTATCCCTCCGCCCACGCCACTCCGCTGGGAGCCGCCGCGTGTGCCCGGCTGGCACTCGACCCGGGCGCCGACCCGGCCGAGGTCGTGGGCAACTGGACTCCCCGGCACACCTACGAACCGCAGTGGTCCGCCGACCGCGCCGCCGACCACCTCGACCGGTGGCAGCGCGCGGCCCGGGTCAGCACCGCCACGAAGGAGACGCCACCCGCATGACCTCCACCTCACTCACCGAGGACAACCAGCCCGTCGACGTCGTCGTCATCGGCGCCGGGATCGTGGGCTCCGCCATCGCCCGCGACCTGGCCGGCACCGGGATGTCCGTCACCCTCCTGGAGGGCCGTGACGACGTCGGGGACGGCACAAGCAAGGCCAACACCGCAATCCTGCACACCGGCTTCGATGCCACCCCCGGCACCCTGGAGTCGCGCCTGGTGGCACGCGGCTACCACCTCCTCGGCGAGTACGCCGAACAGGCCGGCATTCCCGTGGAGCGCACCGGCGCCGTGCTCGTCGCCTGGAACGACGAGGAGCGCGACGCCCTCCCGGGGCTGAAGGAGAAGGCCGAGCGCAACGGCTACCGCGACTGCGCGATCGTGGACGCCGAC
>NZ_JAOPXP010000083.1 GCF_025965085.1 Marmoricola sp.
GAAGTACGTCGCGCCGTGGATCAGCGGGCGGACCAGGTTGCCCTCGGACCAAGCCGCCTCACCGGGGTGCGAGTCGTCGAGGACGGTGTCCTCGTTGGCCCGCTCCGACTTGGTGAGCAGCCAGTCGGTGTGCTGCATGCAATCCCTCCCGAGGACGCTGACATCATTCGGCCATGGGTCTCCCAGACGGCCCCTCCGGCATGGCGACAGTACGGCCTGCGGCCTGCGTGCACTGCTCCGGCGCGGACGTGCCGTACCGCAACCCACGCACCGCGGGGTAGCCGAGCGGCCGCGGATGACCACAGCGCGCACGGTCGCCGTCACGACCGAGATGGACGGCGAGGAACGGCCGCGGCGGTGGGCCAGGTCGAGCGGGGAACCAACCGGGTCTACGGCATCCGGCGCGACCGCACGGCACTGGCCAAGTACGGGCGAGCACGAGTGATGACCGCAGTCCTGGCCCTGCCGTCTGGATCGGTTTCCTGCTGCTCGTGGCGGAGGTGCGTTCGCCGACGAGATGGCGCAGGGCTACGGCTGGAGCGACGGCGCGGTCACGGGCTGGAACGTGCCGCGCTGGTCCGTTTGAATCGCGCTGCTGGTGTTCACGGTCGCGCTGCTGCTGGGGACGCTGCTGTCAGCTGCGGCGCTGCTCTTCGGGGACGGCCGTGTTCTACAGGACGGCCGTGTGCGCGCAGCTCGAAGCGGTCCGCAGCGGCCACCCGGAGCCGGCGTACGACGACCCCGGCCGACCCCATGACGTGCAGGTCGCTGAGGGGACCTACTCCGTGTCGTCCGCGAGCACCTCGGTGAGGGCGGAGACCTCGATGACCTCGATCTGCAGGTCGCCGAGACGGACCACCCGCCGACGGTCGTCGAGCAGGGCGCGCACCTGGGCACGAACTCGCTCGGCGCCGCGGCGTTCGGCGACGGCCAGCTCCTGGTCCATGACCTTCTCGGCCGCCGGCTGGGCGGGGGGTCGACTGCTCACCGCGACCCTGTCCCCCGGGGCAGCAGGCTCAGCGGCAGGACCACCCACGCCAGCGTGAAGAACACGAGCGTGACCGCGACCGCGACGAGGGCCGCCGTGTCGTCGACCACGAAGCTGAAGATCAGGCCGACCACGGCGACCAGCGTGAGTCCCATGGCGGCCAGCCCGCACTTGGCGAACATGTTGCCCACCCGCACCAGCACGTCCTTCTCGTGGCGCCCGAACAGGAAGCGGTGCAAGGCCACAGGTGCAGTCATCAGGCCCACGGTGACCACGGCCAGCCCGAAGGCGACGAGGTAGGTCAGGCGCTGTCCATGTCCGAGGTCCCCGAAGCGGGAGCTGAAGGGCACGGTGAGCAGCAGGCCGGCCAGCACCTGCACGCCGGTCTGCGCCACGCGCAGCTCCTGGATCAGGTCGCCCCAGTTGCGGTCGTAGCGTTCCGCGTCGGTCTCGTCGCGACGGGTCTCCACCGGGCAAACCTAGCCCCCGGGGACGACAAAGGAGAGCGGTTTGCGAAGTGCGTCGACTTCTCCTGCGGCTACTCGATGCCTGCCTGGTCCCTGGCCCAGTTCCACAGCTCGGTGCGCTCGGCCGCGCTGGTGCGGGTGCGCCTCAGCAGGTGCGTGGGGCGCGTCCGCCGGTCGTGCCACAGGTCACCGGCGGGCGGCTGGGGCTCGGTCGCGGCCAGCCACACGGTCGTGTCCGCGCCGCCTGCCGCGTCGCGCAGCAGCGGGCCGGTCACCTTGTGGAAGGTCGGCAGGGAGTCGACCACGCCGGGGGTGTCGGCCCAACCGGGATGAGTGGCGTGGACTCCGATGCCGTCAGCCGCCCAGCGGTCCGTGAGGACCGGCAGCAGCTCGACCTGCGCCCGCTTGCTCCGGGCGTAGGCCGTGGTGGGGGTGTACTCGCCGCGGGTGTACTCCGGGTCGTCGGCGCGCAGCGCCTGGCCGTACATCCCGCCCGAGGTCACCAGGATCACGCGCGCGTCGTGGCCGCGCAGGACCGGTCGCAGCAGCTCGGTCATCAGCAGTGGGCCGAGGACGTGCAGGGCCATCGTCAGCTCGTGGTCCTGGGCGGACTCGGTGCGGGTGGGCGGCATGGCGCCCGCGTTGTGCACGAGCACGTCGAGGCGCTCGAGGTCGAGCTCCGCGGCGAAGCGGCGTACGTCGGCGAGGTCGGAGACGTCACAGCGGTCGACGTCCACCTTGACGCCGGGAAACTCGGCCTGCAGCCTCGCCCTGACCCCGGCTCCCTTCTCCACGTCGCGGACGACGAGCCTCACGTCGGCACCCAGCCGGGCCACGCCCTGGGCGGTCGCCAGCCCCAGGCCGGACGTCGCGCCGGTGACGGCGACGGTCCTCCCGGCGAGCGCGTCCGGCGCCGGATCGGCCGGCCAGCCGGGCAGGTGGCGGCGTACGGCGGGACCGATCCTGGTGAAGCCGGGGGCCACTGTCCGGTCCATCAGCGTGTCGAGGCCGCGGGCCAGTCTCCGGGGGAAGCTGCTCATGTCGTCCAACGTAGTCAGCGCGCCCACGAGCCGGTCGTCCTCCCGCACCCACCGCGACGCGGGCAGGCCTCAGAGCCGGGACAGCCCCTTGGGCCAGGTCCTCGGTCTCGACGGCGCGCTGGAGCTTCAGGTGGTGTCCTTCGTCGCGGCGGCGGACCTGGACTTGTGGGAGGGCTCAGCCGCCCTGCGGACCGCTGTCGTCGGGGACCGCTTCGTGGTGCCGCGCCCCGGGCGTACGACGATCCTCCTTCATCTCGGCCTCGAAGAGGTGCCGCCGACCCTCGACGAGCTGGTCGCGGGCCAGCTTCTCCAGGTCCTTGAACGCGGAGTAGTAGGTGTCGTCGTACTCCTCGACGAGCTGGAAGCTCCACCTGCCCTCGAGGATGTTGCGGCCGACGAGCTCACGCTCGATGCGGTCGGCCAGCTCGGTGTGACCCGCCTCGCGCAGCTCGCTGACGCCCTCGCCGAGCGTGAGGTCGGCGGTGCCGCAGAGGCGGTGGAAGGAGTAGAGGTGGCCGCGGGCGGCCTCGACCGCCTCCAGGGCCTCGGACACCTTGCCCAGCGCGGAGACGGTCGCGTCGGTGACGCCGTCGGGACGCCGGTGCTCAGGAAGGGGACCGGGGGTTCGATCCGGGTGTGGAGTCGTCATCCCGCACG
>NZ_JAOPXP010000097.1 GCF_025965085.1 Marmoricola sp.
CCGCTCTGGCGAACACCCGCGGCAGCACGTGGCCCTCGTAGGCCCTCAGCAGCCCGTCGACCCGGCCGCTGCCCTTGACGAGGGAGCCGGAGTGGTAGGTCAGGACGACCGGCACGGGCGACGTGAACGCCGTGACGTCGGCCAGGAACGGGACCGGGGCGTGGGCGTTGACGACGTCAGCCCCGAGCCGGGCGACCAGCCGCCGCACCTGAAATGCCCACAGCGGGTTGACAGGAGTGTTCGAGACCGTTCCCCAGGTCCCGAGCCGGATCACGGGGATGCCCCGCCAGGTCTCGCGTCGGGTACGCCGTGAGGTGCCGGTCGTGATGACCGTGACCTCACAGTCGGGTGCGGCGTGCAGCACCTGGGCGACCCAGCCGACGTACGTCTCCAGGCCGCCGATGTCGGGTGGGAACCGGGGCGTGACCAGTGCGACCTTCATCGACGTCCCCCCGGACACCGCACGCGCAGCCGCTGGTCGAGCTCCGGCAGCAGCACCGACGCGACGTACGCCTTGCCCCTGGGCCACGTGAAGCTCCGCCTCACCACGGCGGACTGCCCGGGACCGAGCGGCGTGGAGCCGGCCTGGCGTCGCGCGCGGGTGCCGATCGTGGACGGCGCTATCGCCACCCGGTAGGCCACCCGCTGGCGCCGCTCCAGGTGGCTCTTGAGGACGAACCGCACGCGGACCTGGGCGCCCTTCCGGGTGCACGCGGCGCGCGCCCCGCCCGACGTGGGGGCCGCGAAGTAGAGCTCGACGTACGACGTCGGCTGACGCGTCAGCGAGAGCTGGAGCTGGTGCCGGAAGGAGGGGACGACCGCCCCGGCGAGCCCGATGGCGAGCACGAGGACCAGCGTCACCGGCAGCACGCGGCGGTACCACGGGGCGGGGGCCGACGCCTCCGAGCTGGCCGATGCGTGGTCCGGGGTGTCCATGTTTCCTCGTCAGGTGGTCTCGCATGCTGAGAACGGGCGGGCAAGGCAGTCAACCGAGAAGGTCACCGAAAGTTACGGCAACACAGCGCGACGGGTAACCGGCTGCGAACCGGTCAGGGCCGGGCATACTGCGGCGAGCAGTTCGCCCGACGACGAGGAACCCGTGTGAGAGCCCACCGGCCGCAGCGCAGCGCAGCCTCCTGCCCCCCACGGGTGCTCCACGTCGCCCACCACGCCCTGCCCCACATCGGGGGGCTCGAGACGGTGGTCGCCGCCGAGACGCAGGCCCTGGCGGCCCGCGGTTGGGACGTCACCCTCCTGACCAGTGCCACCGGGACCACACCGGGCGTCCGGGTCGAGGCGGGCGTGAAGGTCGTGCGGATCCGGGCGTGGAACGGGATGGAGACGCGCTTCGGGGTCCCGTTCCCGGTCTTCTCACCCCGCCTGCTCGGGGCCATGGCGCGACAGGTGCGCCGCGCCGACGTGGTGCACGTGCACGATCCGCTGTACCTGACGAGCTGGGCGGCGGCGTTCTGGTGCTCGGTGCTGCGCACGCCGTACGTCGTCCACCGTCACGTCGGGTTCGTCCACCACTCCTCGGCCGTCGTGCGTCTCGTGCAGTGGGTGGTGCTCGGCACGGTCGCCCGGATGGTGCTGGAGAGGTCCGCGGCGATCCTGCCCATCGACGAGTTCATCGCGGCCGGCGTGCGGGAGACGGTGAGCTCCCCGGCGAAGGTGCACGTGCTCGGCAACGCCGTGGACACCACGCGGTTCCGGCCGCCGGAGCCGGGAGAGCGGGAGCGCCTCCGGTGCGAGCTCGACCTCCCTGCCGAGGGGCCGCTGGTGCTGTTCGTGGGCCGGTTCGTGCCCAAGAAGGGGTTCCCCCTGGTGGCGCAGGCTGCCGGCGACGGATATCGGCTGGTGTTCGTCGGGGGCGAGCGACCCCCCGAGACCACCGATGACCGGCTGCTCTTCCTGGGAGCGCTGGACTCCAGCAAGATGCCCGACGTCTACCGCGGCGTCGATGCGTTCGTCGTCGCCTCGGTGGGCGAGTGTCCTCTCACCGTGCTCGAGGCGATGAGCAGCGGCCTGCCCGTCCTTCTCAACGACGACCCGGCCCTGCACTCGCCGTGGACGGCCGGGCCGGGCGTGCGGTTCGTCGACATGGCAGCGGGCGAGCTCGCTCCGGCCATCGCCACCCTGGTCGCTGATCGGCCCACCATGCAGCGGATGGGCGAGGAGGGACACCGCCACGTCCGCGCTCGCTTCTCGTGGGGCACGCACGTGGAGAGGCTGGAGGCGGTCTACCGGCGGGTCCTGGCCTGAGTCCACGATGTGGACGCTGGGTTTGGCCGACGTAACTGCAACGCGTTCTTCCCGTTGTCCCGGTCAGTTCACCCGCCCGTTCACCTTGCCTCAAGCCGATGGGGGATCCACATGTCTTTGGCCGAGCAGTTCAGAATTGCCGCCATCGTGCCGTGCCACAACGAGGAGATGGCGGTCGCCAAGGTGGTGGCCGACCTGCAGGCCAGCGTGCCGGGCATGACGGTGTACGTCTACGACAACTGCAGCACCGACCGCACCATCGAGCGCGCGCGCCAGGCCGGAGCCGTCATCCGGTCCGAGCCGCTGAAGGGCAAGGGCAACGTCGTACGACGCGCCTTCGCCGACATCGACGCCGACATCTACCTCCTGATCGACGGCGACGACACCTATGACGCCGCCGCGGCTCCCCGGCTGATCGAGAAGCTGGTGCAGGACAACCTGGACCACGTGATCGGCGTGCGGCGAGAGGTCGAGGGCGAGCCGGGCAGCAGCGCCTACCGGCCGGCCCACCAGGTCGGCAACCGCGTCCTCAACCGGATCGTGTGTGCTGCGTTCGGGGACACGCTCGGCGACATGCTCAGCGGCTACCGGGTCTTCTCCCGCCGGTTCGTGAAGAGCTTCCCGGCCGTGTCGCGGGAGTTCGAGATCGAGACCGAGCTGACGGTGCACTCCCTCGCGCTGCGCATCCCCTCCACCTCGGTCACCGTCGACTTCCGGGACCGCGCGGTGGGCAGCGAGTCCAAGCTGCGCACCTACCGCGACGGCTGGAAGATCCTCAACGTGATCGTCAACCTCGCCCGGCACGAGCGGCCCATCACCTTCTTCGGCTGCTTCGCCGTAGTGTCGACGCTGGTCGCCGTGGCCCTGGGCGCCCCGGTGCTCAAGCAGTACCTCGAGACCGGCGCGGTCCCCCGCTTCCCGTCACTGTTCGTCGCCTCGTTCCTCCTCCTGACGAGCTGCCTGGCGATGGTCGCGGGGCTCGTCATGGACGGCATCCGCAAGGCGCGGCACGAGCACAGCCGGCTGGCCTACATGCGCTATCCCGCGGTCGCGATCACCGAGCCCGAGGTCTACCTGCAGCCGCGGCCGGCTGTTCAGGTCACGCTCCCGGAGGTTCCGGCACAGCTCCCGGCCAGGCTGCGGGCGGGGATGCAGGTCCAGGCCAGCTGACCGGCGGGTCGTCCAACGATCTGCTTGTCAGTCCTGCGACAGCATCGTCACGCCCAGGCCGACCATCATCACGCCACCCGTGGCGCCGAGACGGTCCAGCCGGGCCGGCTTGCGGGCGAACCAGTCCCGGGCCTTGGAGGCCGCCAGCGCCCAGATGCTGTCGGAGCAGATGGCCATGGCGCCGAAGACGACGCCGAGCAGCACCATCTGAAGGCCGACGTGACTCGCTCCGGCGTTCACGAACTGCGGCAGGAATGCGACGAAGAAGACGATCGTCTTCGGGTTGGTGACCCCGACGATGAACCCGGTCCGCAAGG
This sequence comes from Marmoricola sp., assembly GCF_025965085.1. Taxonomy (GTDB): domain Bacteria; phylum Actinomycetota; class Actinomycetes; order Propionibacteriales; family Nocardioidaceae; genus Marmoricola. Next base: position 3,750 of record NZ_JAOPXP010000097.1, read on the forward strand.
ACTTGCCGCGTGCGGAGGGCGAGACTGGTCTGCCCATGGCGGCCCGGGCGTCGGCGCGGTGGCGGATCGCCTGGATGCCGAGCCACACGACATACGCCGCCCCGACCACCTTCACCACGTCGTACGCCACCGAGCTGGCCATGACCACCGCATCGAGCCCGACCGCGATCAGCACGACCTGGGCGGTGACGCCGAGGCCGTTCCCGGCCACCGAGAGCAGGGCATCGCGCCGGCCGACGGTCAGCGCGCGGCCGATGGTGAACAGCAGGCTGGGACCGGGGACCTGGATGAAGAGGATGGACGCCACGAGGAAGGCGATCCACTGACTGGTGGTGGGCACCGGAACAGTGTGCAGCCCAGAGCAGCGGTGCACCAAGGTGGTTCAGAGACGCTCGCCGGCGCTGGCTCCTCGATCACCCGAGCGGGTCAGCGCAGGGGGCGCACGTGCAGGCCGACCTCGGGGTCGACCACGATCTCCTGGGTCGCCGGCAGCCCGTCCGCGTCGAGCTCCGCGTCGACCGGCACGTTGCGCTTGAGCAGGGCGAGGGCGATCGGGCCGTACTCGTGGTGGCGGGCAGAGCTACCGACGAAGCCGACCTCGCGCTCGCCGTTGAGCACCGGGGCGCCACGCGTGGGCAGCCGGTTGTCGGAGCCGTCGAGGTGCAGCAGCGTCAGCCGACGGGGCGGACGTCCGAGCGTGTGCACGCGCGCGACGGTCTCCTGGCCGCGGTAGCAGCCCTTGTCGAGGTGCACCGCGGACGGGATCCAGCCGACCTCGTTGGGGATCGTGCGATGGTCGGTGTCCTGACCGAAGCGCGGTTCGCCGCGGGCGATCCGGAGGGCCTCGTAGGCCCACATCCCGGCGGCCGGGCCGGCTGCCTGGGCATAGGCGTCGAGCTCGGAGCGGGGGAAGACGTCGTACTTGCCGTCGAGCAGCGTGGAGTCAGTGTTGGCGACCGGGCGCCAGGCCACGGCGAGCTCCTCGGAGAGGTCCTGGACCTCGACCCGCATCATGAAGCGCATCCGGTCCAGCCAGGCAGCCAGCGGCGCGGCGCCGCCTGGCTCGACGTGGGCGGTGAACGCCTCGCCGTCGTCGACGGCGTACATCGCGTGCTCCACGTGCCCGTTGGGTGAGAGCACCAGCGCAGCGGTGGGGACGCCGGGTTGCAGGTGCTCGAGGTGCTGCGTCGTCAGGGAGTGCAGCCACGCCAGGCGGTCGGGCCCGCTGACCCTGATGACCCCGCGGTGCGAGAGGTCCACGAACCCCTCGCCGGCCACCAGCGCCCGCTGCTCGCCGTTGAAGGAGCCGTAGTGAGCAGCCACCGGAGCATCGACGCCGTCCCCGCCGACCGCCCCGGGCAGGCTGAGCAGGGGGCTGGGCGTGGGGGTCGACGGGACAGTCACCCCGCCATCATCTCGCACTCACCAAGCCTCGGTGGCGAGCCCGGGCCCCGCAGGTCCCGCAGGCCGTCACTTCCGGGGCCAGAGGCGCCAGCAGCAGGCCATCCCCACGACCCATCCGCCGAGGACCGGGATGTCACCGGTGTTGAGACCGTGGGTGCGCGAGAACGCGACGATCTCGTGACCGGCCCAGGGGCCGTGGCCGGCGACGAGGAGGACAGCCAGTCCCGTGAGCACGATCGCCACGATCACCACGAGGGACTTCTGGGACACTCCCCGATGCTAGAGGGGACACGCACGCCGACGGCGCGCGGCGTGGGCCACCGGTGTCACTTCTCGGCGCACTCCACACACGTGCCGAACACGGTCAGGTGGCCGTAGTCGGGGCTGAACCCGTGCTGGGCCGCCAGCCCGCCGAGCGCCTGCTCCATCTCGTCGAGCCCGATGCTGATGACCCTCTGGCAGCTGCGGCAGATCAGGTGGGCGTGCTCGTGCCCCCGCGCGGAGTGGTAAGTCGGCGCCCGGTCGGTCAGGTGTGCGTGCCGGATGAGGCCGAGGTCGTCGAGCAGCTCGAGGGTGCGGTAGACGGTCGAGAGGTTGATCGACTCCGAGTGCGT
>NZ_JAOPXP010000111.1 GCF_025965085.1 Marmoricola sp.
GCAGTCGCACGAACCCGCGCGTGGCCAGCCACAGCGCGAGGAGCACCAGCAGCGGCCAGGCCAGGTAGAACTGCTCCTCCGCGGAGAGGGTCCAGTAGTGCTGGGCAGGCGACGGCGAGTTGTCCGCAGCCAGGTAGTCCACCGAGTTGACGGCGAGGGTCCAGTTCTCGACGTACAGCGCCGCGGCGAGGATCTCGCCGAAGAACTGCTCCCACAGCAGCCGGGGCACCCACGCCAGGACCGCGACGGCGGTGGTGAGCAGCACGACGTACGCCGCCGGCAGCAGCCGCCGCAACCGCCGGGCCCAGAACCCCGCCAGGCTCACCGAGCCCGTGCGGTCGACCTCGCGCAGGAGGTGCGAGGTGATCAGGAAGCCGGAGATGACGAAGAAGACGTCCACCCCGATATAGCCACCGGGGAGCCGGTCGGGCCACAGGTGGAACAGGAGCACCAGGAGCACTGCCACTGCCCGAAGGCCCTGGATCTCCCGGCGCACCACTCGATGCTACAAACCAGACGGCTCAGACGACCGCGACGGCCGCCGCGATCACCCGCGACAGCTGGTGGTGCAGCGCCCGGAGCTCGGAGACCTCCATGCCGAGCTTCTCGACGATCGTCGACGGGATCGTCTCGGCCTGCGCACGCAGCTTCTGGCCGCGGTCGGTCAGCACGAGGGCCAACGACCGCTCGTCGTGCCTCGAACGCTCTCGCCGGAGCAGCCCGGCGGCCTCGAGCCGCTTGAGCAACGGGGAGAGCGTCGCGGGGTCGAGCTGGAGGAGTCGGCCAAGGGCGCTCACCGAGAGGGGTTCGTGCTCCCACATCGCCAACATGACGAGGTACTGCGGGTGCGTGAGCCCCAGCGGTTCCAGCAGCGGGCGGTAGACCGCAACGACGCTGCGCGCCGCGACGGAGAGCGCGAAGCAGACCTGCCCTTCGAGGGCGAGCGGGTTCTCGACCTCGCTGAGTGTGGCTTCCGACATAGTCGTTAGCGTACCAATGATTCGTCCACTAACCTTGAGACCGTGTCAGAACTGGAACCGCGCCCCGAGATGCCCGCACGCCGGTCGCGCCACCTGCTCGACCCCGACGACCTGCACCGCAGCCACCGGCGGTCGCAGTCCTCGCATGCGTCGCTGACCAGCGTCCAGCGGTGGGTCATGTCAGTCCTCGCCGTCACCACGATCCTGCACCTGGCGGCCGGCCTGGTCGTCGCCGCCGTCTTCATGGACGCGTCGCGCACCGACGCCCGGATCGGCCTGAACGTGATCGCCGCCATCATCGGCGTACTCGCCGCCGTGACCGCCCGCGTCATCCACCACAAGTCACCCCTGAGCCCCTGGCTGCTCCTCGGCCTCACCCCCGGCCTGGTCGGGCTGGTCCTCGTCCTGCACTAGCTCGCCGACGGCGGCGAGCCACTCCTCGATGCCGACCTCGAGGGGTGCTCGAGGAGTCCATTCAGCTGTGCCCTCCCGCGGCCGCGGCTCGTCGACGCCGGCATACGAAAGGGCCGGGGACGTCCGGGCCGTCCAGCACAGGGACAGTCCAGAGCGCCTACGAGGAGACGCGACCTGGGCCCTGCACGTGACGGCTTCCGCGGCCTGACCGCCTTCGGTAGCGCGAGCGCTCGCCTCCGTCGATTTCCGATACGCACTCTTAGTCGGTATTGTCGGAATTGAGCAGGCTCGGCTGAGCCTCGGGACGTCCGGCACCGACTGCCGGGCAGCGACTGCTGGCGCCCGTCTGCCGCGTGGCAGGCGAGGTGCGCCGGGGAGCTGGCACCCACGAGTGCCGCGAACCCCTCAGCACGCCACCCGTCACTCCCCTACCGGTGAGCTCGGCCGATCACCTGTTGAGGACCATGCGATGCCACTCACCCTCCGTGCTGCCCGCACCCCCACGCCACGACCACGACTGCGTGCCCTGACAACCCTGGCGAGCGTGTCTCTCCTCGCCGTCCTCGTCTCCCTGGTGCCTCTCGCGGCCACCTCGGGCTCGGCTGCCTTCGCCGAGTCGGCGACGGCCCCCTCCGGCGGCCTGGCCAGGGCGGCGGCGTCGGCGGAGCCGTTCCTGGCCGGTGAGCGTTACCGGGGCAGCTTCCCCGACCCGACCGTCATGCGTCTGGGGAGCACCTACTACGCCTCGGGGACCACGGTGGCGAACCTGAACCTGCCGCTGATGACCTCCACGGACCTACGCACCTGGAGGCCGCGCCCGGCGCTCGCCCACTACGACCGGTACAGCAGCTGGAAGCGCTACAACGACGCGATGCCGCACAAGCCGGCGTGGGCGGCGACCCGAGGTGTGCGTCAGAAGGTGAAGCTCATGAGCATGTGGGCACCGTCGCTCGCCAAGGTCGGAGACCACTATCTTGCCGCCTACTCCGCGGCCGTCCGGCTGTCCCCGCGCCACAGCTGCATCGGCATCGCCTCCTCCGCCTCACCCCTGGGTCTGTACCGCGATCCCAGCAGCACTCCGCTGGTCTGTTACCGGCCGGCTGCCCTGGGTGCGATCGACCCCGACATCTTCGTCGACCCCCGCACCGGCAAGGCGTACCTCCTCTGGAAGGACGAGGGGGTTCACAACACCCACCCGCCGCGCCTGGTCATCCGTCAGCTCGATGCGACCGGCACCCGCTTCGCCGCCGGCAGCGCCAAGCGCCTGCTGGTGACCCGCGACCAGGCCTGGGAGGGCTCGGTGGTCGAGAATCCGTCGATGGTCTACCACGGCGGTCGCTACTACCTGCTCTACTCCGGCAACAGCTGGCGGACCGCTCGCTACGGCGTCGGGTACGCCATCTGCAAGTCGCCAGCGGGTCCCTGCAGGAAGCCGACCCGGACTCCGTTGCTCGCCTCCGGCGGCGCCATCTCCGGCCCGGGTGGCGCCGACGCCCTGGTCGACGAGGGCGGGCGCCTGCGGATGGTGTACGCCGCGTGGAAGGCCGGTCGGGTGGGTCCGACCGGGACGAACATCCGGTCGATGTACACGGCGAGCCTGGCCGCCGACCGCAGCGGGAAGCTGCGAGTCACCAGCCGCGGCTGACGCCTGGCCCCCCGCTCCTCCACGTCTCGACCGGCTGTGCCAGCCGTCGTACGGTGGGGAGGAGGAACCAGCGATGACCAGTGAGCGTACGACCTGCGTGATCGTCGGCGGGGGTCCTGCCGGCATGGTCCTCGGCCTGCTGCTCGCCCGTGCCGGTGTCGACGTCGAGGTGCTCGAGAAGCACGGGGACTTCCTGCGCGACTTCCGTGGCGACACCGTGCACCCGTCGACCCTGACACTGCTCGACGAGCTCGGGTTGGGCGAAGCGTTCGCGCGGCTGCCGTACTCCCGGGTGGAGGAGGTCGCCTTCCCCGCTGCAGACGGGGGGACCGTCGTGGTGGCCGACTTCCGCAGGTTGAAGGTGCCGCACCCCTACGTCGCGATGGTGCCGCAGTGGGACCTGCTCGACCTGATCGCCGACGCCGGGGAGCCGGAGCCCACCTTCAGGCTCCGGATGAGTACCGCGGTGACCGGCCTGGTCCGCGACGACGGACGGGTCCGGGGGGTGCGATATGACACTGCCGAGGGCACCAGCGGGGAGATCGCGGCGGATCTCGTCGTGGCCTGCGACGGTCGATGGTCGCTCGCCCGGCAGCAGGCCGACCTCCGAGTGCGGGAGTTCCGCGTGCCCATCGACGCCTGGTGGTTCCGGCTGCCGCGCGCCGCAGACTACCCGTGGGCGCTCACGCCGCGCGCCGGTCGGGGTCGCTTCGCGGTGGTGATCCCGCGCACCGACTTCCTCCAGATCGCCTACATCGCCCAGAAGGGCACGGACTCGGCCCTGCGCGCCAGAGGGATCGAGTCGTTCCGGCGCGACGTCGCGGAGCTCATGCCGGACCTGGCCGGTCGGGTGGACACCCTGCGGTCGATGGACGACGTGAAGCATCTCGACGTGCGGCTGAACCGGCTGCACCGTTGGCACGTCGACGGGCTCCTCTGCATCGGAGATGCGGCGCACGCCATGTCTCCGGTCGGCGGTGTCGGCATCAACCTGGCGGTGCAGGACGCCGTCGCGGCCGCCACCCTGCTGGCGGAACCGCTGCTGCGTGGGCGGGTGACCGCACGCGAGCTGGCGGCGGTACGCCGTCGACGACTCATGGCGACAGTGCTGGTCCAGACCCTGCAACGGATCATGCATCGCGGCTTCGTGAAACCGATCCTCGAGGGCCGTCGAACGGGGCCGCCGAGACCGCTGCTGGCCCTGCTGCGACGCGTCCCGCGCGCGTCGTACCTGACGGCCTACCTCATCGGGGTCGGCTTCAGGCCCGAGCACGCGCCCTCCTTCGCCGCCCGCCCTACTCCGCCGGCTGGACATCCCGACGGCAGGCGGCCGTTCACGCCCACGTCAAGGATCAGGCGCCCTTCTTCGTCGTAGCGCTCAGGTCGTCGGGCCACTGCGAGTGCGTCGACGCCATCCGCGACGACGCACCGGTCGTGCCGGGCGGGCACCCTCGCAGACGGCACAGTCCGGTCTCCCGCAGCCGGCCGACTCTCCGGCGGTCATGAGCTTCAGGGCTTGGTCGAGGTAGTCATCCGCGAGCTGCCAGACAAGGTCGAGCCGGCCCTCACCGACCGCTGCGTTGACTTCCCACACGTAGGTGTCGTGCAGCTCGCGCAGCTGCTCCTTGTCGTTCATCTGGCTTGCCTTCCGACTGGAACGGCACTCCGGCGGCCAGGGTGTGGCTGCCGATTCCAGTGTGCGCCGCGAGCGCTT
>NZ_JAOPXP010000133.1 GCF_025965085.1 Marmoricola sp.
GTGCGGGGCCGCAAGAAGATCGCCGGCACGTCCGAGCGTCCGCGCCTGGTCGTGACGCGCTCGTCGAAGCACATCACCGCCCAGGTGGTCGACGACGCGGTCGGCAAGACGCTGGCCTACGCCTCCACCATGGAGGGCGACCTGCGCTCGACCGGCGCGGACAAGACCGAGAAGGCCAAGCGGGTCGGCGGCCTGGTCGCCGAGCGCGCCAAGGCTGCGGGCATCGAGGGCGTGGTCTTCGACCGCGCCGGCAACAAGTACCACGGTCGCGTCGCGGCCCTTGCGGACGGCGCCCGCGAGGGCGGCCTGACCTTCTGATCCGCCCCGAAATCACACTGAGTCTTAAGAAACGGAAGAGGTAGTCTCATGAGCGGACCCCAGCGCGGTCAGCGCGCCGGTGGTGAGCGCCGTGGAGGCCGCGACAACCGTCGCGGTGGAGACGGTGCCGACAAGAGCGCCTACATCGAGCGCGTTGTCGCCATCAACCGAGTGGCCAAGGTCGTGAAGGGCGGACGTCGCTTCAGCTTCACCGCCCTCGTGATCGTCGGTGACGGCGACGGCATGGTCGGCGTCGGCTACGGCAAGGCCAAGGAAGTTCCGGCGGCGATCGCCAAGGGCGTCGAGGAGGCGAAGAAGTCCTTCTTCCGCGTTCCCCGTGTCCAGGGCACGATCCCCCACCCGGTCCAGGGCGAGAAGGCAGCGGGTGTCGTGTTCCTGCGCCCGGCCTCTCCCGGTACCGGTGTGATCGCCGGTGGCCCCGTGCGCGCCGTGCTCGAGTGCGCCGGCATCCACGACGTCTTGAGCAAGTCCCTCGGCTCCTCGAACCAGATCAACATCGTGCACGCCACGATGGCGGCCCTGCGCTCCCTCGAGGAGCCCGAGGCCGTCGCCGCCAGGCGTGGTCTGCCCGTCGAGGATGTCGCTCCCGCTGCGCTGCTCAGGGCCAAGGCCGAGGGCATCGAGGCGGCGAAGGCCGTAGCGGCAGGGGTGCAGTGATGGCCCGCCTGAAGGTCGAGCAGATGAAGTCCACCATCGGCTGCAAGAAGAACCAGCGCGACACGTTGCGCTCGCTGGGGCTCAAGCGGATCGGTGACGTGGTCGTCAAGGAGGACCGTCCCGAGTTCCGGGGCATGGTCCACACCGTCCGTCACCTGGTGACGGTCACGGAAGTTGACGGAGAGGTTGACTCCAAATGAGCTTGAAGTTGCATCACCTGCGTCCGGCCCCCGGCGCCAAGACCGCCAAGACCCGCGTGGGTCGTGGTGAGGCGTCGAAGGGCAAGACTGCTGGTCGCGGTACCAAGGGCAGCAAGGCCCGCTACCAGGTTCCGGCGGGGTTCGAGGGTGGGCAGATGCCGATCCACATGCGCCTCCCGAAGCTGCGCGGCTTCCGGAACCCGTTCAAGATCGAGTTCCAGGTCGTGAACCTCGACCGCATCAACGACCTGTTCCCTGAGGGTGGCACCGTCACCGTCGCTGACCTGGTCGCCAAGGGTGCCGTCCGCAAGGACCAGCCCGTCAAGGTTCTCGGCCAGGGCGACATCTCGGTGGCCGTCCAGGTCACCGTGGACAAGTTCTCGGGTTCCGCCAAGGAGAAGATCGCGGCTGCCGGTGGCACCGCGACTGAGCTCTGAGCACCACATGTTCGTCGCCGACAGGGCAGGATGATCGCCATGGTCCCACGTGAACTGGGGCCGGTGGATGATCGTCCTGCCCTGTTAGGCTTCCACGGGTTTGGGTCTCGACTCGGTTCCACCGTCGCCGACTGAACGCGTCCGTGGCCCGGCTTGCTGGGCCCGACCAGTCGCTATCCGAAAGAGGAGCACGTGCTAGGGGCATTCGCCAACGCTTTCCGAACACCGGACCTGCGCAAGAAGCTGCTGTTCGTGCTGTTCATCGTGGCGCTCTTCCGGCTGGGGTCCCAGATCCCCACCCCCGGTGTGAACGTTCCCAACGTCCAGGCCTGCTTCGAGCAGACCAAGGACAGCGGCATCTACGGGTTGATCAACCTGTTCTCCGGTGGCGCGCTGCTCCAGCTGACGATCTTCGCGCTGGGCATCATGCCCTACATCACCGCGAGCATCATCCTGCAGCTCCTCGTCGTGGTGATCCCACGGCTGGAGGCGCTGAAGAAGGAAGGCCAGTCCGGCCAGACCAAGATCACGCAGTACACCCGCTATCTCACGCTGGCGCTCGCGATCCTGCAGGCCACCGGCATCGTCGCCCTGGCGCGCACCGGCAACCTGCTGCAGGGCTGCACCAAGCCGCTGCTCTACGAGGACTCCACCCGCGTCGCCCTGCTGATGGTCATCACCATGGCCGCCGGCACCGCGATCATCATGTGGTTCGGCGAGCTGATCACCGAGCGCGGCATCGGCAACGGCATGTCGATCATGATCTTCACCCAGGTCGTCGCCACCTTCCCTGCCGCCCTGTGGGGCGTCCAGAAGGCCAAGGGCCCGTGGATCTTCGCCGGGGTGATCATCATCGGCATCGTCGTGATGGCGGCCGTGGTCTTCATCGAACAGGCCCAGCGGCGGATCCCGGTCCAGTACGCGCGGCGGATGGTCGGCCGCAAGATGTTCGGCGGGTCCTCGACGTACATCCCGCTGAAGGTCAACCAGGCCGGCATCATCCCGGTCATCTTCGCCTCGAGCCTGCTCTACCTGCCTGCGATGGCCGTGCAGTTCAACCAGAACTCCGACTCCGTGTGGGTGCGCTGGATCTCCACGTACTTCGTGCGTGGTGACCACCCCCTGTACATGCTGGCCTACTTCCTGCTCATCATCTTCTTCACCTACTTCTACGTCGCGATCACCTTCAACCCACAAGAGGTCGCGGACAACATGAAGCAGTACGGCGGTTTCATCCCCGGGATCCGGGCGGGCAAGCCGACCGAGGAGTACCTCAACTACGTCCTCTCCCGCATCACGCTGCCGGGTGCGCTCTATCTGGGTCTGCTCTCCTTGATCCCGCTGGTCGCGCTCGTGCTCGTCGGTGCCAACCAGAACTTCCCGTTCGGTGGCACCTCGCTCCTGATCATGGTCGGTGTCGCCCTCGACACCGTGAAGCAGATCGAGAGCCAGCTCCAGCAGCGCAACTACGAAGGATTCCTCCGTTAATGAGAATCATCCTGATGGGGCCCCCCGGGGCCGGCAAGGGCACCCAGGCCAGCGTCGTCGCCGACCACTTCAACATCCCGGCGATCTCCACCGGTGACATCTTCCGCGCCAACGTCTCCAACGGCACCGAGCTGGGCCGCAAGGCCAAGGAGTACATGGACGCGGGGGAGTACGTCCCCGACGAGGTCACCAACCTGATGGTGCGCAACCGCATCGACGAGTCCGACGCCGAGCCGGGGTTCCTGCTCGACGGCTACCCGCGCACGGTCGCGCAGGTGGAGGAGCTCGACGGGATGATCAAGCACACCGGGCACAAGCTCGACGCCGTCGTCGTGCTGACCGTCGACGGCGAGGAGCTCGTCCAGCGGCTGCTCCAGCGTGCCGAGACCGACGGACGCTCCGATGACACCGAGGACGTCATCCGTCGTCGCCAGGAGCTCTACATCGAGCAGACCGAGCCGCTCATCGACGTCTACCGCGGCCGAGGCATGCTCATCGAGGTCGACGGCATGGGCGAGGTCGACGAGGTGACCCAGCGGATCTTCAAGGCGCTGCAGGACGTCAACGAGAGCTGAGCGATGGGCTTTCGTGACCGCGGCGTCGAGATCAAGACTCCGGACCAGATCGCGAAGATGCGAGTGGCCGGCCTGCTGGTCGGCGAGACCCTGGAGCTGCTGCGCTCCTCGGTCCGGCCAGGCGTCAGCACCGGTGACCTGGACGCGATCGCGGAGAAGAACATCCGCGCCGGTGGCGGCGTCCCCTCCTTCCTCGGTTACGGGCACCCGCCTTTCCCGGCCACGATCTGCGCCTCGGTCAACGAGGAGGTCGTGCACGGCATCCCGGGCGACCGGGTGCTGCAGGACGGCGACGTCATCTCCATCGACTGCGGCGCGATCGTCGACGGCTGGCACGGTGACGCAGCGATCACGGTCGCGGTGGGCGAGGTGCGTGCCGAGGTCCTCGAGCTGATGCGCGTCACCGAGGGGGCGATGTGGGCAGGCTTCTCCGCGGCCCGGCTCGGGGGCCGCGTCACCGACATCTCCCACGCCGTCGAGAGCTACGTACGCGCCCAGCCCCACCCCACGGGTGGTGCCTACGGCATCCTCGAGGACTTCACCGGCCACGGGATCGGGACCTCGATGCACCAGCCGCCCAACGTGCCCAACTACGGCCGACCCGGCCGCGGACCCAGGCTCGAGCGCGGTCTCGCGCTGGCCGTGGAGCCGATGATCACGCTGGGCAGCAAGTACACCGACCTTGCCGAGGACCAGTGGACCGCCGTCACCGACGACGGCAGCTGGGCTGCTCACTTCGAGCACAGCTTCACCCTGACCCCGGCCGGCGCCTGGATCCTGACCGCCGTCGACGGCGGCAAGGAGAAGCTCGCCGAGCTCGGGGTCCCCTACGGCGGCAGCTGACCCATGAAGCCCTTCCTGCTGCTCTCCATCCGCGGGGAGGAGGCTGCGGCCGACAACGAGTACGAGTCGTTCCTGCGCTTCACCGGGCTCGGCAAGTCCGAGCTGCCGGTGGTCAACCTGGCCCACGACGAGGTGCCGTCGGTCGACCTCGACGCCTGGTCGGGGATCCTGCTTGGGGGCGGCGCCTGGAACGCCAGCGACGCCCCGGAGACGAAGTCCGGGGCCCAGCTCACCGCGGAGAAGGGTCTCGCCTCGCTGCTCGACGACGTCGTCGCGCGTGACTTTCCCTTCCTGGGCGCCTGCTACGGCATCGGCACCGTGGGTCTTCACCAGGGTGGGGCGGTGGACCGCAGTCGGCCCGAGCCGGTCGGGCCGGTATCGGTGACGCTCACCGCCGAGGGGAAGGCAGACCCGGTCTTCGCCGGCGTGCCGGCCCAGTTCACGGCGTACGGCGGCCACAAGGAGGCGATGGTCCGGCTGCCGGACCATGCCGTGCTGCTGGCGACCTCCTCCGCCTGCCCCGTGCAGGCCTTCCGGGTGGGCCGACACGTCTACGCCACCCAGTTCCACCCCGAGCTCGACCTCGACGGCATCCGCACCCGGATCGAGGTCTACAAGAACGCGGGCTACTTCGACCCCCGCGAGGCCGACACGGTCAAGGCCACCTCGGGGGCCGTCGCGGTCTCCCACCCGATGACGGTGCTCGCGAACTTCGTCCGGCTCCATCGTCGCTGATCTGTCCGAATGATGGCGTTCGCGCCCCTACGATGACGCCCATGACGATCGGCGGCGAGCGCACCACGTGGTTCCGGGAGACCTTCGAGGCGATGACCCAGAACATGGAGAAGGCCGTGCTGGGCAAGCGCCACGTCATCCGGCTGACCCTGACCTGCCTGGTCTCCGAGGGGCACCTGCTGCTCGAGGACGTCCCGGGCACCGGCAAGACGATGCTGGCGCGTGCCCTGGCCGGCACCCTGGACGGGTCCCACGCGCGGATCCAGTTCACTCCCGACCTGCTGCCCAGTGACGTCACGGGCGTCACCGTCTACGACCAGGGCAAGGGCACGTTCTCCTTCCACCCCGGCCCGATCTTCCACGCGATCGTGCTGGCCGACGAGATCAACCGGGCCTCACCCAAGACCCAGTCGGCGCTGCTGGAGGTGATGGAGGAGGGGCACGTGACCGTCGACGGCATCACCCACGACGTGCCGCAGCCGTTCATGGTGATCGCCACCCAGAACCCGATCGAGCAGGCCGGCACCTACCGTCTCCCCGAGGCACAGCTCGACCGCTTCCTGATGAAGACCTCCGTGGGCTACCCGGATGCCGAGGCGACCGAGGAGATGCTGCTCAACTCGGGAGTGCGCGACCGCGCGGCCCTGGTCGAGCCGATCATGAAGATCGACCTCGTCAGCGAGATGAGCCGCATCGCCGACCAGGTGCACGTCGACCGGTCGGTCGTGACCTATGTACGCCGGCTGGCCGAGGCCTCGCGCGAGATGGAGCACGTGCGGCTCGGGCTCTCGCCCCGCGGCTGCCTGGCCCTGATCCGCGTGATCAAGACGTGGGCCGTCGCGGACGGGCGCGAGCACGTCGTACCCGAGGACGTGGCGGAGCTCGCCCACCCGGTGCTGGGACACCGTCTGATCCTCGACGGGGAGGCGCAGTTCCGCGGTGTCGCGGTCGACCAGGTGATCGACGAGCTCCTGGACCGCGTCCGGGTCCCGTCGCTCCGAGCATGAGGCCGTGAGACGTCCGACGATGCGGCTGCCGGCCGTGTTCGGGGTGGTGACGCCAGCCGGACGATCGCTCCTGCTGGTGTCGCTGGTCAGCTACGTGGCGGACACGGTCGGGGGCTGGTCGGTCTTCCAGCTCCTCTGGGTGGCGTGCCTGCTGATGGTCGTCATCAGCGTGGCGCTCGCCCTCCTGCCCCGCCGCGCCCGGGTCGAGCTCGTCGTCTCCCCGCCGCGCACGGTGGCGGGGGAGGACGCCGAGGTGGTGCTCTCGTGCACGAACGACGGTCGCCTCCCGCTGCCAGGACCGCTCGTGGACGTCCCCGCAGGTACGGCGCGCCACCTCATCCGGCTCCCCACTCTGCGTCGGAACCGGGTCGTGGAGGACCGGGTGGGCCTCACCGGCCTGCGTCGAGGGGTGATCCCGGTCGGGCCGGTGACCGCACGTCGTACCGACGCCCTGGGCCTGCTCCGATGGACCGAGCGCTGGTCGGCAGCGGCCGAGCTTCTGGTGCTGCCGCGGATGGTGCCGGTCGAGGCGCTGGGCGCCGGGGTCATCCGTGACCAGGAGGGGATCCCCAGCGACGAGATCTCGATGAGCGACCTCGCCTTCCACGCGTTGCGCGAGTACGTGCCCGGCGACGAGCTCCGCCACGTGCACTGGAGGTCCTCCGCGAAGGCGAACAAGCTCCAGATCCGGCAGTACCACGACACCCGGCGCAGCCATCTCACCGTGGTCGTCGACGACAACCACGGCTCCTACGCCGACCCGGAGGACTTCGAGATGGCGGTCTCCGTCGCGGCGTCGATCGCAGCAAGGGCGGACCGGGACGGCATCGACCTGTCGATGCTGTGCGGCGAGCACGCGGTCACGGGCCGGGGGCTGGACGGCGTCCTCGACGCCTGCTGCCGCATCGTGCTCGGCTCGTCCAACCCGGCTCAGAGCACGCGCGACGCCCTCCGCCTGGCTCCGGAGACGAGCTGGCTGGTGGTGCTCACCGGGGGAGCGGCCGACCCTGCGCTGCCTGGCGTGCTGCGCGCGGGGCTCCCGGCGGACGTGACCCTGCTGCTGGTGCGGGCCGATGGAGCGGCCGCCACGTCCCTGAGCCGGGCTCGCGGGGTGCGGATGCTGGCGCTGGGGTCGCTCGACGACCTGCCCTCGGCCCTCGGGGCCGCGATGGTCGGGACCCCGGGATGAGCCCGGCGATGGGCACGACAAGCGGCACGGGGAGCGGGCGCCGTCCGGCGTGGCTGGTGGCGGACGTCGTGGTGGTGCTGCTGCTCGTCGGGCTCGCCGTCGTGGGTCTGGCGTCCACCTTCGTCGGCTGGGGCTTCATGGTCGTGACCGCGATCGCCGCAGGGCTGGGGATCATCGTGGTCCTGCTGACCCTCCGGCTGCCGGCCCTGTCGCTGCTGGTGTCGGGACCGCTGGTCGGGATCCTGCTGGCCGGCCCGGTGGCCCTGCGCTCCAGCGGGTTCGGGGGCGGCATCCCCGACGGGCAGACGCTGGCCGACGTGATGCGGGGAAGCGTGACCGGGTGGGGCGAGATGCTGACGACGCTGCCGCGGGTCGACCTCAGCGGCACGCCCACGCTCGTGCCGTTCCTCCTGGGCTACCTCGGGGCGCTGCTGGGCTGCGCGCTCGCGATGCGGTCGCGGAGCCCGGGCGCTCCCGTGCTGCCGTTGCTGTCCGTGCTCGCTGGAGTCCTGCTCGTACGACGCCCCGCCACCGGGCTCCTCGAGTGGCACCCGGTCGCCTTCGCCGTCCTGGCGCTGGTCTGGGTGGCATTCCGGGGTCTGGGGTTCGTGCCGGAGGAACAGGTGGAGGTCCGTGGAAGGGCGCGTGGCCGGTTCGCCCGGGGCTCGGTGGCAGTGCTGGTGGTGGCCGCCGCGCTGCTGGTCGCGGTCCCGATCACCTCTGGTGGGTCAGTCGACCGGGGGAAGACCCTGCGGGGGCGGATTGGTCCGCTGCCGGACGTCGCCCACCTGGACTCGCCACTGCGCAACTTCCGGGCCTACACCGAGCAGCCCCTGGGCACGATCGACAACCTGAACACCAGGACCCTGGTGGAGGTCGCCGGGGCCCCGGAGGGCAGCCGGGTGCGGTTCTTGACCCTCGACCGCTACGACGGGAAGGAGTGGGCGCCCGACAACGGCACGATGGCCGGCACCACCGACGACCGCTTCCAGCGGATGGACACGACGGTCGAGAACCCGACCCCGGGCACCCCCATCAGGGTCCGGGTCACCGTGAAGAAGTCCTACCGCAGCGCGTGGGTGCCCACCGTCGGCTCCTTGACCGCGCTCCGCTTCCTCCACGCGGACCCGAACTCGCGACGCGACGAGCTGCGGTACGACCTGGCGACCTCGACGGCCGTCCTGCCGCTCGGCGTGAAGGCGGGCAACGACTACGAGTTCACCGCCGTCCTCCCCGACGACCGGCTCACCCCGACCATGCGCGCCTGGCCGACGCCGGTGCTCTCCGTGGCGCGCGCCAACCGGGCCGACGCTCTGATCAGCCGGGTCCTGGCCAGCCCGGCGGCGCCCGTGGGAAAGGTGTTCGCCCTGGCCAGGTACCTGCGCGACACCGGTCTCTACAGCGACGGCGCCGGTCCGGCCGAGGAGCGCTACGAGGGGGGACACGACGTCAAGCGGCTGTTCAAGGGCTTCCTCCTCGCCCGGCGTGCGGTCGGCGACGACGAGCAGTACGCCGCCGCCATGGCCGTGCTGGCCAACCGGGTCGGCGTACCGGCCCGGGTGGTGGTGGGTGCGGTCCTGCCGAGCAGCGGCCGGGTACGCGGCTCCGACGTGCAGGCCTGGGTGGAGGTGCGCATCGCCGACGGTTCCTGGCGCACGCTGCCCACCGAGCAGTTCATGAGCAGGCGCCCGCCCACCACGCCGCAGCCACCGCCCGCGCTCCCGCCGCAGGTGCCCAGCCGGCTGGAGCAGCAGCCCGAGAAGCCGGCCACCCAGCAGGAGAAGAAGAAGGAGAAGCAGGCGTCCGACGAGGCGGGGACGCCGTGGCGCGCGG
>NZ_JAOPXP010000139.1 GCF_025965085.1 Marmoricola sp.
GTGCGGGCGCTGAGCACCGTCGCGATCGGCACGCCGCCGAGCTCGAGCCCGCCGAGCAGCTCGGTGCCCTCCGGGACGAGGTCGACCATCTGGGCGACGACCCGCGCCAGCAGGGCCGGATCGGCCTCGAAGAGGTACTTGTCGAAGTACTCCGAGGCCACCTGACCCGAGCGGAGGGTGAACTCGCCGGTCAGGCGGCAGCAGGCGTCGACGTCGACGGCGAGGTCCGGATCACTCAGGGGCATGCCGCGGAGGCTACCCGTCCGGTGAGGCACGCTCGTCGACGACCTTGACCCGGAGCCCGAAGGCGATCATCGGCTGTCGGCGTGGGCGGGCCCGGTCGCCGTGGGAGATGAGCAGCTAGGTTCGGGGACGTGAGCGCACACCGGACGAGGCAGGCCAGGAGGCTGGCAGGCGTGGACAGCACGATCTTCGCGGAGATGTCGGCGCTGGCCGTCCGCACCGGATCGGTCAACCTCGGCCAGGGCTTCCCCGATCTCAGCGGGCCCTCCTCTGTCATCGAGGCGGCGTACGACGCGATGAGGGCGGGCCGCAACCAGTACCCGCCCGGCCACGGGTCGCCCGAGCTGGTCGCCGCCGTGGTGAGGCACCAGCAGCGCCACTACGGCCTGCACCTCGCCCCCGACCAGGTAGTGGTCACCACCGGCGCCACCGAGGCGATCGCCGGCGCCGTCCTGGGCCTGGTCGACCCGGGCGACGAGGTGGTGGTCTGCGAGCCCTACTACGACAGCTATCGCGCGATGATCCAGTTCGCGGGCGCCGTGCGACGACCGGTGACCCTGCGTGCCCCCGACTACCGGCTCGACGCGGACGAGCTGGAGGCGGCCGTCACCGACAGGACCCGGCTGATCCTGCTCAACAGCCCGCACAACCCCACCGGACGGGTGCTCGACGACGCGGAGCTGGCAGCCGTCGCGAGCGTCGCCACGCGCCACGACCTGCTGGTCGTCACCGACGAGGTCTACGAGCACCTGACCTTCGACGGGCGGGCCCACGTGCCACTCGCGACGCTCCCGGGGATGTTCGACCGGACCATCACGATCTCGAGCTCGGGGAAGACGTTCTCCCTCACCGGCTGGAAGATCGGCTGGGCCACCGGTCCCGCCGGCCTCGTCGCAGCGGTCGAAGGGGCGAAGAACTGGCTGTCCTACTCCTCCGGCGCGCCTTTCCAGCCCGCGATCGCGCACGCGCTCGACCACGAGGAGTCCTTCCACCGCCAGCTGCGTGACGACCTCCAGACCCGCCGTGACCACCTGTGCCAGGGGCTCGACGGCCTGGGGTTCGAGGTGCACGTGCCGCAGGCCACCTACTTCGCGACCACTGACGTGTCGGCATTCGGCCACGCCGACGGTGCGGCGTTCTGCGCGGCGATGGTCGAGCGTGCCCGGGTCGTGGCGATCCCCACGCAGGGGTTCTACGAGGACGGCTCCCCGGACGGGCGGCACCTCGTCCGGTGGGCGTTCTGCAAGGAGGAGGACGTGCTCAGCGAGGGGCTCCGACGGCTGCAGGGCGTGGACCTGCACCTGTGAGGGGGCGTCACCAGACGGGGGGCCTGCCCCCGGGCTCCGGGACCTGACCTGGGCCCTGCGCGGGTGGCCCGCCGGGATACGAGTCCGCGCTGGGCGGGGCCCAGTCCCGCGAGCCGGCCGGGGGACCGGCGGGCGGTCCTGCAGGGGGTTGCGACTGTGGGCCGGCGGACCCGGTCGGGTGCTCGAACCAGGCGCGCGCGGGAGCGCTGAAGAGGCCGACGATCGTCAAGACGGCCGCCAGCTGGTGCAGCACCCCGACGGGGAACGCGAAGAACCCGGCCACGATGGCGACGGTGGCGCTCACGATCAGCAGGTAGCGCGCCCAGTTCTGGCGGCGCCACACGAACCATGCCAGCAGGCAGGCGGCCAGGGCCCATCCCAGGAACAGCAGGCAGCCGACCCACAGCACCGGCACGAGGACGCCCTGGTCCAGGTTGGCGCGCTGCCACTCGGGCGAGTCGACGACGAACCTGACGATCCGGTCCTGGGCGGCGACCAGCGCCACGAGCATGCCGGTGTAGAGCAGGGCCACCAGCCCGGAGAACACCCAGGTGACGACGCAGGCGATCGTGACGCCGACCGGCCTCGAGGTGACCGGGGCGGTCGCGGCGTACGCCGGGGGCAGCCAGGCCGGCTGTGGTGCGGCCGTCGTCGGCGTCCGCGGGTCGCCGAACCCGCGGGTGGCGACCGGGACCGTGGAGGAACCGGTCGTCGACAGCGAGGAGGCGGGCGGGGTGTCGGGGTACTGGCTGCGGTCACGGGGCTCGCCGTCAGGACCGGCGAGCGGGGCGTCCTCACCGGTCCCACCCCGGTGCTCGTCCGGAGTGGGTCTCGTCTGCTCCCAGAGCCTCCGCGACGACGGGTCCGCGGGCGACGTGGGGCCGGCGGCCTCGAGCTGTCGCACGGGCCTGCCGGCGAACCAGTCACGCGCCGGACCGCTCCAGAGCATCAGGATCGCGGCGGCGACGAGGGCGCCCATCAACCCACCGGTCAGCGGGGCCGTGAGCAGGATCGGGACCGCGAGGATGCTCAGCGCCAGCCGGGCGGCGCGGTTGCGCTGGAGGGCGTAGAAGCCGAGCACCGCGGTGGCGGCCGCGCAGGCCGCGGCGATCATCAGGCCGACCCTCATCGCCGAGAGCGCCTCGTTGACGCTGAGCCCGAGGCCTTGGCCCGTCGGCGTGGTGAGGACCTTGTCGACCTCCTCGCGCATCTGCACCGAGTGCAGCCCGGTGATGGTGTCGAAGACGATGAGCACCAGCAGGACCGAACCGCCGATCACGAACCCGCCGGCCATGGTCAGCTGGCGAGGGCGCGCAGAACTACCGGTGTCACTCATGGGGCCATTGAACCAACCACGTCCCCACGCGGCCTCACCCGACGGTCATCTGGAGCTCCGACGCGCCCTCGACGTGGTCCACCGTCACCCGCTGGCCGTCGATGATCTCGCCGCCGATGAGCAGCCGCGCGAGCGGGTCGCCGATCGCGGTCTGCACGAGCCGGCGCAGCGGCCGGGCGCCGTACGCCGGGTCGTAGCCGTGGTCGGTCAGCCACCTCCGCGCCGCCTCGGTCACGGTGACGGTGATCCTCCGGGGGGCCAGGCGGGTGTCGAACGCGGCGAGCTGGAGGTCGACGATGTGCGCGAGCTCGTCCTTGCCGAGGGCGTCGAACACGACGACCTCGTCGAGCCGGTTGAGGAACTCAGGCTTGAACGCCTGCCGGACCACCGCCATCACCGAGTCGCGCCTCTTCTCCTCGTCCAGCGTGGGATCGACGAGGTACGCCGAACCGAGGTTGCTGGTCAGGATGAGCAGGGTGTTGCGGAAGTCGACCGTGCGACCCTGCCCGTCGGTGAGCCGGCCGTCGTCGAGCACCTGAAGCAGGATGTCGAAGACCTCGGGATGCGCCTTCTCCACCTCGTCCAGGAGTACGACGGAGTAGGGCCGGCGTCGCACTGCCTCGGTGAGCTGGCCTCCCTCGTCGTACCCGACGTAGCCCGGGGGGGCACCGACGAGCCGGGAGACCGAGTGCTTCTCGGAGTACTCGCTCATGTCGATGCGCACGATCGCGCGCTCGTCGTCGAAGAGGAAGTCCGCGAGCGACTTCGCGAGCTCGGTCTTGCCGACGCCCGTCGGTCCGAGGAACAGGAAGGAGCCGGTCGGGCGGTCGGGATCGGCGATGCCGGCCCGGGAGCGGCGTACGGCGTCCGAGACCGCGTTGACGGCTGCCCGCTGGCCGACCAGCCGCTCGCCGATGATCTCCTCCATCCGCAGCAGCTTGGCGGTCTCGCCCTCGAGCAGCCGGCCGGTCGGGATGCCCGTCCAGGCCTCCACCACCTCGGCGATCTCCTCGGGCCCGACCTCCTCACGCACCATCGGGTCCTCGATCACGCCGCCCGACTCGGCGGTCTCGATCTGCTTCTCGAGCGCGGGGATCCTCCCGTAGAGGATCTCCGAGGCGGCAGCCAGGTCGTTGGAGCGCTGCAACCGCTCGGCCTCGCTGCGCAGCTCGTCGAGCTGCTTGCGCAGCACGCCGGAGCCCTCCAGTGCCGCCTTCTCGCGCGCCCACCGCTCCTCCAGGCCACGCAGCTCCTCCTCGCGGTCGGCGAGGTCCGCGCGCAGGCGCTCGAGCCGGTCCTTCGACGCGGCGTCGGTCTCGCGCTCGAGCGCGAGCTCCTCCATCTTCATCCGGTCCACGGCACGGCGGAGCTGGTCGATCTCGACCGGACTGGACTCGATCTCCATCCGCAGGCGCGAGGCCGACTCGTCGACGAGGTCGATCGCCTTGTCGGGCAGCTGACGGCCCGTGATGTAGCGGTCGGAGAGCATCGCGGCGGCCACGAGGGCCGCGTCGGTGATCTTGACCCCGTGGTGCGCCTCGTACTTCTCCTGCAGGCCACGCAGGATCGCGACCGTGTCCTCCACGCTCGGCTCGCCCACGAAGATTTGCTGGAAGCGCCGCTCCAGCGCGGGGTCCTTCTCGATCCGCTCGCGGTACTCGTCCAGCGTGGTCGCACCGATCAGGTGCAGCTCGCCGCGGGCCAGCATCGGCTTGAGCATGTTCCCGGCGTCCATGGCGGAGTCACCGCCGGCGCCCGCCCCGACGACCGTGTGCAGCTCGTCGATGAAGGTGATCACCTGCCCGGCTGAGCTCTTGATCTCCTCCAGGACCGCCTTGAGCCGCTCCTCGAACTCGCCGCGGTACTTCGCGCCGGCCACCATCGCAGCCAGGTCGAGACTCAGCACGCGCCGCCCCTTCAGGGAGTCGGGAACATCGCCGGCGACCACGCGCTGCGCCAACCCCTCGACCACGGCGGTCTTGCCGACGCCGGGCTCGCCGATGAGCACCGGGTTGTTCTTGGTACGACGCGACAGGACCTGGACCACACGACGGATCTCGGCGTCCCGACCGATGACCGGGTCGAGCTTGCCCTCCTCGGCGCGGGCGGTGAGGTCGACGGCGTACTTCTCCAGGGCCTCGTAGGTCGCCTCCGCCTCGGGGCTGGTGACGCGACGGTTCCCACGCACGGCCGTGATCGCCTCGCGCAGCGACCCCTCGTCGGCGCCGGCCTCGGCCAGCACAGTCCTGACGGGGCTCTCGACCACGGCGAGCGCGAGCAGCAGGTGCTCGGTGGCGACGTAGTCGTCGTTCATCTCCGCGATCAGGTCGAGCGACTTCGCGAGCACGCGTGTGAACGACGGCGAGGCAGCGGGGGCCTGGACGGTCGACCCGGAGGCCTTGGGAAGGCTCCACAGTGCGCGGTCGAGCGCCTGGCTCAGGGAGGCGACGTCGGCGCCGGTCCGTGCCAGCAGCGAGGGCGTGATGCCCTGCTCCTGGCGCAACAGCGCGACGGCCAGGTGCGCGGGCTCGACCCGGGGGTTGCCCTCGTTCACGGCCAGGGTGCTGGCGGCGTTGACCACCTCCACGCTGCGCGAGGTGAGCTTGGATGCGTCCACGGTCGGTCCTCCTGGAGTCGGTACTGTCTTCCTGCTGCCTCAACGGCCACAAAGTTGAGTCCATTCCCCTCAACTTTGCTCGATTCTCTTGCACGGGAGGCCGGACATCAAGGAGTAGACCAGCCCGGCGTTTCTCGGGAACCCGACGCCGAAGGGCCGCGTTTCTCCCTAGAGTTCCCCCCTGTCCGTGGCGAACGTCCGCCGGAGGGGGTCATCGATGCTCGGGTTGCCGACCCCCGGTCTGCACCTGATGCTGGTGCCCTTGGGAGTGGCCGGCTTGACGGCCCTCCTCCTCCCCCTGCTCCGGCAGGCGCAGCTCACGCGACGAACCGCCTCCGGCGGGCCCGAGATCGAGACCGAGCACGACCGGCGGGAGACCGCGCCTCATCGCAGGGTGCGACCGGAGCGGCTGACCGCACCGGAGGCCCCACCTTCAGGCCGGCCGGTGGACCGCGATCCGGCACCGTGGCGGGCGATAGCCGTCTTCAGCAGCCTGGCTGCCGCCGTCGTCCACGCCGAGGCTCTGCCCGGCCACCTCGACGCCGGCCTGCCGGTCGGGGTCTTGTTCCTCGCCGCCGCGCTGTGGCAGGGGGTGTGGGCCTTCCAGGTCAGCCGGAGCGCGACCGAGGCGCGGATGATCGCCGGCATTCTCGGGAGCGTCGTGCTCCTCGGCCTGTGGCTGGTCTCGCGCACCATCGGCCTCCCGTTCGGCCTCGCCCGCGCGGAGGTCGGGGCGCATGACGTCGCGGCCGTGGCCTGGCAGGTCTGTGTGGTCCTGGGCTGCGTGGTCGGCCTGCGTGCCAGCCCCTTGAACCACCACAAGCCGCTGGGGCGGCTCGGGCTCCGGACCACGGCCTGGATCCTGCTGTCGGCCGCCGTCCTGGCGCTTCTCTCGTTCACGGTCGCCCCATGAGCGAGTCCGCGGACCCCGCCCTGCTGCGCGTGGTCGTCGTCGACGACACCCCCGACCTGCGTGACCTGCTGCGCATGGCGCTCGAGCGCACGCACGAGTTCGTGGTCGTCGCCGAGGCGGAGAACGGCCGGGAGGCCGTCGAGGCTGCCACCGAGCACCAGCCCGACGTCATCTTCCTCGACATCGCGATGCCGTTGATGGACGGTCTCGAGGCGCTGCCCCTGGTACGCCGCGCCTGCCCCGAGGCCACGATCGTGATGCTGTCCGGGTTCGGCGCCGCAGAGATGACTGCCCGTGCGCTCGCGGGGGGCGCCGACGGCTACATCCAGAAGGGCCAGCCCCTGCGCGCGTTGCTGGCGCAGGTGCGCACCCTGGTGGCCCGCAGCGCGGCGAGACGCTCCGGAGCCGCGGTCCCCGCACAGGACGACCCACCCTTCGAGCAGCCGCCGGTCGTGGACCACCTGGAGCGCGCACCCTTCGGGTTCCTGCACGTACGCCGCGGCCGGGTCGTGCGCGCCAACCGGGAGGCGGGGCGCCTGCTCGGCGACCTGGCCGCGACCGACCAGCCCCTGGCAAGCGTCGCGCCGGAGCTCGCCGCGCACCTCCTCGGCGACCCGAGCCCCGACGACTCCACCGTCTTCGAGCTCGGGGAGCCTCCCCGGCACGTGCTGGCCACGGTGAGACGCAGCGGCGACGACCACCTGCTCTACCTCCAGGCCCAGGTCGGCGACGAGGCCGAGCTCCTGCGGCGCGCCATCGCCACCGCGGCCCACGAGATCCG
The DNA here is from genome assembly GCF_025965085.1 of Marmoricola sp. Classification (GTDB taxonomy): domain Bacteria; phylum Actinomycetota; class Actinomycetes; order Propionibacteriales; family Nocardioidaceae; genus Marmoricola. Next base: position 7,198 of record NZ_JAOPXP010000139.1, read on the forward strand.
CGGACCGGTGGGGGTGCTCATGGGCGTGGCCGAGACCCTGGCCCTGCACGAGAAGGACCTCAGCAGCGCCCAGCGCGAGCGGATGCTCGGCGTGATCGGCCGCCAGACACGCCTGCTCGACAACATCACGGCTGACCTGTTGGCCGCTGGTCAGGCCCAGCACGGGACGCTGGCGGTCCACCTGGAGAAGGTGGAGACCGTCGAGCTCGTCGGCTCGGTCCTCGACGAGGAGTTCAACCTGGTCGTGGTCGAGGACTCCCCGGCGTACGTCATGACCGATCCGCTGCGGTTCCAGCAGATGCTCAGCAACCTGCTCAGCAACGCCCGCAAGTACGGCGAGCCTCCCTTCCTCGTGAGGGTCACCTCCGAGGACACCCGGGTCACCATCGACGTGGAGGACAGCGGCCCGGGCGTGCCCGAGGAGTTCGTCCCGCGACTGTTCCAGGAGTACGCCCGTGCGCCGGGCGCGACCGCGCGCGGGACCGGCCTCGGACTGTTCGTGGTGCGGGCGCTTGCCGAGGCCCAGGGCGGTGGCGCCAGCTACGCTCCCCGCCGGCCCCACGGCTCCGTCTTCACCCTGCGCCTGCCTGCCGCCCCCTCTTAGCAGTTCCATAATTCACCTGCCTAGACCAGTGCGCGACGAGCCATGCCGTCAGGTCCGACCGCCGCGTCCGAGCACAAGCCCTCTCGAACGACCGGACAAAGCCGCTGACAGGCCTCGAAATCGCCACATTGGTGCGCTTGCGACACACTGATCACATCAGTCACGCAAAACCGTCATACGGCGCAACCATGACTCCGCGCCGACGTCCAGACCGCGCCGGCACTTTTTTCCCCTCGACGACCAGAGTTGAGCCGATGAGACGCAAGATTATCCGCTTATTTCGGACATCTCCCGAGAAGATAGTCCGATATAACCATCGATCTCGGACCTACTTCACCGATAGAAATGTCAACACCCCCGGTAACTAGAACAAGGAGCATCACATGAGCAGGATTCGGATCCGCACCACGTCCGTCATCGCAGCGACTCTTCTCTCCGTCATCGCCGTCGGAGCCTTGGCGCCGACCGCTGACGCCGCCGTCGCCCCGAAGAAGCAGGCCATCCTCAAGGCCATCCTTAAGTGAGCAGGATCCGGACTGCACCACGTCTGTGATCGCAGCCCCCCTCTAGGGCTGCTCACTGCATCGTTCTTGCGCCCACCGGGACCGTCGACGGTCCCGGTGGGCGCAGGGCAATTCAGGGGCGATCGGGGAGCGAGTGCGCGACGACTGCGGCCCCTGACCGTCAGGTGACCTCGGGGATCTGGTGTGAGGGAAGCGTGGGCGCCTCCTCCGCGTCGACCAGGCAGGCCCGGCAGAAGCCGATCCCGAACGGCGTCAGGTGGACGCTGCGGCGTACGACCTTGGGAAAGCGCACCGAGTGCATCGCCGCGAGGACATCGGGCTGGGCCTCGACGACCTGGTACTCCATCGGGTCCTCCAGCTGCTCGCGGGAGAACCAGATCAGGCCCAGACGGAACAGGTTGTTGAGGTACGCCGGCACCTCGTCGAGGTAGCGGCAGCCCGCCCGCGGCCCGATCATCGACATCCCCGGCGCCACCAGCGACGAGCTGACCATCCCCACCGGACCACCGGTGCGTACGTCGACCGACGGCTGTGGGCCACCGCGCAGCAGCAGGAGCAGGATGCGGGCCTCGTCGGGGGCCAGGTCGTCGAGGATCCGGGCATACGCCGGGTGTGTCTCCTCCTCGCTCCACACGTCGCGGGAGCGCTTGAGCAGGTCCTCGCCGCGCTCGCGCAGGGTCTGCTCCGGCTCGGGCTCGCGGGGCGTGGCGTCTGTCAGCACGACCGACGACAGCGACACCGTGGCGTCCAGCAGCGCCTTCGGCACGGGTACGCCGGCCGCGACCGCACGGGCCACGTCGCTGACGGTCCGGCTCGCCTCAGCCACGTCACGGGCGACCTCCTGCACGAGCTCCCCAGCGGTGTCCGGGTCGGTCAGGGCGCGCACGAACAGCTTGCCGGTCTTCATGCCGGAGCCCAGGCCCCAGGCGGCCGAGCGCACGGCCGCGCGGCTCGCGATGCGCGCCACCCCGGGCAGCGCGTCCGTCGCCTCGCCCCACAGCGCAGGAGGCGACTGGCGCCGGGCGCCGTTCGTCCCCGCCCCGTCGAGCGGATGCTCGTGATCACTCATGTCGCTCCTCCCACGCCGAAGATCGCCAGGTGTAGCAGGCCGCCGGCGAACCCCATGACCGCCCCATGTGCGTAGAGCATCCACTCGTCCTCACGGATCGCCGCCCGCATCATCTCGACGAAGTCACGCGGCGGGAGCTCCTTGGTGCGGGTCGCGATCAGCCGGTAGATCTTCTCCGACTGCCGCCGGCTGAACTCGGGGTCCTTGAACGGCTTGATGGTGCGGTCGACCGCCTCCAGGGCCACGGCCTCACGGATGTTGTCGAAACGCCTGCTGCCCACCGCGATCCGCACCGCGCCGCGCAGCGGCCCGGCGGCGTTGTCGATGGCTGGACGCATCGCGTGGGCCAGCATCTGGTGGGTGCGGTCGCCGCGCGGTCCGAGCAGCAGGAAGTCGCCGATGTTCTCGAGCGTGATCACGTCGTCCGCGATGATCTGCGCGTAGACCTCGGCCGCCTGGTCCTGTCGACGCAGGAACAGGCCGTGCACCTTGATGCCGAGGATGCGGCGCTCCTCCGGCGGCTCGAAGATCAGCCACATGCCGAGCGCGTTGGTCACCCAGCCGACGACGACGCCGAGCACCGGCAGCAGCCACCACTGCCCGAACCAGTGGTCGACGACGGCGACCGGGACACCCAGCCCGAAACCGAAGATGAAACCGAACAGCACCATCAGGTTCAGCTCGCGCTGACCGAAGTCGCGGAAGATCCGCACCACCAGGTCGGGGTTCTTCTGGAAGTGGTTGATGACCATGATCTTCGGGTCGAGGAGCTGGTCGATGTGCTCACCGATCTCGTCGGTGACGGTGCGTACGACGCCCGGCAGCTGGGCCTGGACGCGGGCGATCACGGCCTGGCGTCCACGGGGCGGGAGGTCCCGCCACAGGTCGGGGGACTCGCGCCGCATGATCTCCTCGATCATGGCGGGCAGCTCCGGCTCGAAGACCTGCACGATGTGCTCGGCGATCTGGTCGGGCTCGAGCTGCTGGTAGAACTCCTTGGGCGTGCCCAGCTTGGCGATCGCCTTGTCCACCGCGATGCTGCCCATCTTCGCGGCCCGCGCCGGGACGATGCCCTGCCAGCCGAGGCCGCCCTGCAGGATGCCGGGGACCTCCTGCAGCTTGCGCGGAAGCACCCGCGAGAGCTGCCGCATGCCGGGGACGGTCACCCCACGGAAGCGCACGGGCGAGAACAGCATGATCAGGCCGGTCCAGTTGATCAGGAACCCGATGACCCCGGTGAACAGCGGGACGGAGAGCAGGTGCAGCCAGTCGACGTGTTGGAAGAACCAGTCGATCTCCAGCGCCATCGCTCACCTGTCCTCAGCGGCCCGGCGGACCGTCGCTGAGACTAACGGCTCGGGAGCGTCGAGGTCACTGAGATGCTGAGCACCCGGTGAGGTCCCCGGACGCTCCGGAAGTCTTCAGCGCAGCTCGCCGAAGCGGCCGATGGACCCCTGCGAGCGCAGCGCCGGCAGGTTGGGCCGTCGCTCCCGGAGCGTGACCAGGGTGGACTCGAGCGCGGCCTGCAGCTCGGCCACCTGCCCGCGCAGCTCCTGGTTGCGGGCACGCAGGGCGGCCACCTGGTGCTCCAGCTCCAGGATGCGGCGCACGCCCTCGAGGCCGATGCCCGCGCCGGTCAGCTCCGCCACCTCGCGCAGCAGCTCGATGTCGCGCAGCGAGTACCGACGACCGCCACCACCGGTGCGGCCGGGAGACACCAGACCGGCGCGGTCGTACTGCCGCAGTGTCTGGGGGTGCAGACCGGTCAGCTCCGCGGCCACGCTGATGACGTAGACCGGCACGGTCGGCCCGGGGACGCGGGAGCCGCGTCCCTGGCCACCGGCGTCGCGGACGGCCATCAGGCGCTGCCCTGGAACAGTCGGGCGCGCGGGTCATCGCCCCGGCGGGCATCGCGGTAGGCCGAGACGGCGGCGCGGGTGGCGTCGTCGAGCTCGGCGGGCACCTGGATGTCGACGGTCACCAGCAGGTCGCCGGTGGTGCCGTCCTTGCGGGGGGCGCCGCGGCCACGCACGCGCATCACGCGGCCGTTGGGGGTACCGGGCTGGATCCGCAGCGTGACCGGCGGACCACCGAGGGTCGGCACCTTGATCTCGGCACCCAGCGCGGCCTCGTCGAAGGTCACCGGAACCTCGAGGGTCAGGTTGTCGCCCCTGCGGCCGAAGAGTGGGTGGCTGCGCACGTGGACAGCGACCAGGAGATCTCCGTTGGGGCCGCCGTTCTCGCCGGCCGCCCCCTTGCCCTTGAGCCGGATCCGCTGCCCGTCCTTGACGCCCGCCGGGATGCGCGCGGAGATCGTGCGGTTGGACAGCCCGCGTCCCGACCCGTGGCAGGTCGGGCAGGCCTCGTCGTACACCAACTGGCGGCCGTGGCACTGGGGGCAGGTCTCGTTCATCGAGAACCCGCCACCGACCGAGCTGACCACGACACCGGCGCCGTCACACGTCGGGCACACGTGGGGACGCGTGCCGGGCTTGCCGCCCGTGCCGGAGCACGTCGGGCACGGCGCGTCCGAGCTCAGTCGCAGGCTGATCGTGGTGCCGTGCAGGGCGTCGGCGAAGTCCAGCGTGGTGTCGGTCTCCAGGTCCGCCCCGCGAGCCGGACGGGGCGCCTGCGTCCGTCCACCGAAGCCGCCGCCACCGCTGCGGTTGAACAGGTCGCCGAACAGGTCCGAGACGTCGAACCCGCCGGCTCCCCCCGGCCTCTGACCGCCACCGAAGCCCCCGGGGAAGCCACCACCGAAACCTCCGGCGCCGGCACCGGCGAACATGGAGCGCATCTCGTCGTACTGCTTGCGCTTCTCGGCGTCACCGATGACGTCGTACGCCTCGGCGACCTGCTTGAAGCGCTCCTCCGCCGCCTTGTCACCCGGGCGCCCGTCGGGGTGGTTGTCGCGCGCCAACTTGCGGTAGGCCTTCTTGACGGCCGCCTGGTCGGCGTCCTTGGTGACCCCGAGGACCTTGTAGAAGTCCTTGTTCGCCCAATCAGCGTTGTTCATCTCGCACCCCTCCTCCCGGAGTTCCCGGTGGTCGAGGAGGGCCGCCAGGCCCTCCTCGACCACCCGTGTTCAGTTCTCAGGATCCAGCACGGTGACCTTCGCCGCACGTACGACGCGGTCGCCTATCCGGTATCCGGCCTGCGCGACCACGTCGACCACGGTCGTCGTGACGTCCGGCGAGTGGCCGTGCATCAGCGCCTCGTGCAGGTTGGGGTCGAACTCGTCGCCCCTGGCCCCGAACTTGGTCAGCCCCAGCGAGGCCACCGTGCGGTCCAGCGAGTCCGCGACGGCCTTGAAACCGCCCTCGAGCTCGCCGTGCTCCCGCGCCCGGTCGATGTCGTCGAGCACGGGCAGCATGCCGCTGAGCACCGAGTACGTGGCGTTCTGCTTGACCAGCTCGCGGTCGCGCTCCACACGGCGCTTGTAGTTCAGGAACTCCGCCTGGATCCGCTGCAGGTCGAGCGTGCGCTCGGCCAGAGCGGTCTGGGCCAGGATCAGCTCGTCACTCGCGGCCAGGCCTCCATCTGTGAGGGGCGCATCCTCGACCTCGGTGGCGCTCGCCGTCTCCGGGGCGTCGTCCCCGAAGCTCCCGGACTCGTCCGGGTGCGCCTCGGGAGGCCCCCCCGGACGGCTCCCCGCCTGGGGAGCCCCGGTCTCTTGGCGTGGTGCCTGGGCAGCCGAGGCACGAGGAGACTCGAAGGGCTCCTCCCCGGCGCGGGGCTGTTCCTGAGGAGCCGACGAGGCAGTCGTCTCGTCGGGCTTCTCGTCGGGGCTGGAGGTCACTTGGACTCCCCGCTCCGGCCCTCCGCGCTACCGCCAGAAGTATCCTCGTCCACGATCTCGGCGTCGACGACGTCGTCATCGCCCTCGGCCGTGGAGGCGTCCTCACCGCTCGAGGCGCCGTCGGCGGCGGCTGCCGCCTCGCTCGCCGCGTAGATCGCCGCGCCCATCTTCTGGCTCGACTCCCCCAGCTTGGTGATCGCCGCCGTGAGGGCGTCGTTCTCGGTCTCGGGGTCCTCGAGCAGCTTCTTCAGCGCGTCCACGTCGCTCTGCACCTCGGTCTTGACGTCCTCGGGCAGCTTGTCGTCGTTCTCAGAGAGGAACTTCTCGGTGGAATAGACGAGCGAGTCGGCCTGGTTGCGCGTCTCGATGGCCTCGCGACGCTTGGCGTCCTCCTCGGCGAACTGCTCGGCGTCCCTGACCATCCGGTCGATGTCCTCCTTCGACAGCGCGCTGCCGCCGGAGATCGTCATCGACTGCTCCTTGCCCGTGCCCTGGTCCTTGGCGGACACGTGCACGATGCCGTTGGCGTCGATGTCGAAGGTGACCTCGATCTTGGGGACGCCGCGCGGGGCCGGGGGCAGACCGGTCAGCTCGAAGTTGCCGAGCGGCTGGTTGGCGGCCCACATCTGGCGCTCCCCCTGGGCGACCTTGATCTCCACGGAGGGCTGGTTGTCGTCAGCCGTGGTGAAGATCTCCGAGCGCTTGGTCGGGATCGTGGTGTTGCGCTCGATCAGGCTGGTCATCACACCGCCCTTGGTCTCGATGCCCAGGCTCAGCGGGGTCACGTCGAGGAGCAGGACGTCCTTGACCTCCCCCTTGAGCACACCGGCCTGCAGCGCGGCACCGATGGCCACCACCTCGTCGGGGTTGACGCCCTTGTTGGGCTCCTTGCCGCCGGTGAGCTCGCGCACGACGTCCGCCACGGCGGGCATCCGGGTGGAGCCGCCGACGAGCACGACGTGGTCGATCTTGCTCACGTCGAGGCCGGCGTCCTTGATCACCTGCCGGAAGGGCGACTTGGTGCGCTCGAGCAGGTCCG
>NZ_JAOPXP010000172.1 GCF_025965085.1 Marmoricola sp.
GAGACGTGCACCAGGCCGTCGACGCCACCGAGGTCCACGAAGGCACCGAAGTTGACGATCGAGGACACGACACCCTTGCGGATCTGGCCCTTCTGCAGCTGGGTGAGGAAACCGTGACGGACCTCGGACTGGGTCTGCTCGAGCCATGCACGACGCGAGAGCACGACGTTGTTGCGGTTCTTGTCCAGCTCGATGATCTTCGCCTCGAGCGTCTGGCCGACGTAGGGCTGCAGGTCGCGCACGCGGCGCATCTCCACCAGCGACGCGGGCAGGAAGCCGCGCAGGCCGATGTCCAGGATCAGGCCGCCCTTGACGACCTCGATGACGGTGCCCTCGACAACGCCGTCCTCCTCCTTGACCTGCTCGATCGTGCCCCAGGCGCGCTCGTACTGGGCGCGCTTCTTGGACAGGATCAGGCGGCCCTCCTTGTCCTCCTTCTGGAGGACGAGGGCCTCGACCTTGTCCCCGACCTCGACGACCTCGTTGGGGTCGACGTCGTGCTTGATCGAGAGCTCGCGCGAGGGAATGACACCCTCGGTCTTGTAGCCGATGTCCAGCAGAACCTCGTCGCGGTCGACCTTGACGATGGTGCCTTCGACGATGTCACCGTCGTTGAAGTACTTGATCGTCGCGTCGATGGCGGCGAGGAAGTCCTCCTCCGAACCGATGTCGTTGACGGCGACCTGCGGGGCGTCGGAAAGAGTGGGGGTGATTGTCATAGGGAGAGAGGAACCTTCGGGTGGATAGGAGTCGTGCGGGCACGCGCAGAAACCCGTTTCACCATCACGATTGTTGGTCGTTCGTCCATCACTGGACCGACAGCGAGCGAGAGGCTGCTACGTCTGAGACTCAGGCAGACTTCTGGCGCACCGCCCAGTCTATCCGCCCCTGCGCGTGAGCGTCCAACCGAGCGCCTGCCGACGACCAGGGGGCCAGTCACCACTGGCCGACCGCGACGGGCATTACGACGGGGCGACCACGAGTACGCCGGTCGGCTCGACCCCCACGGTGACCGGGTTGCCCGCACCGAACGCCCGCGCCTGCGAGCTCGACATCTGGGTCACCAGGGCCACGCCGTCCCCCGTGGTGAGGTGCACCCGGGAGAAGGGGCCGAGGAACTCGACATTCACCACCCGGTCCGTTCCCCCTGCGTCGGGGGTCACCGTCACCGACTCGGGGCGGACCATCGCCACCCCCGGCCCGGCGTCGATCGACCCCTCGAGCACGGGCACCCGGGAACCGAGGACCAGCGCGGTGCCCTGGGAGACCTCGGCGGGGACCTTGTTGTTCAGGCCCACGAAACCGGCCACGAACGGCGTCGCAGGATGGGTGTAGAGGTCCGCGGGTGCAGCAAGCTGCTCCAGCCGGCCCTTGTTCATGACCCCCACCCGATCGGCGACCGCCAAGGCCTCCTCCTGGTCGTGGGTGACGAAGAGGGTCGTCGTACCGACCTCCATCTGGACGCGCCGGATCTCCTCGCGCAGCTGCACCCGGACCTTGGCGTCCAGCGCGGAGAGAGGCTCGTCGAGCAGCAGCACGCTGGGGCGGATGGCCAGGGCGCGTGCCAGGGCGACGCGCTGCTGCTGACCACCGGAGAGCTGGCTGGCGTACTTGTCACGGTGCTCAGCCAGCCCGACCAGCTCGAGCATCTCCGAGGCCCGGGCCTTGCGCTGGCCTGCGCCCTCGCCGCGCAGCTTGAGGCCGAAGGCCACGTTGTCGAGCACGGTCAGGTGCGGGAACAGGCTGTAGGCCTGGAAGACCATCCCCATGTCACGCTTGTTGGCCGAGACCCCGGTCAGGTCCTTGCCGCCCACCCAGACACTCCCCGACGTGGCCTCGTCCAGGCCGGCCAGGATCCGCAGGGCCGTGGTCTTGCCGCAGCCGGACGGGCCGAGCAGGGCCACCATCTCGCCCGGCTCGATGTGCAGGGTCAGCCCGTCGAGGGCCCGCACGGAGCCGTAGACGCGGGTGAGCCCGGTCAGGTCGACGGCCAGTCCCGAGCGGGACGCCGACGAGGTGGCGATGGATGTGCTGGGCGAGGTCATGCTCCTCCTTGGAGCTGCGGGGTGCTGAGGGCCGCCACGACCGCCGAGTCCTCGACGCCCTGGCCCTGCACCCCGTGGCGACGACGCCGGGTCAGGAGGGAGAGCAGCGAGAGCAGGACGAAGCCGAACAGCAGCGTGGCGAGCGAGGCGGCCACGGAGGTGGGCCCGTCGGACTTGCCGATCTGGACGATCACCACCTGGAGGTTCTGGTAGCCGCTGAGGGAGGCGATGGTGTACTCCCCCAGCACGACGGCGATCGAGATGAACGCCGCGGAGAGGATGCCGGACCAGATGTTGGGTACGACGATCCGCACGATGGTCGTCGTCCAGCCCGCGCCGAGTGAGCGCGCCGCCTCCGAGAGCGTCTGCAGGTCGATGGCCGAGAGGGCGGCGTCGATCGCCCGGTTGGCGTAGGGCAGCACGAGCACGACGTACACGAAGGTCAGCGTGAGCGTCGACTCCCCGAAGAAGTAGGTCACCCACTCGTAGACGCCGCGCATGCCGACCACGATGACCAGGGCGGGGATGGTCAGCGGAAGCAGGCACAGGAAATCGACCATGCCCTTCGCCCACGGCGCCCGCAGCCGCACCCAGATCATCGTCGGCACCAGGACCGCCAGCATCACCACCACCGTGAACGCCGCCAGCGCCAGCGAGATGGTGATGGCCGAGTAGAGCGTGTCGTCGGCCACGAGGCTCTTCCAGGCGTCGAGCGTGCGACCGCCCTGGATCAGGTTGCGGGTGCTGAAGTCCGCCATGGCGTACAGCGGGAACATGAAGAAGAGCGCGAACAGCACCAGGAGGACGCTCCGGACGGCGCGGTTCGACGCGGACGGGCGGTTCATCGAGGCCTCACTGCAACCACCTGGCCGTACGCCGGACCAGGGCGCTGTAGGCCACCATCACCACGGCGACCACCACGATCATCTCCAGGGCGAGCGCGTAGGCGAAGCCGGCCTGGCCGAGCACCACCTCGCTGGTCAGCGCGGCGCGGATGAGCAGCGGCAGGATGGGGCTCCCCTGGCTGACGAGCGCCGCGGCGGTCGCGTAGGCGGCGAAGGCGTTGGCGAACAGCAGCAGCATCGACCCGAGGAAGGCCGGGGTGAGGAGCGGGATCGCGACCTGCCTCCAGTACTGCCAGGAGGTGGCGCCCAGGCTGACCGCGGCCTCGCGCCACTGCTCGCGCAGTCCTTCGAGCGCGGGCAGGAAGACGATCACCATCAGCGGGATCTGGAAGTAGGTGTAGACGAGGATCAGGCCGGTCAGGCTGTACAGCCAGCCGGCACCGGCGAGGTTCCAGCCGAAGTGGTCCTGGGCCCAGACGGTGAGCACCCCGTTGAGGCCGATCGTGGCCAGGAACGCGAAGGCGAGGGCGACTCCGCCGAACTGGGCGAGCACACTGCACACCGAGACGACCGACCGCCGGAACAGCGAGCTCGGCGGGCTGCTCACCACCAGCCCGGCGAGCACCGCACCGAGGGTCGCGCCGATGACCGCCGTCGTGGCGGAGAGCAGCACGCTCTTCCACAGGGCCGAGAGCGCCGTGCCCGTGAAGAGGGCCTGGATCCGCTCGAGCGAGAACGTTCCCTGGTCGTAGACCGAGCTGACCACCACCGTGACGGTGGGGATCAGCAGGAAGATGAAGACGAAAGCAAGGAACGGCACCAGTGGCAGGGCTTCGCGAGCCCTGCGACTGATGCCGTTCCCTGCCATCTGTGGTTCAGCCGATCGCTTTGGCCCAGTTGGAGGCGAGGTACGTCGTCGCCTTCGCGCTCTGGTCCTCGCTGACGACCACCGGCTCACCCTCGACCGCGGGCAGTGCGTCGTAGGCCTTCTTGTCGATGGTGCCAGCCTTGACCATGGCGTCGGCACGGACCGGGCGGGCGCCGCCGGCCAGCCACAGGTTCTGGCCCTCGTCGCTGTAGAGGAACTCCTGCCACAGGCGCGCGGCGGCGGGGTGCGGGCCGGCCTTGTTGATGGCCTGGAAGTAGTAGCCCGCGACCGCGGTGCCCGAGGGCACGACGACCTTCCAGGACGGCAGCTTCGCCGTCTCGGCCGCGTTCAGGTAGTCCCAGTCGATGACGACCGGGGTCTGGCCCGACTCGATGGTCGCCGCGGTGGGGTCGACCGGCAGGAAGTTGCCGGCAGCCTTGAGCTTCTTGAAGAAGTTCACGCCGGGCGCGATGTCGTCGGCGGAGCCGCCCTGCGCCATGGCCACCATGACCACGCCGGAGAACGCCGCGCCGGCCTGCGTCGGGTCCCCGTTGAGCGCGACCTTGCCCTTGTACTCCGGCTTGAGCAGGTCGTCGACCGAGGTGATGTCGGGGACCTTCTTCGAGTCGTAGCCGATGGACATGAAGCCGCCGTAGTCGTTGACCCAAGTGCCGTTCGGGTCCTTGTACTGCGCGGGGATCTCGTCGAAGTGCTCGACCTTGTAGGGCGCGAACATGGCGGTGTTGGCCAGGGCGACCGACTGACCGAGGTCGAAGACGTCGGGAGCCGTGCTCTTGCCGGCCTGCTGCTTGGCGGCGTTGATCTCGTCCTGACTGGCGCCGTCGGGCAGCTGGGAGTTGATCTTGATGGAGTACTTGGCCTCGAAGGCCTTGATGATGTTGCCGTAGTTGGCCCACGTGGGAGGCAGGGCGATGACGTTGAGCTCGCCCTCCTTCTTGGCGGCCTTGACGAGGGCATCCATGCCGCCGAAGTCCGCAGCAGACGTGGCTTCGGTGATCTTGACGCCCGACTTCGTCTCGGCGGAGCTGCCGTTCTCCTTCGCCGGCGGGGAGCAGGCGGCGAACGACGTGGCGACGAGCGCGGCCACTGCGGTGGCTGCAAGAATTCGTGTTCTCTTCATGTACTGACCTTCCGGTGATCAGGAGGCGCCTTCGGGGCACGGCGGTTGCCGCGGCGCGTCGCTGGGGTGAACGTATCCCTGTGCACCCGTTGCGTCGAGCAACTCCGGCTCGCGACTCGCGGGGTGTTGTCAAAAATTCAACCGAATGCCCGATCGCTCACCATTTGAGAGCCGGACAAGACCCCTCCTACCGGTCGGCGATCGCCCGGAGCAGCTCCCGGGCCTCCACGACGGCCTCGTCCTCCTCGTCGCGGACGGCCAGCTCGACCAGGGAGCCGAGGTCCGCGGCCCGGGCGCGCTCGAGCAAGTCGCCCGGGGTCTCGGGCATGAACACTCGGTAGGCCTCGAGGACCGACTGCTCGAAGACGGTGCCGCGGTCGAGGCGCAGCAGGTTGCCGAGGTCGGCGTACGGCGAACCCGCGTGCGCGAGCTCCCAGTCGAGCAGGCCCATGACCTCGAGCGTCCCCGGGTCGACCAGCACGTTGCTCGGGTTGAGGTCCCCGTGCACCAGGCACGCACGCCGGTCCTCGTCGAGGAGGTCCTGGGCGTCCTCCGCGACGACGAGCAGCCTTTCGGCGAGCGCCGTCCCGAGTCTCGCGGCGTGCCACTGCACCCGGGCCGGCAGCTCACGCAGGTGTTCCGGGAGCTCTTGCCCGACGAGCGTGCGGTCGACGAAGGTCCCCGCCCTGGGCTGGGCCATGTGCCCCAGTCGTCCGATCATCGTGCCGAGGTGGCCCCCCACGACCTCCTGCTGCCGACGGTCCAGACCCGGAAGCACCAGGTCGAGTCGTTCACCCGCGAGCAGCGACGTGACGAGCAGTCCGGGGAAGTCCGTGCCAGGGTCGCCGCGGCGTACCTCCAAGACGTCGGGTACCGGCAGCAGACCACGCACCAGCTCGAGCACCGCCGCGTCGATCTCGGGGGCGAGGGGTCCGCGCTGGGTGGAGCGCCCACCGTAGATCCTGACCACGGTCTCCTGGCCCGCGACGCCGGCGAGAAAGGTCTCGCCGCTGTGGCCCCCCGCGAGCGGGTGGAGGGAGGTCGGGAAGGCGTCCATGCCCCGACCCTGCCACGTGTGGGCCCTGGGACTAGCCTTCGCACGTGTCTGGAGTCCGCCCGGAACGACGGCCCGTCAACGAGGCCGAGTCACTGCTGGCCAACCGCGCCGACTGGGACGCCTATGCCGACGAGTACCAGTCGACGCACGGCGAGTACCTCGGTGACGCCGGCTTCCTCTGGGGCCCCGAGGGCGTGCGCGAGGACGACGTCCGTGCCCTCGGTGAGGTGACCGGCAGGTCGGTCCTCGAGATCGGGTGCGGCGCGGGCCAGTGCGCGCGCTGGGTGCTGGCGCACGGCGGCAGGCCGGTCGGGATCGACGTCTCCTACCGGCAGCTGCAGCACAGCCGTCGCATCGACCAGGAGCACGGGGTCGCCGTACCCATCCTGTGCGCGTCCGCCGCCCAGCTGCCCTTCGGGGACGACACCTTCGACACGGTCTTCTCCGCGTTCGGCGCCCTCCAGTTCGTCGCCGACGCTCCTGCCCTCGTCGCCGACGTCGCCCGGGTGCTGCGCCCGGACGGGGTCTTCGCCTTCTCGATCACCCACCCGACGCGATGGATGTTCCAGGACGATCCGGGCGAGGAGGGACTCGTCGCCTCGCAGTCCTACTGGGACCGCACGCCCTACGTCGAGGTCGACGACGAGACCGGTGCCACCCGGTACGTCGAGCACCACCGCACCCTCGGCGACTGGGTGGCTGCGCTCTCGCGCAACGGCTTCGTGATCACCGACCTGCACGAGCCCGAGTGGCCCGCGGAGCACGACCGCACCTGGGGTGGGTGGAGCCGGGTCCGGGGCATGCTGACGCCCGGGTCGGCCATCTTCGTGACGACGCTGGGTGGTCGCTAGCCCGCCACGTCCGAGAGGTGGCGGTGCGCCCACAGCGCAGCACTGGTGCGGTCGGCCACGTCGAGCACCCGGAACACCCGGCCCAGATGTGCCTTGACGGTGCGTTCGGTGATCCCCAGCCGGCGGCCGATCTGCTTGTTGGCCAGCCCCTGGGCGACCAGCCTGAGCACCTCGATCTCCCGCGGGCTCAGGTTGTCCTGTGGTCGTGACTCCCCTGTGGGCAGCAGGACTCTGGCGACCCGAGGGTCCAGTGGCACGTGCCCGGCCGCGGCCGAACGGACGGCGGCCAGCAGCTCGGCGGGGTCGCAGTCCTTGAGCAGGTAGCCGATCGCTCCGGCGGACAGCGCCTCGGTGACCCGGTCGCGGTCCGAGAAGCTGGTCAGCACCACGACCTTGACCTCCGGCCGGTCGGCGAGCACCTGGCGGGTGGCCGCGACCCCGTCGAGCACCGGCATCGACAGGTCCATCAGGACGACGTCGGGCAGGGTGTGGCGGGCTGCCTCCACCGCTGCCTGTCCGTCGCCGGCCTGGCCCACCACCACGATGTCGTCGGTGGCGTCGAGCAGCGTCGCCAGCCCGGCACGCACCATCTGGTGGTCGTCGACCAGCAGCAGGGCTATCGGCTCACGCATCGGGCTCCTCCTCCCGGGACTGGTCGAGGAGCTGCAGCCGCCAGTGGGTGCCGGCACCTGGCGCCGATGCGACCTGGAGCAGCCCGCCGCCGGTCGCGGCGAGGTCTGCCAGGAGCTGCAGCCCGAGATGGCCCGGCTCGGGGTCGACCAGCTGGGCCTCCACGTCGAACCCGGGACCATCGTCGACCACGTCGAGCACGACGCCCTCGTCGTCGCGGTGGAGCCCGAGGGTGGCCGTACAGGGCGCCGCGTGCTTGGCAGCGTTGCGGATCGTCTCCTGGGCGACGCGGTAGACGAGTCGTTCCTGGGCCTCGTCGAGGCCGAGGTCCCGGGACGTGTGGAGGTCGGAGGCGAGGTCGACCTGCACCTCCAGCCCGGGGGCGCGGACCGACTGGGCGAGGTCGGTGAGGGCTGCGGCCAGGCCCGACTGCGCCAGGCTGGCCGGATAGATGTCGACCAGCAGGGAGCGAAGCGCGCGGATGCTGGTGCGCACGGAGGCGGACACCGTGTGCAGTTCCTCGACCAGGGAGCCCTGGCCGGCCAACCGGGCCCTTGCCGTCGCGCCGGCCACCACGAAGGAGGTCGCAGCCAGGTCCTGGACCGGGCCGTCGTGCAGGGTCGCCGCGATCATCCGGCGCTCGGCCGCCGAGGCGTCGACGGCACGCTGCAGCAGCAGCTCCCGATGCACCTGCTCACGCCGGACCCTGGAGAGCAGGTGCAGCAGGACCGGGGCGAGCAGCACCAGGAAGAGCAGGAGGCTGCTCAGCGTGACGCCGGCGAACCCACGCCACAGCTGTGAGGTGCGCTGCCCGACCTGGTCGTAGGGCGCGTAGATCTCGAACAGCATCGTCTCCCCGGACGGAGTCCACACCGGGCGGTAGACCTCGACGAGCTTGTCGCCGAGGCTGCCGTCGAGGGCGTTCTCGTCGCGTTGAAGGCTGGAGATCTCGGCGCGTGTCGTGGGGTCGGTCAACGCCGAGCGCTGGTCTGGGTCGAGATCGAACGTGCGGCCGATGAGCTCGGCCTCGTCGGCATACACGATCTTGCCGTCAGGCGTCCACAGCTTCACGTGCACGACGTTCTCACCGAGCACCTGGGAGTCGACGACCGTCGAGAAGGCGGAGAGTGCGTCGGCATCCCCGTCGAGGAGTGCGTCGCTGAGGGACGGCTGCACCACGGCCTCGGCCAGGACGTCCGCGGTGTCGGCGGCGTCGTTCACCGCCTCGCGCTCGGCCAGTCGCCGCGCCGCGAACGAGCCACCCACGGTCACGACCGCCAGCACCACGACGACGCCGAGCGCCAGCTGACCGAGAACACGGCGCATCGACAGGGGCCGCTCGCCCATCGCCCTGCGCTCCGGCGTCGCCACCGTCAGCCATGAGCCGTCACCTGCAGGCAGGTAGTCGCCCGGCTGCTCTCCCACCGCACCGACGCGCGGACCTCCGGGCTCCGCACACTCGTCGGACTCCTCGGCGAAGAAGCTCACCGAGGAGTCCGCCCGCTGTGACCCGAGGTCAGTCGTCGGATCCGTGTCCACCGGATCCCCCGCTGTCATCCGAGCCGTTGTCATCCGAGCCGTGGTGGCCGCTGTCATCGCCACTGGACCCGTTCCCCGAGGAGTGAGACCCACCCGAGCCCGAGTCTGAGGAACCGGAGCGGTCACCGTGGTCGTCACCCGACTCGGTGCCCTGGCCACGGTCGCCGCCGTGGTCGTCACCGACGTCGTGGCCCGCACCGTCGTCGGCTCCGTGACCGCCGTTGCGCCCACCCTTGTCGTCGCCTGCGTCGTGGGTGCTGCCGTCGTCGGCTCCGTGACCGCCGTTGCGCCCACCCTTGTCGTCACCCGCGTCGTGGGTGGGCACGTGCGTGGGCTTGTCCGAGGCCCGGTCGTCCCCACCGTGGCCGCCGTGACCCCGACCCCGGTCGTCGTTCGCGTCGCCGGTGGGCTTCGCGGACGGGGTCGCAGCCTTCGTGGGCCGGGCGTCCGCGTTGCTGGCCCGGTCGGGTGACCGCAGCGGCACCGACTGCGAGAACGAGGCGTTGCCGGCGAGACCGACGACCGCGGGCACGAGGGCTACGACGACTCCTGCCGCGTAGAGCTGGATGCGTTGCATGGTCTTCCTCCAAGGATCGATGACGACCGGCTTGGGTCGTGGGACCACCTTGGTCGTGGCAGGGCGCCATGCGCCATTGCGCCTTGGTCGTAGTACCTCGCTCGGTCGGGGCACCTCGGGCCGGACGCACCGGTCCCGAGGCCGCAGGGTTGCTGCGGGCCTCGGGACCGGTGGTGTGCGTCAGACGTGTGCAGGCTTGCGCCGCGAGACGCCGGGGGCGCTGTCCCCGTCGTCCCGACTGCCCCTCAGGAGGAGGATGACGCCGCCGATGAGGCAGATGAGGCCGCCGACGATCCCGACCAGCGGAATCGTCCCGGTCAGCAGCGACAGGGTGGCGATGTTGTCCTTGGCCTCGTTGACGCTGGTCTTGACCTGGGCGTCGGTGAAGGCGAGCTGAAGATCGAGCACCTGATCACCACTGGCCAGCGCACGCTGCTGGTCGTCGACCTGCTTGACGATCGACCCGGTCTTCGGCTCGACGTAGATCTCCTTGACGTCGTCGTAGGTGCCGTCGACACCCTCGGCGATCTGGATCGGCGCACCGGTGATCTCCACCTTGTAGAGGTAGGTCTCGAGGCCCTCGACCTTGACGGTGCGGACGTACTCGGCGTCCACCGCCTTGCCCGCGGTGCCGTCCCAGTAGGGGTAGGTCTTCTTCTCGGCGTCGAAGGGCCACTTGTTGATGAGACCCTCGTGGTCGACGGCGTCCGCGGGCAGGTACTTGCCCGTGTTGACAGCGAGGGCCGTTTCGCGGTCGGTGGCGAAGACGTCCGTGCTGGCCGAGATCAGGCGCTCGTCGTTGCCGTCGACGCAGTCGGAGACGTCGTCCTTGTCGATGACCAGGCAGGAGCTGTTGGTGAAGGCGACGACATTGTCATCGGAGACCTTCGAGTCGGTCTTGGTGGTGCTGATCGCCTTCACCGGGTTGGACTCGAGCTCGCCGGTCGCTGCGTTGAGCTTCGCGGCCTGGCCACTGAGGTGGGTGATCGACGTGACGTCGATCGGGGTCTTCTTGGCCACCCCCGGAGCCCACAGCAGGGCGACCAGCCCGGCCACCAACAGGAACCCGCCGAGGCCGAACAGCACGGGGATCATCTTGCGCATTTCAAGTCCCTCCCAGAACATCGTCGCCGAACGTTAGCGCAACATTCGCTTCGCTGGGTGGAACCCCGGCGCCGCGCCGCCGCACCAGTGCGGCAGCTCCGGTCGCGTCCGTGAAGCCGGCACCGTCCCTTGCTCGGCGGTTCCGCGAACGCAGGTCGCACGCGACCCCGGTGCCCTGTGGCATAGTTCCCGCCGGAGGGGGCCGAGTGCGGCAGCGTGTTTCCCGGGTCTACCGCACGACGGTGGCCCTGTGCAGGTCGAAGGAAGCACCACGGTTGGTGCTCGTCGTCGCGATGGTGATGATCCTCGCGCAGCTGTGCTTCCGCGCCTGGGCGCTCCTCCCGAACTGGTTCTACGGCGACGACTACGTCTTGATGATGGATGCCGGCCAGGGCCTCGGCGTCGACTACCTGCTGGCGCCCTTCAACGGTCACCTGATGCCGTGGCCGCGGTTGGCGATCTGGCTGGTCACTTCGTCGGGCACCCTGAACTGGCCTCTGGCCGCGACGCTGACGCTCGTGGTCCAGGCGATGGCGGATGCCGCGGCGCTGTGGATGCTGGTCACGCTCTTCCGGGCCCGGTGGGCCGTTCTCGGGCCGCTCAGCCTCTACCTGTTCGGCACCCTGACGCTGCCCGCCACGATGTGGTGGATCGCGAGCCTCAACCAGATGTCGATGCAGGTCGGGTTCTTCCTCGCCGTGGGAGCGTGGGTGCTCTACCTCCGCACGTCTCGGACGCGCTGGCTCCTCGTCACGGTGCTGGCCGTCGCCCTCGGCCTCACCTCCGACTCCAAGTCGCTGCTGATCCTCCCTGTCCTCGTGTTCGTGCTC
>NZ_JAOPXP010000173.1 GCF_025965085.1 Marmoricola sp.
GCCGGCATCGCGGCGCACGTCGGTGCCCAGCCCGGTGACTGCATCTTCTTCGCCGCCGGTCCGCCCAAGACGAGCCGGTCCCTCCTGGGGGCGGCGCGGCTCGAGATCGGTCGGCGGGGCGGGCTGATCGACGAGAACGCCTGGAACTTCCTGTGGGTCGTCGACGCGCCGCTCTTCGAGCCGACGGCCGAGGCGACCGCGGCGGGTGACGTCGCCGTCGGCAGCGGGCAGTGGACGGCCGTCCACCACGCCTTCACCAGCCCCAAGGACCTCGAGACCTTCGACAAGGATCCCGGCCACGCCCTCGCCTGGGCCTACGACATCGTGTGCAACGGCAACGAGATCGGCGGCGGGTCGATCCGTATCCACCGCGAGGACATCCAGAAGCGGGTGTTCGCGCTCATGGGCATCGGCGAGGAGGAGGCGCAGGAGAAGTTCGGCTTCCTGCTCGACGCGTTCAAGTACGGCGCTCCGCCGCACGGCGGCATCGCCTTCGGGTGGGACCGGATCTGCGCGCTGCTCAGCGGCGCGGACTCGATCCGCGAGGTGATCGCCTTCCCGAAGAGCGGCGGCGGGTACGACCCCCTCACCGGTGCGCCTGCGCCCATTGCGCCCGAACAGCGCAAGGAAGCGGGAGTGGACGCCGTTATCACGGACGATTCGGCCTCGCAGGGCGCCGCGGCCGAATAGTCGCGCCTTGGTAACAATCGTGCCTTCTCGGGGCGTCGGGGCTTAACCCGGACCTCCCGTTGTGCCTAGGGTCACCTAGGTTCAGTCGGGTCCCTGACTGGTCGTTTTCGCCGGTCCCGCGCCCAAAGCGGGCCGCACCGAGGAGGAAATACGTGAGAAGCAAGCGGATCTTCGCCGTGGGGGCGGTGCTCGCCACCCTGAGCCTGGCCGGCACGGCCTGCGCGGCGCCCGACTCAGGCGGTAGCTCGACGAGCAACCAGAAGACATCGGTCACGCTGGGCTGGAACCAGCCCTTCTACTCCTACAACGCCAACACGTCGAACGGCAACGCCACCGCCAACAACAGCATCAAGTACCTCATGAACAAGCAGTTCTGGTATGTCGATGCCGGTGGCACGATCCAGCCCGACACGTCGTTCGGCACCTACGAGAAGACCAGCGACGACCCGCTGACCGTGAAGTACACCGTGAACAGCGACGAGGTGTGGTCGGACGGCACTCCGGTCGATGCGGCCGACATGCTGCTGAACTGGGCCGCACAGAGCGGCAACCTGAACACCATCGACGCCGACAAGGTCAAGCGCGACGACGCGACCGGCCTGCCCAAGAACACCAAGGGGAAGGTCTTCTTCGACACTTCCTCCATCGGCCTGAGCCTGGTCAAGGAGACGCCGGCCATCACCGACAGCAACAAGACGGTGACGCTGATCTACACGAAGCCCTTCGCCGACTGGGCCTACGACATGCCCGACCTGATGCCCGCACACGTCGTGGGTGAGAAGGCGTTGGGCATCACGGACCCCCAGAAGGCCAAGGACGCCGTCGTCAAGGCGATCCAGGACAAGGACGCCGCAGCGCTGGCGAAGATCTCCGCGTTCTGGAACTCCGGATTCGACTACACGAAGATGCCGAGCGACCCGGCTCTCGCGCTCTCCAACGGTGCCTACGTGATGTCGGACTTCAAGGAGAACGAGTTCATGACCTTGAAGAAGAACACGAAGTACAAGGGCAAGCAGGCCGGCGTGTTCGACACGATCACCGTCCGGTGGAGCGAGGACCCGATGGCTCAGGTCCAGGCGCTCCAGAACGGTGAGGTCGACATGTTCTCCCCGCAGGTCACCACCGACGTGGTCAAGGCAGCGGAGAAGGTCAAGGACGTCTCCATCAAGAAGGGCACCGAGGGCACCTACGAGCACATCGACCTGGTCCAGAACAACAAGGGTCCCTTCGACCCCGGCAGCTACGGCGGTGACGAGGCGAAGGCCCTGGCCGTCCGCCAGGCGTTCCTGCACGGCGTGCCACGCCAGGAGATCGTCGACAAGCTCATCAAGCCGATCGTTCCCGACGCCGAGGTGCGCAACTCGTTCCTCAAGACCGCTGGGACGCCCGGCTACGACGAGATCGTGGCGCAGAACGGCTCGGCGGACTACGCCGAGGTGGACCCGGCCAAGTCCCTGGAGCTGCTCAAGCAGGCGGGCGTCAAGACTCCCGTCAAGGTGCGCGTCATGTACGCCAAGGACAACGTCCGTCGCGTCAACGAGTTCCAGCTGATGAAGCCGGCACTCGCGAAGGCCGGCTTCGACCTGATCGATGCGGGCTCCAACGAGTGGGGTGCCAAGCTCGGCGACGGTACCTACGACGCGGTGTTCTTCGGCTGGCAGTCGACGACCCCCGCAGTGAGCGCCGACCGCGAGACCTACGCCACCGGCACGATCAACAACCTCATCGGGTACAGCAACAAGACCGTCGACGGGCTCTTCGACAAGCTCGTGGTCACCCCGGACGAGACGGAGCAGATCAAGATCCAGGCCGAGATCGAGAAGCAGCTGTTCAAGGACGCGATCGGCCTCACGATCTTCCAGTTCCCGTCCGCGAACATCACCAACAGCACCCGCATCACGGGCGAGGACCCCGCGATCCTGGCGCCGACCATGTTCTACGGCTTCTGGAACTGGAAGGTGCCGTCCGCGAAGTGATCTGGCGGGCGATCGATTGATGTAGCAGCCCCCGTCGTGGGTGCCGCCCGTTCGGGCGGCACCCACCACGGGCGCCAGGGTCCTCGACAGACAGGCGTGTCCTGATGATTGTGTTCTTCGTCAAACGACTGGTCATGTCGTTGGTCGTCGTCCTCATCTCAACGGTGGTCATGTACGTGCTGGTCGACCGCTCGATCGACCCGCTGTACGACCT
Source organism: Marmoricola sp. (assembly GCF_025965085.1). GTDB lineage: Bacteria > Actinomycetota > Actinomycetes > Propionibacteriales > Nocardioidaceae > Marmoricola. The sequence goes on from NZ_JAOPXP010000173.1 coordinate 2,881, forward strand.
GCGCACCAGCACGGCGCCCAACAAGGCCGACCAGATCCGGCGTCGTGTCGAGGCGCTCCGCCTCGACGAACCCGTGATCCTCCGCTACCTGTCCTGGCTCAAGGGCGCGTCGGGGTGCCTCTATGGCAACTGCGACCTCGGGGAGAACTGGAAGACGCACCAGGCGGTCACCTCGCTGCTCTCGGGCGCCATCGGGACGACCATCCAGCTCGTGGGGCTCGCCACCCTGCTCGCGATCCTGCTCGGCGTGCTGGTCGGCCTCCTGAGCGCGCTGCGCCAGTACTCCGGCTTCGACTACGCCATCACCTTCCTGAGCTTCCTGCTCTACTCCCTCCCGGTCTTCTGGGTCGCAGTGCTCGCCAAGGTGTTCCTGGCCATCAGGTTCAACGACTTCCTGGGCGACGTCGATCCGCGTTTCTCGATTGCGACGATCCTCGTCTCAGCGGTCGTCGTCGGGATCACCCTGTCCTCGGCGACGGCCGGACGACTGAGCGTCCGTGTGCGGAACTGCGTGATCGCGGCCGCGGCGACCGCTGTCCTGATCGCCTACCTCAACCTCACGGGCTTCTTCAAGACACCCTCCTTCGGCATCGTGCTGATCGCCCTGATGTCGGTGGGCTGGGCCTTCGTGATCACCCTGCTGAGCACCGGCCTGCGCAACCGGAAGGCGCTCTACTCAGCCCTGTCCGTGGCCGCGTTGGGCGCGGTGCTGTGGCTGCCGCTGCTCTATTTCTGGGCCTACGCCAGGGACGCGGGCATTCTCGGCTGGCCGCTGGTCCTCGGCATGTTCGTCCTCGGTCTCGTCGTCAGTGCGGCGATCGGTCTCGCCTGGGGTGGGCCCGACCGGACTCGTTCGGCCCGGACCGCCGCGCTCACCGCCGTCCCCGTCTCGGCCACCCTCTTCATCGACCGGGTGCTCCAGAGCTGGGACGACTACAACGCCAACGAGCTGATCAAGAACCGGCCGATCGCCACGCTGGGCAGGTCGACCCCCAACCTCGCGGGCGACTTCTGGATCCAGACCATCGACACGATCACGCACCTCGCCCTGCCGACAGCGTGCCTGATCCTGATCTCGTTCGCGTCCTACACGCGCTACACCCGGGCCTCCATGCTCGAGGTGATGAACCAGGACTACATCCGCACAGCCCGCTCCAAGGGGCTCACGGAAAGGACGGTGATCATGCGCCACGCCTTCCGCAACGCCCTCCTGCCGCTCGCCTCGATCGTCCCGATCGACATCATCACGCTGCTCGGCGGTGCGATCATCACCGAGACCGTGTTCGGCTGGTTCGGGATGGGTCGCCTGTTCGTGGACTCGCTCGGCGGCAACCAGCAGGATCCGGTGATGGCCTACATCGTCATCGTGGGCATCCTGGCCGTGATCGCCAACCTGGTGGCTGACCTCATCTACGCGGTGCTCGATCCGCGGATCCGGGTGGCGGCATGAGTACGCCACTGGAGCCTGCAGGCCACTTCGACCCGACCGGTGGCGAGACCCTCGAGAACGCCATCGAGCTCAAGGACGTCGAGGGGCTCTCCCAGGGGCAGATCGTCCGGCGGCGGTTCCTCCGTCACCGCGGCGCGATCATCGGCCTCGGGGTGATCGCGCTGGTCGCGATCCTCGCCTACACCTCGATCGGTGCCGGGGGCATCCCGGGCTGGTGGAAGTTCGACCCGGTCACCCCGGGCAAGGTGGAGAACAGCGGGTCGCCGAGCCTGGCCCTGCCCGGTTGGCTCGGTGGCAGCGGGTTCGCGATCGGCGACCACCCCTTCGGCCAGGACGAGATCGGGAGGGACATCTTCGCCCGGGTCATGAAGGGCACCCAGACCTCCCTGAACGTCATGGTGGTCATCAGCGTGCTGGCCGCGCTCATCGGGATGGCGGTCGGCGCAGTGTCGGGTTACTTCCGCGGCGGCATCGACCAGTTCCTGATGCGGTTCACCGACCTGTTCATCACCTTCCCGGTGATCGTCATCGGCGCCGTGCTCGGCAAGCTCGCCGGATCTGCCGGAGCCTTCTGGCTGGCGGTGGCCCTGGGTTGCATCAGCTGGACGACGCTCGCCCGGCTGGTCCGGGGCGAGTTCCTGAGCCTGCGCGAGCGGGAGTTCGTGGACGCCGCCAAGGCCGCGGGGGCCAGCAGCTTCCGGATCATCCGCAAGCACATGATCCCCAACGCGATCGGCGTCATCATCGTCAACACCACCCTGCTCGCCTCACAGGCCGTGCTGCTCGAGACCGCTCTGTCCTACCTCGGGTTCGGCATCAAGTCGCCCGACGTCTCCCTCGGCACGATGATCTCGGAGTACCAGTCGGCGTTCTCGACGCGTCCGTGGCTGTTCTGGTGGCCGGGCCTGTTCATCATCTTGATCGCGCTCTCGGTGAACTTCATCGGTGACGGTCTGCGTGACGCCTTCGACCCGCGCCAGAAGCGGGTGCCCTCGCAGCGCCAGATGGACAAGGCGGCGCAGCGCCAGAAGAACGCGCCCGTCGCCGCGGCGGGGGACGAGCAGTGACCTCCTCAACCTCCTCGGGGCTGTTCTGCGGCCTCTCAGAGCACGAGCGGAAGCAGAACGGTGCCGGCCAGCAGCACCAGGATCGTCGCCATCAGGTGTCGGTGCCAGCGGGTCGCCAGGGCCTCGGCCTCCAGTCGCGGGTTGTCGAGGTGTCCCGCGTCGCGCAGCTCCTCGAGCTTCGCGCACACGACTGCCGAGGTATGGCTCTCCTTGCTCCCGGCCCGCTCGCGACCAGCGGGGGCGCTGGCCGCCCAGGCCGTCACCGGCCCGTACGCCGTGCTCAGTCTGAGCCCGTAACGGCCGTTCACGCTTCGGACCGCCGGCCACGGCACGTGGACGGTGCGCAGAGTGTTCGCCACGGTGATCCCGCCGTCGGAGACCTCCACGTAGGGCTCCCAGAACGCTGCCCATCCGAGAACGCCGAAGAGCGCCAACGGTGCCCCGAAGCGGAGCAGGTCGTCCGCGCCGCCGAGGAGTGCAGACCCGAGGCCGAGGACAGCAGTCCCCACTATCGCCGCGCCCAGGGCCCGCGTGCCGCGGGACCTCAGTCGCACAGCCGTTCCCATGCCGCCACCCTGACAGATGCGCCCGCGCCTGTGGTGGCAGGACCGAAAGGCACACCGTGAGCACCTTCAGCCCGGACTCCGAAGCCTCGCGCCGTCCCGTCGTACCCGTCGACGAGCAGGGGCCGATTCTCGAGGTCGAGGACCTCAACGTCTCCTTCTACGTCGACGGAGAGTGGTTCCCGGCGGCCATCGGCGTCAGCTACCACGTCGACGCCGGGGAGGTCGTGGCCATCGTCGGTGAGTCCGGCTCCGGCAAGACCCAGTCCTCGATGTCGTTGCTGGGGCTGTTGCCCACCAACGGGCGAGCCACCGGGAGCGCCAGGCTGAACGGCAAGGAGCTCGTTGGCCTGACGGGCGCCGCCATGCGCAAGGTGCGCGGGCGGGAGATCGCGGTGATCTTCCAGGAACCGATGACCGCCCTGAACCCCGTCTACACGATCGGCTTCCAGATCGTGGAGACCATCCGCTCGCACTTCGACATGGGGCCGAAGGAGGCGCGTGAACGCGCCATCGAGCTGCTGAAGATGGTGGAGATCCCGGAGCCGGAGCGGCGCTTCGACGCGTTCCCCCACCAGCTCTCCGGTGGTCAGCGCCAGCGCGCGATGATCGCCCAGGCGCTGGCCTGCGAGCCCCAGCTGCTCGTCGCGGACGAACCCACGACCGCCCTGGACGTCACGGTCCAGGCGGAGATCCTCAAGCTGATGCGTGACCTGCGCGAGCGCGTCAACGCGGGGGTCGTCCTGATCACCCACGACATGGGCGTCGTCGCGGACATGGCCGACCGGATCCTGGTCATGCAGCACGGACGGATCGTCGAGTCCGGCACCGCCGACCAGATCTTCAACCACGCCCAGCACCCCTACACCCGGCAGCTGCTGGCCGCGGTCCCGCACTTCGGCACCGTGAGCCAGGAGGAGTCCGAGGTTCGCACCGCCCGGGACCGGGAGGCCGCCAGGGCCGAGACCCGCGAGCCGATCATGGTCGCCGAGCACCTGGTGCTGGAGTACCCCAAGCGCGGCAACCAGCCGCTCTTCCGGGCAGTCGACGACGTCTCGCTGACCATCGGGCGCGGCGAGGTCGTAGGCTTGGTGGGGGAGTCGGGCTCCGGCAAGACCACCATCGGCCGGGCGGCCCTCGGTCTCCTGCCGGTCGCCGACGGGAGGCTCGAGATCGCCGGCGTGTCGATGAAGGGCGCCCGACAGAAGGATCTCCGCCCGCTGCGTGACCGGGTCGGCATCGTGTTCCAGGATCCGGGGTCCTCCCTGAACCCGCGCCTGCCCGTGGGGGAGTCCATCGGCGAGCCGCTCCTCCTGCACCGTGGGCTCAGGGGCAAGGCGCTGAGCACCGAGGTCGAGAGCCTGCTCGACAGGGTGCATCTCCAGCGCGGCTTCCGCAACCGCTACCCGCACGAGCTCTCCGGTGGCCAGCGCCAGCGCGTGGGCATCGCCCGGGCACTCGCGCTCGAGCCCGACCTGCTCGTGGCCGACGAGCCCACCTCGGCGCTCGACGTGTCCGTCCAGGCCAAGGTGCTCGAGCTGTTCCAGGAGCTCCAGCGCGAGCACGGCTTCGCCTGCCTGTTCATCAGCCATGACCTCGGCGTCGTCGAGATCCTGGCGTCGCGCATCGCGGTGATGTACAGGGGCAAGATCGTCGAGATCGGGGATCGTGACGAGATCGTGCGCAATCCGCAGCACGAGTACACGCGCAGGCTCGTCTCGGCGGTGCCCGTGCCCGATCCCGAGGAGCAGCGGCAACGGCGGCAGGCACGCGACGCCATCATCGCGGAGACAGGCGTCTCGTGAGCCGTTGACGAGAGCCATGCCGGCTGCCGGATAGGGTCGAGGAGATGGACGGACTCTTCGCGTACGACGGACCCGGTTCTGCTCGCGACCCCGCATCCTCGAACGCCACGTCGGGCATCTTCACCGGCGGTGGCACGCTCGCCGGCAACACCCACGACTCGGCGCCGCTGGCGGTGCGGATGCGGCCACGGACCCTCGACGAGCTCGTCGGCCAGCAGCACCTGCTGGCCCCCGGCGCTCCGCTGCGCCGGCTGGTCGAGGGCGACCAGCCGATGTCCCTGCTGCTGTGGGGTCCTCCCGGCACCGGCAAGACCACGATCGCCTCGATCGTCTCGGTCCAGACAGACCGGCACTTCGTCGAGGTCTCGGCCGTCGCGGCGGGCATCAAGGAGGTCCGGGCAGCCATCGACAGCGCCCGGGCCCGCCTCGTCTCCAGCGGCCAGGAGACGGTGCTGTTCGTCGACGAGGTACACCGGTTCACCAAGGCGCAGCAGGACGCGCTGCTGCCCGGCGTCGAGAACCGCTGGGTCACCCTGGTCGCAGCGACCACGGAGAACCCGTTCTTCTCGGTGATCTCGCCGCTGCTCTCGCGATCCCTGCTGTTGACCCTCGAACCGCTCACCGATGACGACGTACGCGGCGTGATCGAGCGCGCCCTCACCGACCCCCGCGGAATGGACGGCCAGGTCACGCTCGAAACGGAGGCGCTCGACCACCTCGTGCGCCTGGCCGGTGGTGACGCGCGACGGTCGTTGACCTACCTCGAGGCGGCTGCCGGGGCTGCGCTGGCGCAGGGACTGGACACGGTGGACCTCGCGACCACCGAGACCGCGGTCGACCGGGCAGCGGTGCGCTACGACCGCCAGGGCGACCAGCACTACGACGTCACCAGCGCGTTCATCAAGTCGATCCGGGGCTCCGACGCCGACGCCGCGCTGCACTACCTGGCGCGGATGGTCGAGGCCGGGGAGGACCCGCGCTTCATCGCCCGGCGGCTCGTCATCTTGGCGAGCGAGGACATCGGGCTGGCCGACCCGACGGCACTGACGACGGCGGTCGCGGCGGCGCAGGCCGTGCAGCTGATCGGGATGCCCGAGGGGAGGCTGAACCTCGCCCAGGCCGTGATCGCGCTCGCCCTGGCTCCCAAGTCCAACGCGGTGATCAAGGCGATCGACGCGGCCAGCGCCGACGTGCGGGCGGGCAGGATCGGTCCGGTGCCGCCCCACCTGCGCGACGCCCACTACGGCGGGTCGAAGAAGCTCGGCCACGGCAAGGGCTATCAGTACTCCCACGACGCGCCGTTCGGGATCGCCGAGCAGCGGTACGCCCCGGACGTCGTCGCCGATGCCGAGTACTACCAGCCGACCAGCCTGGGTGCGGAATCCGCGCTCAAGGAGCGGTGGGAGCGGATCCGCCGGATCATCCGCGGCAGGTAGGGTCGGACACCATGGAAACGCCCGTCCTGATCGCCGGCGCAGTCGCGCTGCTGGTCCTCCTCGCCTGCGTGGCGCTGGTGGTGCTGCGCGGCCACGCGGAGTCCCGCCGGGAGCTGGCGTCCGCGCGGGCCGAGACCGCGGCGTTGCGCGAGCGACTGGACCGACTCACCGAGCAGCTCGAGCGTCAGTCCGACTCGATGATCCGGGTGGACGACCCCGCCTACGTCATCACCGACGCCGGCTCTCCTCCACTCGAGCCGAACATCCCGGACCGCGTCGTGCTCAGTGCCACTGTCGGGGAGCCCCTCGTCAAGGTGGTCGCCTTCGGGCACGGCGTACGCCGAGCACTGTCGGCGGAGTCGCGCAACAAGATCCGGTTCGAGGTACGCCGCGAAGTGCGCCGCGCCCGCAAGCAGCGCCGCCGCGAGATGAAGGACGCGTGGCGCCGGATGCAGGCAGAGGAGCGGGCAGCGCGTGGGGCGGCAACGCGCGACGGCGCCGACCAGACCCCACCACGACCCGCCGACGCCGCATGAGGTCCTCTTGATGAACAGGGGCTTCTGGTTCGTCGCCGGTGCCGGCGCGGGCGTCTACGTGATGGCCAGGGCACGCCGGGTGGCCGAGACCTTCACTCCCGAGGGCCTGCGCGACCGCATGGCCGGCCTGGGACTGGGCGCCCACCTCTTCGCCGACGAGGTACGCGCCGGCATGAGCGAGAAGGAGACCGAGCTGCGGCACCGGCTCGGCTGGACGCTGGACGGACAGCCACGGGAACTGCCGCGGCCCAGAGCCGAAGGTCTCGAGACACTCGCCGGCGCCCGACCCTCACCCACCGAGACCACCACACAGGAGAACCGCTAGTCATGGACACCGCCCAGATCCGACGCCGCTTCATCGAGCACTTCGTGGCGTCCGGCCACACGGCTGTGCCCTCGGCGTCGCTGCTGGTGCCGGACCCGAACCTGCTGTTCGTGAACGCCGGCATGGTCCCGTTCAAGCCCTACTTCCTGGGACAGGAGACGCCACCGTTCAGCCGGGCGGTCAGCGTCCAGAAGTGCGTGCGCACCCCCGACATCGAGGAGGTCGGCAAGACCACGCGCCACGGCACGTTCTTCGAGATGTGTGGCAACTTCAGCTTCGGCGACTACTTCAAGGCAGGGGCCATCGAGTTCGCCTGGGACCTGGTCACCAAGCCTCTCGCCGACGGTGGCTGGGGCCTGGAGGAGAGCAGGCTCTACCCCAGCGTCTATGAGGAGGACGCCGAGGCGGTCGAGCTCTGGAGGAAGATCACCGGCCTCCCCGACGACCGGATCATCCGTCTCGGCAAGAGCGAGAACTACTGGTCGATGGGTGTCCCGGGGCCCGGAGGACCCTGCTCGGAGATCCTCTACGACCGCGGTCCGGCGTACGGAGCGGACGGCGACTTCAGTGCCGAGGACCGCTACCTGGAGATCTGGAACCTCGTCTTCATGCAGGACGAGCTGAGTGCCGTCCGCAGCAAGACCGACTTCGACATCGCCGGGCGGCTGCCGAAGCAGAACATCGACACCGGCATGGGACTGGAGCGCGTCGCCTTCCTGCTCCAGGACAAGCCCAACATGTACGAGATCGACGTGATGTTCCCCGTGATCGAGCGGGCCCAGGACCTCACCGGCCGGCGCTACGGGGTCAACCCCACCGACGACGTGCGCTTCCGGGTCGTGGCCGACCACGTCCGCAGCTCGATGATGCTCATCGGCGACGGCGTCACGCCCGGCAACGAGGGCCGTGGCTACGTGCTGCGCCGCCTGCTGCGTCGCGCCATCCGCTCGATGCGACTGCTCGGTACCGAGGACCGGGTGCTCCCCGAGCTGATGCCGGTCAGTCGCGACAAGATGGCCGAGACCTACACCGAGCTGCAGCGCGACTGGGAGCGGATCTCGACCGTCGCCTACGCGGAGGAGGAGGCGTTCCGCTCGACCTTGCGGTCCGGTACGACGATCTTCGACACGGCGGCCACCGAGCTGAAGAAGTCCGGATCCACCACGCTGTCCGGTGACCGGGCGTTCGCGCTGCACGACACCTACGGCTTCCCCATCGACCTGACCCTGGAGATGGCCGCCGAGCAGGGGCTGAAGGTCGACGAGGAGGGGTTCCGCCGGCTGATGGGGGAGCAGCGCCAGCGGGCGAAGGCCGACGCGAAGTCCAAGAAGGGCCAGCACCGCGACGCCACGGCCTATCGTGCCGTCGCCGACTCGCTCGGCTCCCCGGTCACGTTCACCGGTTACGACGGCGTCGTGGGTGAGGGGTCGGTGCGTGGCATCGTCACTCCGGCCGGGGTGGTGGCCTCGGCAGGTGAGGGTGACGAGATCGAGCTGGTCCTCGACCGCACCCCGTTCTACGCGGAGGGCGGCGGCCAGCTCGCCGACCAGGGCGTGATCGAGCTCGACACCGGCGCCCGGCTGCAGGTCGTGGACGTGCAGTCGCCGATCACCGGGCTGATCGTGCACCAGGCCAAGGTGCTCTCCGGTGAGGTGACCATCGGTGCCCAGGCCCAGGCCCTGGTCGACGTCGAGCGACGGCGTTCGATCTCGCGTGCCCACACCGCGACGCACATGGTGCACAAGGCGTTCCGCGAGGCGCTCGGCGAGACGGCGACCCAGGCAGGCTCGGAGAACGCCCCGGGACGGTTCCGGTTCGACTTCTCCGCGACCGGGTCGGTGCCGGCGTCGGTGATGAACGACGTCGAGGCGCGGGTCAACGAGGTCATCCTCGACGACCTCGCGGTCGAGGCAGAGGTGATGAGCCAGTCGGACGCCGTGAGGTCGGGCGCGATGGCGCTGTTCGGCGAGAAGTACGGCGACCTGGTGCGCGTGGTCTCGGTGGGGGACTGGGCCCGCGAGCTCTGCGGCGGCACGCACGCCGGCAGCTCCGGCAAGCTCGGCGTGGTCAAGCTGCTGGGGGAGTCCTCGATCGGGTCCGGCGTACGCCGTGTCGAGGCGCTGGTCGGCAGCGACGCGTACAAGTTCCTGGCGCGAGAGCACGTGCTGGTGGCGCAGCTCTCCGAGACCCTCAAGGTGCGGCCCGAACAGCTCCCCGAGCGGGTCAGCGACATCGTGGAGAAGCTCCGCACTGCGGAGAAGGAGATCGAGAAGGTCCGCCTGCAACAGCTCCTCGCCGCGGGCGGCCAGTTGGCGGCCAACGCCGAGGACCTGTCCGGTGTCCTGTTCGTGGGCCACGAGGCGCCCGGAGCAGGTGGGGGCGACGTGCGCACGCTCGCGCTCGACATCCGCAACCGGATGCCCGCTGACCGTCCCGGTGTCACAGCCGTCATCGGCTCCGCGTCCGGCAAGGCCTCGGCCGTGGTGGCCGTGAACGATGCGGGCCGGGCGGCGGGGATCTCGGCGAGCACGCTCGTCCGGGCGGCGTCCGAGGTGCTCGGCGGCAAGGGGGGCGGCAAGGACGACGTGGCGCAGGGCGGGGGTCCGGATGCCGCGAAGGCAGCTGCGGCCCTGGCCGTGATTCGCCAGGCCCTGGTCTCCGGTCAGGCCGGTCGCTGAGTCCAGATGGACGACGAGCTCTACGGCGTACGCCTCGGCATCGACCCGGGGGACGCCCGCATCGGGGTCGCCAGCAGCGACCCGTCCGGCGTCCTCGCCACCCCTGTGGAGACCGTCGCGCGCGCCGAGGGCGACCTCGACCGGCTGGCAGCGCTCCAGGAGGAGCTGGGTGCGGTGCGCATCTATGTCGGCCTCCCGCGCTCGATGTCCGGGGGAGAAGGACCCTCGGCCGGTAAGGTTCGAGCGTTCGCGCGTGAGCTGTCCACCCGGGTCCAGCCGGTACCGGTCAGGTTGTGCGACGAGCGCCTGAGCACCGTGACCGCCGAGGGGCAGCTGCGGGCGCAGGGCCGCAAGGGCAGGAAGCGTCGCGCAGTGGTCGACCAGGCCGCCGCGGTCGTGATCTTGCAAGGAGCCCTCGATCGGGAACAGCGGACCGGCACGTGCGCCGGTGAGCTGGTACCGCCCGGGGACACGAGGAGCTAGGACGGATGCGTTGAGCCAGATCGGTGACGGCGCGGGTCACGAACCCCAGGAACCACCGCTCGACGACCGGGACGCCGACGACCGCCACGAGGACGACGCGTACGGCGACGACCTGCTCGACGAGCCCGAGCGGCGTCGTCGCGGTCGGGGTTGCCTGCCGGTCCTGGTCGTGCTGGCCGTCATCCTGGGCGGCGCGTGGTTCGGTGGCCAGTGGGCCTATGACCAGATCAGCTCGCGCTTGGCTCCCGCTCCCGACTTCCCTGGACCGGGCAGCGGCTCGGTGCTCTACAAGGTCAAGGCCGGTGCGTCCTCCACCGCGATCGGTCGAGACCTCAAGCTCGCGGGCGTCGTGGAGAGCGTCGACGCCTTCAGCGACGCGGCCCGCAAGGAGGCGAAGTCCCGCAACATCCAGGTCGGCTACTACCAGCTCAAGAAGGGCATGAAGGCGAGCCAGGCGCTGGCCGTGCTCATCGAACCCGCGAACCTGCTGCAGAGCCTGGTGGTCGTGCCCGAGGGCGCCCGCGTGGACCAGATCGTGCAGACGATCGTGGCGAAGACCGACATCACCAGGAAGGCGGTCACCGCGGCGCTCGCCGACCCCCGGGCCATCGGGCTCCCCGCGGAGGCCAGGGGCAACCCGGAGGGCTACCTCTTCCCGGCGACGTACACGGTCCCGCCCAAGCAGACCGCCGTCGGGCTGGTCAGGCAGATGGTGGCCAAGACCGTCGAGGTGGAGAGGTCCCTCGACATCGCCGCGGCCGCCCGGAAGGTGAACCTCACCCCCGAGCAGGTGCTGACGGTGGCCAGCATCCTGGAGTACGAGGCCAACAAGGCCGAGGACTACCCGAAGGTCGCGCGGGTGCTCTACAACCGGCTCAACCAGGGGATGAAGCTCCAGCTGGACTCGACGGTCTCCTACATCAGCAAGCGCAAGGGCGACGTGTTCACGACCGCCACGGAGCGGGCCAACCCCTCGGCGTACAACACCTACGTGCACACGGGCCTGCCTCCGGGCCCGATCGGCTCACCCGGCGAGGCGACCATCAAGGCCGCGCTCTCACCCGCGCAGGGCAACTGGTTGTTCTTCGTGCCGGACTACGCCAACGACACCACGGTGTTCTCGGCGACCCTCGCCGAGCACAACAGGGCCGTCGCCAAGCTGCAGGAGTACTGCCGGACGCACGAGGAGTGCTAGGCGATGCGCTGTGCCGTCCTCGGTTCCCCGATCGCGCACTCGCTGTCGCCGGCGCTCCACCGGGCGGCGTACGAGCATCTGGGCCTGAGCTGGACCTATGAGGCGGTGACGGTCGACTCGGCGGGTCTCGCAGGCTTCCTGGACGGCCTGGACGCGGGTTGGCGGGGCCTGTCGTTGACGATGCCGCTGAAGCGCACCGTGGTTCCCCTCGTCGACTCCCTCGACACGTGGTCCCGGCTCTCGGGGGTCGTCAACACGGTGGTCCTCGACTCGGACAGGCGACTGGGCTTCAACACCGACATCCCCGGGGCCATGGCCGCCCTCGACGAGCGACTGGAGGCGCCGCCACGCTCGGTCGCCGTGATCGGCGGTGGGGCCACGGCGACGTCGGTGCTGCTGGCCCTGGCCGAGCGG
>NZ_JAOPXP010000177.1 GCF_025965085.1 Marmoricola sp.
CTGCGGCTCCGGGAGCGACCCCGGTTCGCTCCTGATCACCGTCGGCTCGGCGAGGAACGGCGCCTCCGCCGCAGCCTTGGCGAACTTGGAGGAGAACTCCCCGAAGCTGAGGTGCTGGCTCTTGTGCCGGATCAGGCCGAAGGTGGCGATGTCCCAGAACGCAGTGGCGCCACCGTTGCCGAGGACCACCTCATAGCCGTCCGGCAGGGAGAACAGAGTCCCCAACCCCTCGCGCACCCTGCCCACGATGTTGCGCACCGGCGGCTGGCGGTGGGACGTGCCCATCAGGGAGGTCCCGGTCGCCGCCAGTGCGTCGAGGGCGCCCGCCGGGATCTTCGAGGGCCCGGCCCCGAAACGTCCGTCAGCAGGCTTGATCTCGTCCGGGATCACGATGTCGGTCACAGGCCCTATTCTGTCAGCCCGATGCCCTGGAACCCCCGGAGGGACAGCGATGGACAGCACGCCCACACCCGGCCTGCGCGCCAGGGGCGGCGTGCGCACCACGTTCCGCGTCCTCGGGGTGGTGCTGGTGCTGGTCGGGTTCACCCGCTTCGCCGGCGCCGGCGACGACCTCTCCGGCGCTCCCCACGGTTTCGTGGTGTTCGCCGCCGGTGGGTTCCTGACCGTGATCGGACTGGGCCTGCTCCTCGGTGCGGGGTTCATGGGCGCCTCCGCCGGCGACGACGCCGGCGAGACGATGCCCGTAGTGAAGGGCAACGCGTCCTATCTCACCGATGGGCCGGGGTGTGCTGGGGATGGTTCGCAGGGTCGACGAGCCGGCCGCGGCCACCGCCGCGGGTCCCTACCGCCGCAGCCGTGGCTGGCGCAACGTCGAGGCGGCGCAGTTCTGTGACAGCCGTGGTCGCCGGCTTGTCTGAGATCCGGGTCGAACGCGTCTCGGTCACCCACCCGGACGCCGCGCTGCTCGTCGAGGAGGTGCAGGAGGAGTACACCCGTCGCTACGGGGGGCGCGACGAGACCCCGATCGACCCGGCGTACTTCGAGGCGCCGCTCGGTGCCTTCTTCGTCGGCTACCTGGCCGAGACCCCGGTAGTCACCGGAGCCTGGCGGCGGCGTGCCGACGTCACGTTCGCCGGGACGCGGCTGACCGCCGAGGTCAAGAGGATGTACGTCGCGCCGAGCGCCCGCGGACGGGGCCTCGCCCGCGCGATGCTGGCCCGTCTCGAGGAGACCGCCCGCGACGCCGGGGCCGAGGCGATGGTGCTCGAGACCGGCACCCGCCAGCCCGAGGCGATCGCGCTCTACGAGTCCGCGGGCTACACCCCGGTCCCGGGCTTCGGCTTCTACAGGGACGCCCCGCTGTCGCGCTGCTTCGCCAAGACGTTGCTCCTGCCCGCGGGGTGAGGGCGGAGACCAGGGCGCCAGATCTGCGGCGCCCCGGGACGCCGGGTCAGGCGACCGGCTCCTCCGAGGCGTCGGTGTCGCCCCACGCGTCGTTCCAGCCCTCGATCTCGCTGGCGGAACGCTCGCCCGGGCCGACGTAGATCGCCGAGGGACGGATCAGCCGGCCGGTCGTCTTCTGCTCCAGGATGTGGGCGGACCAGCCACCGGTGCGGGCACAGGTGAACATCGAGGTGAACATGTTGGCCGGCACCTCGGCGAAGTCGAGGACGATCGCCGCCCAGAACTCGACATTGGTCTCCAGCACGCGGTCGGGGCGGCGCTCCCTGAGCTCGGCGAGCGCGGCCTTCTCGAGCTCCTCGGCGACCTCGTAGCGCGGAGCGCCCAGCTCCTTGGCGGTGCGTCGCAGCACCCGGGCACGCGGGTCCTCGGCGCGGTAGACGCGGTGCCCGAAGCCCATCAGGCGCTCGCCGTCGTCGAGGAGCTTCTTGACGTAGGCCTTCGCGTCACCGGTCTTCTCGACGTCCTCGATCATGCCGAGGACGCGGGACGGGGCACCACCGTGCAGCGGTCCGCTCATGGCGCCGATGGCGCCCGAGAACGCGGCGGCCACGTCAGCGCCCGTGGAGGTGATCACGCGTGCGGTGAACGTCGAGGCGTTCATGCCGTGCTCGGCAGCCGAGCTCCAGTAGGCGTCGATGGCCTTGACGTGCTTGGGGTCGGCCTCGCCCTTCCAGCGGATCATGAACTTCTCCGCGAGGGTGTTGCCCTGGTCCACCTCGCGCTGCGGCACGATCGGCAGGCCGAGACCACGTGCGGACTGGGCGACGTAGGACAGCACCATGACGGCGACGCGGCTGAGGTCCGTGCGGGCCTCCTCGTCGGTGATGTCGTAGGTCTGCTTCATCCCGAGCATGGGTGCGAGCATCGCGACGCCGGCCTGGACGTCGGCGCGGACGTCGCCGGTGTGGATCGGCAGGTTGACCGGCTCGGCGGGCGGCAGGCCCGGGTCGTACTTGCCGTCGATCAGCAGGCCCCAGACCTTCTCGAACGGGATCCGACCGACGATCTCCTCGATGTCCACGCCGCGGTAGCGCAGCGCTGACCCTTCCTTGTCGGGCTCGGCGATCTGGGTCTCGAAGGCGACGACGCCCTCCAGGCCGTGGTGGACCTCGGTCATGCGCGCTCCTTCGTCTGGCTGTCCGACACTGGCGCGGACCAGCACATCATGCCCACTCGGGGGCCGAACGTCACGTGGTGCCCAGAACCGACGTAGCGATCAGCTTCGGCCGGTTAGGTTCGCTGCATGAGCGAGAACCGAACCGGCCCGGACCTGGGTGCCCTGCGGCGCGAGTACGGCGCCCGCGGGCTCGATGACCCGGACCTGGCTCCGGACCCGATCACCATGTTTCGCGGCTGGCTCGACGACACGATCGCGGCCGGGCTGCACGAGCCGAACGCGATGGTGGTCTCGACCGTCTCCGCCGAGGGGCGGCCGTCGCTCCGGATGGTGCTGCTCAAGGGCGTCGACGACGGGGGGTTCGTCTTCTACACCAACTACGAGTCACGCAAGGGCCGTGACATCGAGGCCAACCCTGCGGTCTCCCTGCTGTTCCCGTGGCACGACCTGCAGCGCCAGGTGCGCGTCGAGGGCACCGCCTCCCGGGTCTCACGGCAGGAGAGCGAGACCTACTTCGCCGCGAGGCCACGCGGGTCTCAGCTCGGGGCCTGGGCCTCGCCCCAGTCCCAGGAGGACGCCTCCCGCGACGAGCTCGACGACCGCTACGCAGGCGTGGAGGCACGGTTCGCCGGGGCCGACGTGGTTCCGCTGCCGCCGCAGTGGGGTGGCTACCGGGTGCGCCCGGAGGTGGTCGAGTTCTGGCAGGGCCGCAAGGGGCGGATGCACGACCGGCTGGTCTACCGTCGCGATGACGAGTCGCGATGGAGCACTGCGCGGCTTGCCCCGTAGCCGTCCCCTCATGCGACCCCTGTGGCGTGCCTGGGGCGAACGCCAGAACAAAAGGGGCTTGTGAGTGAGTGCTCACTCACTTACTATCTGAGGGTGACTCCACGTGCCACCGCCATGCCGCCGGACGACCGCCGCAAGGCGATCGTCTCGGTCCTCGTCCCGCTGATCGTGGAGCGCGGAGGCGAGGTCAGCACCCGCGAGATCGCGCAGGCCGCGGGCATAGCGGAGGGGACGATCTTCCGGGTGTTCCCGGACAAGCGCAGCCTGCTCGTGGCGGCGGCGGAAGAGGCGATCAACCCGGCCGACGGACAGCGGCTCTTCGACGAGGCGATGGAGGGCGTCGAGGGTTTGCGCGAGAAGATCGTGGTGGCCGCCGGCCGGGTGCTCGAACGGGTGCAGCTCACCATGAC
>NZ_JAOPXP010000038.1 GCF_025965085.1 Marmoricola sp.
CACCGCGGCGCCGGCATGGGCGGCGGCCACGACGAGCGCGAGCAGACCCTGAACCAGCTGCTCGTCGAGATGGACGGCTTCGACGTCCGCGGCGGCGTGATCCTGATCGCTGCGACCAACCGCCCCGACATCCTCGACCCGGCCCTGCTGCGCCCGGGCCGCTTCGACCGCCAGATCAGTGTCGACGCCCCCGACCTCAACGGTCGCAACATGATCCTCAAGGTGCACGCGCGCGGGAAGCCGATGGCCCCGGACGTCGACCTGCTCTCCGTGGCTCGCCGTACGCCGGGCTTCACCGGCGCCGACCTGGCCAACGTGCTCAACGAGGCCGCCCTGCTGACCGCTCGCCAGAACGGCAAGCTGATCGACAACGCGGCGCTGGACGAGGCCATCGACCGCGTCATCGCCGGCCCGCAGAAGCGCACCCGCCTGATGAGTGAGAAGGAGCGGATGATCACGGCGTACCACGAGGGTGGCCACGCCCTCGTCGCCGCGGCGCTCCCCGGGACCGACCCCGTGCACAAGGTGACGATCCTGCCGCGCGGGCGGGCTCTGGGCTACACGATGGTGCTGCCCGACGAGGACAAGTACTCCCAGACCCGCTCGGAGATGCTCGACAAGATGGCCTACATGATGGGCGGCCGCGCGGCGGAGGAGATGGTCTTCCACGACCCGACCACCGGCGCCGGCAACGACATCGAGAAGGCCACCGCCCTGGCGCGGGCGATGGTCACGCAGTACGGCATGACCGAGCGACTCGGTGCCATCAAGCTCGGTGAGACCGAGGGTGAGCCGTTCCTGGGCCGCGACATGGGCCACACCCGCAACTACTCCGAGGACGTCGCGGCGATCGTGGACGACGAGACGAAGAAGCTGCTGGCGTCCGCCCACCAGGAGGCCTTCGACATCCTCGAGGAGAACCGGGACGTGCTCGACGCGCTCGTGCTGGCGCTGATGGAGAGGGAGACGCTCGACAAGGAGCAGATCGCCACCATCTTCCAGCCGCTGCGTCGCCGTTCCAGGCGACCTGCATGGACCGGCTCGCCGAACCGCAACCCCTCCAGCATCCCGCCGGTGGTCATCCCCGAGAAGATCCGCATCGCCGCTGCCGACGGGGCCGTTCCCGACGACAGCGAGGGGGCCGTGGTGATCACTCCTCCGGGCGCGGGGGGCGACCTCCACGGCGACACCGGCGTCGGAGGGAATCCACCGACTCCGCCAACCCCCGCACCATGAGCGTCGACCCGATGGGTGGCGGCCAGGGGGCCGTCGCCGCGTTCGACCACGACCGTGCCGCCGCAGCGGTGCGTGAGCTGCTGTTCGCGATCGGCGAGGACCCCGAGCGAGAAGGGCTGCGGGAGACCCCGGCCCGGGTCGCGAGGGCCTACGCCGAGCTCACGCTGGGCCTGCACCAGAGCCCCGAGGAGGTGCTCACCACCACCTTCGACATCGGGCACGACGAGATGGTGCTGGTGCGCGACATCGAGCTCTGGTCGATGTGCGAGCACCACCTCGTGCCGTTCACCGGGGTGGCCCACGTGGGCTACATCCCCAACGAGAACGGCAAGATCACCGGGCTCTCGAAGCTGGCGCGGCTGGTCGACGTCTACGCCAAGCGCCCGCAGGTGCAGGAGCGGCTGACCACCCAGATCGCCGACGCGATGGTGGAGATCCTCGAGGCGCGGGGCGTGATCGTCGTCATCGAGGCCGAGCACCTCTGCATGACGATGCGGGGGGTGCGCAAGGCGGGCGCCCGCACGATCACCTCCGCCGTACGCGGGATCATGCATCGGCCCGCCACCCGGGCCGAGGCGATCTCGCTCATCAACGCTGCCCGATGAATCCCCTCCAAGACATGGCCGCGCCGCGATGATCAGCCGGGGGTCCTGGAGCGGCGGTCTGCCGGTGCTGCCCCGGCCCCTGGTCATGGGGGTGGTCAACGTCACGCCCGACTCCTTCTCCGACGGCGGTCGCCACGCCACGACCGACGCCGCCATCGCCCACGGGCTGCTGCTGCGCGAGCAGGGCGCCGACATCCTCGACATCGGTGGCGAGTCGACCCGGCCCGGCGCGACGCGTCCGCTGGTCGCCGAGGAGCTCGACCGCGTGGTCCCGGTCATCCGGGCGCTGGCGGCCGAGGAGGTCGCGGTCTCTGTGGACACGATGCGCCACGAGGTGGCCGCAGCCGCCCTCGAGGCCGGGGCCGTGATGGTCAACGACGTGTCCGGCGGGCTGGCCGACCCGCAGGTCCTCGACGTCGTCGCCGAGCACGGCGCGGCGTACGTCGTGATGCACTGGCGCGCCCACTCCGAGGTGATGCAGCAGCTGGCGACCTACGACGACGTGCTGGTCGAGGTCCGCGACGAGCTCGCGCAGCGGCTCGAGGCGGCGAGGGCGGCCGGGGTCGATCCCGCCCGGCTGGTCGTCGACCCGGGACTGGGCTTCGCCAAGACCGCGGAGCACAACTGGGAGCTGCTCCGCGGGCTCCCGGAGCTCGACTCGCTCGACGTGCCGGTGCTGGTGGGGTCCAGCCGCAAGTCGTTCCTCGGGTCGCTCCTCGCCGGCCCGGACGGGTCGCCCCGCCCGGTCCACGACCGTGAGGCCGCCAACGTGGCCCTCACCACGATCGCGGCGATCCAGGGCGTGTGGGCCGTCCGGGTGCACGAGGTCCGGGGCAGCCTGGACGCCATCAAGGTGGTCACACGGTGGCGCGGGGACCAGCCGACGTGATCGTTCCCACAGGTCAGCGCGCTGTGACGCCTGACGGCGTGGGACGGCCGTTCCGGTCACGCGGGACCCGCCGGTAGTGTCAGGACACCATGACCGACCACCTTCTCGACCGCCTGGCCGTGCGCGGCCTCGCCGTCCACGGCCACCACGGCGTGTTCGACTTCGAGCGCCGCGACGGCCAGGAGTTCGTGGTGGACCTGGTGCTCGGCATGGACACTCGCGCTGCCGCGCAGCACGACGACTTGCAGGAGACGGTCGACTACGGAACCCTCGTGGATGAGGTCCGGTCGGCTGTCGCGAACGATCCGGTCGACCTGATCGAGACCTTGGCGCAGCGGATCGCAGACGTCTGCCTGCGCCACGTGCGGGTCGAAGACGTTGAAGTGACCGTGCACAAGCCGCACGCCCCGATCCAGGCGACGTTCGACGATGTCGCCCTCACCATCAGACGGAGCCGTCAGTGACCGAGTCCCCCAATCCCAACATCGTCGACGCCGACAGCCTCACGGGCGACATGCAGCCCATCCGCCGCGCGGTGATCTCGATCGGCTCCAACGCCGGCGAGCGGCGACACAACCTCCAGGGCGCCGTGCACACGCTGGCGGACACCCCCGAGGTGTGGCTCACCGCGGTCTCTCCGGTCTACGAGACCGAACCCGTGGACGCGCCCGAGGGCTCCAAGGAGTTCCTCAACGCCATCGTGCTGCTCGACACGACGCTCTCGGCGCGCACCCTGCTCGAGCGCGCCCTGGCCGTGGAGTCGGCCTACGGGCGCGAGCAGGGCGGGGAGCGCAACGGGCCACGCACGCTCGACGTCGACCTGATCGTCCTCGGGGACCGCCGGGCCGACGAGGACGACCTCGTGCTGCCCCACCCGCGGGCCAGTGAGCGTGCCTTCGTCCTGGTGCCCTGGCTCGACGTCGAGTCGGACGCGGTGATCCCGGGCGTGGGACCGGTGGCCGAGCTGGTCGAGACGATCGGTCGCGAGGGCGTGAAGCTCCGCGAGGACATCGTGCTCGAGTACGGCTGACCCGGTGGTGCCCCGCTTCGAGGCCCGCCGGTGACCAGGCCCGACCCGCAGGAGGAGCTCGAGCCTCCGCAAGGCCGGGTCAGGCTCACCGGACCTGGTCCCCTCGTCACCCTCGGGGTCATCGGTCTCGTGGTGGGCTGGGCGGTGCGCCCGGTCTGCCTGCAGCTGCGCTACCCCGAGCCCAACATCTCGCTGGTCTCGGTCGGGCTGCTCGTCTTCGCAGCCGCGATCATCGGCGGGTCGGCGTACCTCACGAGGCGGACGGTGGTGCGGAACCGCTCCGCCCTGGCCCCGCACCAGGCCGTCAACCGGCTCGTGCTCGGCAAGGCCTCCGCCCTGGTCGGAGCACTCCTGGCCGGGTGCTACCTCGGTTTCGCCCTGAGTCACCTCGGCGTCGGCGGCCCCGCGGCCGACACGCGGCTGTGGCGCTCTGCCCTCGCAGGCCTCGGTGCGACCCTGGTGACGGTCGCCGGCCTGCTCCTCGAGCACGCGTGTCGCGTCCCACGACCCCCGGAGTAGCCACCTAGGCTGCGGCTCATGGCAGCCTCGCGTACGTCCATGCGCCGTCGTCAGCGCAGCCTCCCGGCGACCGTCGCGGTCGCCCTGGTCTCGGTGGCCACCGTCGTGGTGCTCGCGGCCCTGCCCGCGCAGTCCCCGCTGTGGCTGAGCATCGCCTCGGTGACCGCGCTCGCGCTCGCCTGGGGTGCTCTCCGGATCATGTGGACCGAGGTGCTGCAGTCGCGTCGCGAGAACGCCGCCGACCGGTCCACCACCGCCGCCGCCTACCGCACCCTGTTCGGCGTGCGGGCCGCCGAGCACGCCGAGTTCACCACGGCGATGACCGAACGGCTCGCCGAGGCCCACATCTCGCAGCGCGAGCTCGAAGGCCTCGTCACCCAGCAGGAGACCCGCGCCCAACGCGCCGAGTCGCGGCTCACCGAGGCCCAGGTGCGGGTGCAGATGCTCGAGGAGTCGATCGTGGCGCTGCGGGGCGGGGACGACGTCGCCGGCCTCGTGGCCTGGGACGAGCAGACGACCCAGAACGTCGCCGCGAAGAACGTGGCCCGGGACGCCGCGCAGCAGCGGCCCCTCAAGCAGGCGTAGGCGCTCCCTGGCGCTGCACAGGACGGACGTGGGCCGCAAGCGCGTCCACGAGCTCCTCCGCGAGGAGCAGGTCCGAGGTCAGGTCGCGGTCGTGCATGTCCGGGACGCCGCCGTCCCGCTCGTCGAGGTAGGCCAGCGCGCCGGCCAGCGCGACCGGGCGTGCCCCCTGCATGCGGAGGCACCGCAACGAGGCCACCAGCTCGGCGGCGAGGACCGCCCGGAACCGGGACACCGCCTCGAGCGCCTGGCGCGCGGCCAGCGTGGCGAAGGAGGCATCCTCCTCGACCCCGCGGGAGAGCGTGACCGCCTGGATCCCGGCAGGGGTGGCGAGCGCCCGCAGCTCGGCGAGGGCCGACGCGGCGCTGTACTCCACGATCATGACGCCTGACGCGGCGGGCGTCCCGTCGCCCAGGAACGGGTGGAGACCGGTGTACGCCGGCTCGGCGAGCATGGTCAGCCGGGCCAGGCTCAGCTGCGCCGACTGGGCCACTGCCAGGACCAGGGAGTCGAGCGACTGGACGAGGTACGCCGCGTGGAAGGCGCCGTGGTGCGCCACGCCCAAGCGGGCGGAGACGATCGGGTTCTCCGAGGGACTGTTCGCCATGGTGGTGATGACCTGCTCCGCGAACGCCAGCCGGTCCATCAGCGCACCGTGCACCTGGGGGAAGGTGCGCAGACTGAAGGGGTCTTGGATCCGCGCCGGTGGAACATCGCTCCCGATCAGGTCGCGCATCGTGCGACAGACCCACTGCGAGCCCGGGAACGGGGTGGCGACCTCCACCGCCCGGCTGAAGGCCTCGGGGTTGCCCCGCACGGCCGCGAAGTCCATCGCCGCGACGACCAGTGCGCTGCGGGCGAGCCGGTCGAGGTCGGCCACGGCCAGGGCAGCGTCTGCGAGGACGGCGGCGTTGCTCGACATGAACGTCAGTGCGTCGCCCGGTCCGAAAGCCGTGGTGCTGGGGACCGGCGGAGTGCTCGCCGCCTCACCGCACAGCACCAGGGCTGTGGTCGCGAGTGCTGCCAGGTCCGCCGTACCGACACTGCCGCCCTCGCGCACGGGCGGAAGCGCGTCGGCCGCCAGCATCGACGTGAGGGCGTCGAGCACGCTCGGGGTGATGCCGTTGCCGTCGGTGGCCAGCTGGTTGAGCCGGATCACCAGCATGGCGCGGACGCGCTGGGCCGAGCGGAGCTCGCCCGAGCTGGTGGCGTGGGAGCGGAGCAGCTGCAGGGCCTGCGAGTCGGGGTCGGGCAGGACCAGGTCCCTGTTGGCGCCGACGCCGGTCGAGCGCCCGTAGATGGGCCGGCTCTCGGCGACCTCGTCGGCGAACGCGTGCGAGGCGGCCACCCGCTCCCGAGCGCCGGGATCGACCGCCACGGACCCGGCCCGCCGCGACACCGCGACGATCTCGTCGAGCGTGAGGTGGCTGCCGTCCAGCGTGGGCACCAGGGACTCCTCACAGGTAACGCTCGCGGGCCAGTTTCGGCCCTAGCCTTCCCGACTGTCGGGGACAGGTGCAATAGTCTCACTGAGCGGCAGTCGACTGCTGCACAGTGAAACAGTTTGCCCTGTTCGGGCCAGGACCTGCGAAGGGCGGCTCCCGTGACGGCCAAGGCCCCAGTCGATCCTCGCCCGACGCTCGTCGGGCCGGGACGAGCCAGCTCCACCCGCACGGTCGAGCGTGCGCTCGCGCTCCTGTCGGAGGTGTGCAGGCGCGGCTCGGTGACCCTGACCGAGTGCGCCCGCGAGACGGTCCTGCCGCCCAGCACCGCCCTGCGCCTGCTGCGGACCCTGGAGACGGCCGGTTTCGTGGCGCGGGACGAGGCCGGCAGCTTCCGCGCGGGTCCGGTGATGACGCAGCTCGGGGCGACGGCGCTGGGCCGCAACGAGCTGGCCCGGCTGGCCGCGCCGGCGCTGGACCGGATCGGCGCCCAGACGAGGGAGTCGGCGTACCTCTCGGTGCGGGGGGTCAACGACACGGCCATCTACATCGCCGTCGTCGAGGGCACCCACGCCGTACGCCACACCAGCTGGATCGGCCGCACGGTGCCGATGACGGGGCTGGCGGTGGGTCGCGTCCTCTGCGGTGACGTCCCCGCAAGTGGGTACGTCGCAGGTCGTGACCGGATGGAGCCGGACGTGACGGCGATCGTGGCGCCGGTGCGCTTCGCGGGAGGCATCGCGGCGGCGCTGTCGGTGCTCGGCCCGACCTATCGCATCGACGAGAACGAGATGCACTCCTACGGCCGGATCGTGGCCACCGAGGCAGCCGCCCTCAGCGCGCTTCTCGGGTATCCCTCACAGACCCAGGAGCCCAGCGCATGATCCGCTTCGACCACGCCACGAAGAGCTACCCGGGCGGCACCGTGGCGGTGGACGATCTCCAGCTCGAGGCACCCACCGGGCAGATCACCGTGCTGGTGGGACCCTCGGGCTGTGGCAAGACCACGTCGCTGCGGATGATCAACCGAATGATCGAGCCGACGTCCGGCAAAGTCTGGCTCGACGACACCGACACGGCGAGCATGCCGGCGCACGAGCTGCGTCGCCAGATCGGCTACGTGATCCAGCACGCTGGGCTGTTCCCGCACCGCACCATCGTCGACAACGTGGCGACCGTGCCCTTCCTGCTCGGCACGGACAAGAAGCAGGCTCGAGCCCGCTCCATGGAGCTCCTCGAGCGGGTGGGCCTGGACCCGGCCTTCGCCAAGCGCTACCCGGCGCAGCTGTCCGGCGGTCAGCAGCAGCGCGTCGGTGTCGCGCGTGCGCTGGCCGCCGACCCGCCCGTGATGCTGATGGACGAGCCGTTCTCGGCCGTCGACCCGGTCGTGCGGGACCAGCTGCAGGACGAGTTCCTGCGGCTGCAGTCCGATCTGGGCAAGACGATCGTGTTCGTCACGCACGACATCGACGAGGCGATCAAGCTCGGCGACCAGGTGGCGGTGCTGCGCGTCGGCGGCACGCTCGCGCAGCTGGCCACCCCCCGGGAGCTGCTCTCGCGGCCCGTCGACGCGTTCGTCGCGGGTTTCGTGGGCCGCGACCGTGGCTACCGTGCGCTCGGCTTCACCCAGTCGGGCTCGTTGAGGACCCACGAGGAGCCGACGGTCACGCTGGGCGACCCGCTGCCCTCGGGCAGCGACCGCGACTGGGTGCTCGTCGTCGACGCGGCCGGGGCCCCCCAGGGCTGGTTGCACCTCGGCGACCAACCGCGCGGTGCGGTCGTCGAGGACCGGATGCTCTACCGCGGCGGCACGCTGGCGACGCAGGGCGGCACCCTGCGCGCGGCCCTGGACGCGTGCCTGTCCTCGCCGTCGGGCCGCGGGGTCGTGGTCGACGAGGCGGGCCGGCTGATCGGCACCGTCACGGCGCGCGAGGTGCTCGACCTGATCGAGTCGCAGGGGACGCCCTCATGATCCGTCCCCTGGACAGCGCGAGCTCCTCGCCCCTTCACTTCTTCGGCTACTTCCTCGACCACCGCAGCGAGGACCTCGGCTGGCTGTGGGACCACACCTGGCTCTCCGTGGTCCCCGTCGTGGTCGGCCTGGCCCTGGCGCTGCCGCTGGGCTGGCTGGCGCGGCGCTACCAGTGGATCTACCCGCCGATGATGTCGATCACCGGCCTGCTCTACACGATCCCGTCGATCGCGCTGTTCGTGCTGATCCCACCAGTGCTCGGGATGGATCCGCTGAATCCGTTGCAGGTGCCGATCGCGCTGAGCCTCTACTCGACGGCGCTGCTGGTGCGGGTGGTCGCCGACGGCCTGGGTGCCGTCTCCGAGGAGACCGTGCAGGCCGCCACCGCCCTCGGCTATCGCCCGGTGGGTCGGTTCTTCCGGGTGGAGCTGCCGATCGCGGTGCCGGTGATCACCGCCGGCCTCCGGGTCGCGATCGTGGCGAACGTCAGCATCGTGGCGGTGGCCGGGACGATCGGCATGGACAACCTGGGTCGCCTCTTCGACCAGGGCTTCACGCTGTCGGTCTCCCAGCCGTACTACCCGCCGATCGTGCTCGGCATCGTGCTCTGCGTGCTGCTGGCTCTCGTGCTCGACCTGCTGGTGGTGCTCGTCAGCCGCATGCTGACCCCGTGGCGCCGGGCGGTGCCCTCGTGATCGGCGACGTGGTGGGCTGGCTCACCGACCCGGCCCACTGGCAGAGCACCCCCTTCGACACCGGCATCCTCGGCCAGCTCGGCGCCCACGTCTGGTTCTGCCTGATCGCGCTCGTCATCGCGCTCGTGATCTCCCTGCCCCTGGGCCTGTGGATCGGGCACACCGGGAAGGCGACCTGGCTGGTGACCGTCGCCAACGCCGTGCGCGCGCTCCCCACCGTCGGGGTGCTCGTGCTGCTGGTCGTGATCATCGCGCCGAACTTCTACGGCCGGACCAACGCCGGCTACCTGATCCCCACCGAGATCGTGCTGGTCCTGCTGGCCGTGCCACCGATCCTGTCCAACGCGTACGCCGGGGTGCAGAACGTCTCGCCCGCGGTGCGCGACGCAGCCTTCGGCATGGGCATGACCGGGCCCCAGGTGCTCCTCCGGGTGGAGCTGCCCAACGCGCTGCCGCTGATCTTCTCCGGGTTCCGCTCGGCGACCCTGCAGGTGATCGCGACGGCCACCATCGCGTCGTACGTCACCCTGGGTGGGCTGGGCCGGTTCATCTACGACGGCCTCGCCCAGCAGGACTACCCACAGATGATCAGCGGCGGCCTGCTCGTCGCTGCGCTCGCGCTCGCGGCGGACCTGCTGCTGGCGCTGGCGCAGCGCTACACGGTCTCGCGCGGCATCACCGGACGCGCCGGCCGCCAGGCCGGGTCGGACTCGCGCGTCGCCGTACTGAACGAGGAGCTCGCCTCCGAGACGGCCTGACCGCCATCGACCACTCGACGTCACAAGACAACACAGCACGACAACCCGACCACCAAGGGAAACCAGGAGAAACCATGAAGACCAAGCTCATCGCCGTGGCGGCGATCGCCACCACCCTCACGATGGGGCTCAGCGGATGCGGTTCCTCGTCGTCCTCGTCGTCCTCGTCCGGCAGCGGCGGCACGATCGCCTCGAAGATGATCTTCGGCGGACCGCCGGAGTTCAAGACGCGCGTGGACGGCATCCCCGGGCTGGAGAAGAACTATGGCGTCACCTTCGGCAAGTACACCGTGACGGACACCGGCGGCCCGGTGACGGTCAACGCGCTCAAGCGCGGACAGGTCGACGCGGTCGACCTGTTCACCACGGACCCCGCGATCGCGGCCAACGACTTCGTGATCCTCGAGGACCCCAAGGCCAACTTCGCGGCCCAGAACATCGTCCCGATCGTGAGCAAGGACAAGGCGACCCCGGGCGTCAGGCAGGTCCTCAACGGGATCCAGTCGAAGCTGACCACGGACGGCCTGGGCAAGATGATCGGTGAGGTGGCCAACGCCAAGAAGGACCCCGCCGATGTCGCCAAGGGATGGCTGACCGACAACTCCCTGGACACCACCGGCTCCAGCGCCAAGGGCGTCTCCCTGACCGTGGGTTCGGCGAACTTCCCCGAGAACGTGATCCTGGCCAACATCTACGCCGAGGCCCTCAAGGCCCAGGGTGCGTCGATCCAGACCAAGCTCAACATCGGCAGCCGGGAGAAGTACTACCCGGCCCTGGAGAAGGGGTCGCTCGACCTGTTCCCCGAGTACACCGGCACGATCCTCACCTACATCGACAAGAACGCCACGGCGACCAGCCCCGCCGACGTCTACGCCGCGCTGACCAAGGCGCTGCCGGCCAACCTGGTCGCGCTGGACCAGGCCGATGCCCAGGACAGCGACGCCGTCGTGGTCACCAAGGCGACCGCCGCCAAGTACGGCCTGAAGACGATCGCCGACCTCGCCAAGAAGGGCTGACCGGGCACCGTCGCACGTCGGCGTCCGGCGCCCGAGCAGAGCCCGACTTCTGGAGGACGATGAGCGGACGCCGGCGGGCGGTCGGGACCTAGGCTCGGGGAGACACGAGGACGCAGCCCGGCGGGATGCCGGGCTCGGTGCGCCAGGGGTGGTCGAAGACCTCCACGCCCTCGACCTGCCCCGTCACGACGCCGTGGGTGTCGAGGAAGGCGATCAGTGCCTCGAGGTCCGTACGACGGTCCTGGGTGACGAGCCACCCCATGAGGCGCTGCTGGACCGGCACGAGGGTCTCCTCGAACGGCACGGTCGAGGGGTTCCAGAACTCGCGCACGGCGTCGCGGAGCATCGTCCAGTACTCCTCGGAGCACTGCGGCACCGAGCGGAAGTACTCCCACATGTCGACAGGCAGGACGTAGTCGAAGAACGTGGACGTCACCTCGGGGGAGCCGTGCGCGATCACGCTCTCGACGGTCATCCGCTTGGTCACGATGCGGTCGCGGAGGTCGGAGAGCTGGTGCCGCAGCTGCGTGGTCGACGACTGGTCGGCGCGGATCCAGTAGTGGTAGACGGTCTCGCTGAGCACGTCGAAGGTCCCGGCGAGGAACCCGCGGGTCATCACCGGCTGGTCCTCGTAGAAGACTCCTTCGGGAAACGCGAGCCCGAGCCGGTCCCAGAACATCCGGCGGTAGACCTTGTTGACCGGGAAGACGTCGGCGAGGATGCGCGGCATCTCCTGGACCGTGAGGCGTTCGCGGTCGACCGCGTGGTTGCGTTCCATGCGCTCCGTGGCGAACTGCCGGCGCCCGTTGTCCCGGACCAGCTTGCCGACGGACAGGTCCGAGCCGGTGCGCTCCAGGCTGCCGACCAGGTGCTTCCACGCGTTCGGTGGCAGCGTGTCGTCGCCGTCCACGAAGGTGAGGTACGGCGCGCTGCAGTGCCGGAGGCCGGTGTTGCGCGCGGCGGACGGGCCAGCGTTCTGCTGGCTGACCACGCGGAAGCGGCGGTCCCTGGCGGCCCACGAGCGGGCGATGTCGACCGAGGAGTCCGGGGAGCCGTCGTCGACGATCACGACCTCGAACTCGCGCAGCGACTGGGCCGCGATGCTGGCGAGGGTCGTCTCGAGGTAGGCCTCGACGTTGTAGATCGGAAGTACGACGCTGAGCACCGGTGGGCGTGAGGCGGCGCGGGCTCTCCGGGCACGGCGTACGGCGTCGAGGATCGGCATGTCAGGCCCGACGTGCGCCGCGGCGAGCGCGCAGTCGCTGGCCGACGGCGAACCGTGCTGCGCGGACCACGCCGAGACCCTCGAGCTCCTTGAGCCGGGCGCGCTGCCGTTCGAGGCGCTCACGCTGGACGCGGACCGCCGCGGCCTCCAGACCGAGACGCCGCTCGGCGGGCTCACGCGCAGCGGCCTCGATGAGCTCGATCTCGTGCCAGGTGGGGGCGTCGACGCGGTGGCGCAGGGAGATCTTGTGCATCTCCGCCATGAACCGGTGGTAGTAGTCGGGCGTGTAGTGGACGTAGAACGGCCCCCACGGGTGCTCCTCGTACGACGGCGCCTCGAGGTCGCGCAGGTCGATCGAGTCCCAGCCGTGGGTGGCGATCGCGTAGTCGTCGAGGCGGCTCCAGAACGCGTTGGCGCCGTGGACGTCGAAGGGGGCCAGCTTCGCGTGCTCGCGCAGCGAGACGGGACGGGGTCGCCCCGGCACGAGCACGCGGTCGGTGTTGTAGCCGCGGTGCACGATCACCCTGGTGTGGGGGCACTCGCGGGCGAGGTACGCCGCGAACCCGTCCAACGCCTCGGTCCACAGGTCGAAGTAGACGTCGGCGTCGTCGGTCCACCGGAACAGCGTGAGGTGGCCGGCCGCGCGGTGCCGCTCGTAGAAGTCGGTGAAGTGGGTCTTCCAGCGGTTGTCGGTGAGGTAGCGCCCGTCGGGCAGCCGGGCGACGCCGAAGTGCACGTCACCGAAGAAGTCGAGAACGAGGTGGTCGGGCTGGAGCTCGGCCACCCGCGGCAGGAAGTCGCGGGTCAGGTCCGACCTGATGTTCCACTGGTCGTAGTCGCTGAGCTCGCGCAACAGCTCGTACTCCTCCTCGACGGGGGGCGACATCAGCGCGATCACCGAGCTCTGGTTGGCGCTCAGCGCCACCTCGAAGTACTCCCGGTAGCCCGGGTTGAACCGTGAGTTGAAGTTGTCGCGCGTGACACAGCTGCCGAAGACGCTCACCGTCTCGGGGGTGCGAGCTCCCATCGCTTCGTGGCTCACCCTTCCGCCCTGCCCGGTGCCTCGGGGGCACGGACCGGCTCGGTGTCGGTGTCCCGCCGCATCGAACGGAGGACCGCCTGCACGACGCGCTCCGAGGAGCCACCACTGCGGTGGGGGAAGGTCTCCTCGATGCGTCGCTGGTACTCCGGGAGGGGAGCGCCACCGTTCGCGATCGCCTCCTTGATCGCGGCGACGGTCGTGGGGATGTCCGGCCTGACGGGGCCGAAGCCGTCGCGCTCGTAGTCGAAGTAGCCACGCTGGCCGACGTGAGCACCGGACAGCACCGCCTCCGCGTCGAACTGGAAGTAGACGACGGGGCGCTCGAGGTAGGCGGCGTTGAACGCGATCGAGGAGTAGTCGGTGACGAGCACCCGGGCGCGCGCGAAGTACTCCTGCACGTCGTTCCCCTCGTAGAACAGGGTCGTCACGTGGTCGGGGAGGTCGAGCCGCTCGAGGAGCTTCTGCAGGTTGGGGTGGGGCAGGAACGCCAGCTTGAGACCTGCGTCGGCACACGCCTGCGCGAGAGCCGGGTCGTTCAGGAGGCCGACCCACTCGCGCACGAACTCGGACTCCAGGATGCTGGTGCCCAGGTGGCGCTCCTGGGAGCCGACGGCGAGGTTCTCCACCAGCCAGTTGCGCCAGGTCGGGGTCAGCAGCACCAGGTCCCGCTTGTCGGCGGGGAACCGCCGGCCCATCTCGGCCAGCCGGTCGAAGCGGGGGAGGCCGGTGAGGATCGTCTCCTTCGTCGTGAAGGGGTACGGCGTGTGCTCGCCGGCGATCGAGGCGTACTCCGGGACCGTGCTGGTGACGAACAGGTCGATCCGCTTGTAGTTCAGCCACCGCGACAGGTCGTCCTTGATCACGCCGTGCTGCAGGAAGGTGAAGTGCCACTGCGGCTCCATGAACGCCTGGATCTCCGGGGGCGCCATCACCGGCACATCCGCGTGCGAGGAGAGCACGTGGGTGCAGTTGGCCATCAGCAGTCGCCACTGGGTCGACCCGTGGGCGACGAGCCGGTCGCCGTACCCCTCCGACCGGAGCCTCGCGTAGTCCGCGGAGTCCTTGACGATCACGAACCACGCGTTGATCTCGGGGTGGTGCTCGCGCACGTGCTTGAAGAGGATCTCCCCGCTGTCGCCGGCGTCGTGGATCCGGTCGAGGAAGACCCAGGCGCCGGCGTACTTCCTGCGGGCGAGCCTGGCCTCGCCGAGGCGCTTGTAGATGCGGTTCTGCCGGGTCTTGGGCAGGTAGCGCTCGGGGTCGTAGTTGGTGCGCTTCTTCTTCATGAGGAAGTTCTTGACCATGATCGGGGTCGCCTTGGTGGGCGGGATCGGCTTCTGGAGGTCGAAGACGACCTTGGCCCAGCGCCCGTCGATACGGATCCGTGCGTCGGGCTTGTAGCGCAGCCAGAGGATGCGCTCGTGCAGGAGGACGCGGCCGTAGAAGCTCAGGTCGCGGGTCTTGGAGTGCCGCGGCGCGCTGACCACGTCGCCGTTGTGGACGACCTCGGTCGGCGCGGGTCCGATGAAGCGGTAGCGCGCCCGGACGAGGCCCTGCGCCGGGTCGATCCTGTCGAAGAGCACCGCGTCGTCGTGCCAGGGCTTGTCCGCGTAGGCATGCATCGTGATCAGCCGCGCCTGGCCGCCGATCTCGAACTCGGAGGTGCTCAGCGTCCGCTCCGGGTCGACCCGCGCCAGCACTGCGTGCACGTTCTCGTGGAAGGCCTCCGCGAGCGGACCCTCGGTGATCGTCGAGACCGAGTTGTTCTGCGCGGCCTGGAAGTAGCCGGCGATCTCGTAGCAGATGAAGTGCTTGAGCCACACGGGGATCTCGCCGCGCAGCTTCTCGGCCTGGTCGAGGATCGCGCAGTAGCCGTAGGTGAAGACGTCGGTGTAGCGACCCGGGTGGGTCAGGCTGGTGCCGAGCGAGGAGCTCTGGTCCTCGCGCTTGCGGTAGCGGTAGCGGGTGGAGCGCAGGAACCCGACCTTCGGGTTCTCGCTGTGCAGGAGGTAGAGCGAGCAGAAGTAGCCGTCCTCGAAGTTGGGACGGATCCTCACGTCGTACTCGATGCCGTGCTCGCGGATCACCGACAGCTTGAAGAACGCGGCGGGCGAGCTCCCGTGGAAACGGCCGTCCGCCTCGTTGAGATCCACGAGGCGGTCGTAGCGGAAGAACGTCTCCAGGGGGTGCCGGTTGACCAGCCGGCCGGTGGACTCGTACCACAGCCAGCGGTTGACGGCGACCATGTTGGTCTGGGCGTTCTGCGCGAGGAAGTCGTGCACGGTCTGCAGGTAGTCGTCGTCGAGCACGTCGTCGGGGTCGGGAAAGGTCACCCACTCTCCCCGGGCGACCGCCATGCCTGCGTTGCGGGCCGCTCCCTGGCCGGCGTTCGCCTGCGAGAGCACCTGGACGGTCTGCGGGCGTCGCTCGGCCCACTCCTCGAGGAGCCGCAGGGAGCCGTCGCTCGACCCGTCGTCGACCACGATGATCTCGACCTGGTCGAGGCCGAACGTCTGGCCCTCGAGCGAGGCGATGAACTCCGGGAGGTAGCGCTCTACGTTGTAGACCGCCGTGACGATCGAGAAGCGCGGTGGCTGGGGGGACGTCATGGCCGGGAGCCTATTCATCTCGTGGCGCCGAGGAGGCGTCGTAGCGGGGGTCCGAGGTAGCGGTCGAGGGTGCTCGCGTAGGTCGCGGTCATGTGCGAGCCGTCGAAGTAGGTGACCACACCACCGATGACGGCGTCACAGGTCGTTGTCGGGCAGATGTGGTCGGTCAGGTTCAGGAACCTGATCCGGGGGGAGCCGACGCGCTGCACGGCGCTCTGCGACTGGTCCTTCGGGAGCCACGTGCCGCGGGGGCCGTTGCAGGCCCTGACGTTGTCCGGGTGCTGGGCCAGGCAGTCGGGGATCAGGTCGTCCGGCGCCGGCGTGTCGCGCACCACGAGCACGTCGAGACCCGCGCCGTCCCACGTGCGCAGCACGCTCTCCATGCCAGCGCGGTAGAGCGGGCCGCTCTCCTCGAACGACTTGCCGGCGGCGCCCACCGAGATGCGGTTGGTGTAGACGACCGCGGACGGCTTGCTGCGGGCGACCGCCCTGGTCGTGCGGGCGACCCACGCCTCGCAGGCGTCGGTGTTGGCACGGGTCGGAAAGGCCTGGCGGGTCCTGGCGACGGCGCACTGCGAGGCCAGGTAGGTGGTGATGTGCCAGTGGTAGCGCTTGGCGAGGCGCTCCAGCGTCGGCAGCCACTGGCCCGCGTGCGAGTTGCCGACCAGGGCGATCTCGACCTTGCTCCTCTTGGCGCCGAAGCTGCAGCGCACCTGCCGGAAGCTCGGCACGTGGGAGAAGCAGTCCTTGCCGCCGGAGACGTCGCCGTAGGCGTTCGACTTGTCGTTCGCAGCGTCGGCGGGAGCCGGGACGATCTGG
Source organism: Marmoricola sp. (assembly GCF_025965085.1). Lineage (GTDB taxonomy): Bacteria > Actinomycetota > Actinomycetes > Propionibacteriales > Nocardioidaceae > Marmoricola. Next base: position 16,440 of record NZ_JAOPXP010000038.1, read on the forward strand.
TCGTAGGGCACGGGCTTGCAGGCCGCTGGGTGCTCCAGCGCGGCGGCACCGAAGCACGGGCCACCGTTGGCGATCGCCTGGGCGACCTTCTCCTCGGAGCGCTGCTGGCGCTGGCCGACCTCGAGCTGCTGGAGCCCGGCCAGCGCGATCACCACGGCCATGCCGGCAGCGCCGAGCAGGAACGGCTTGCGCAGGGGGATGCCCCACTGCGGCGTTCGGAAGCGGTCCTCGACGTACTTCTTGGTCAGCCACGCGAGCACCAGGGTGAGCGCGAGGGCGACGACCCGGTCGACGGTGTCCAGGTCGTGGCCCCGCAGCTGCGGGATCAGCACGATCAGCGGCCAGTGCCACAGGTAGACCGAGTAGGAGACGTCGCCGAGCCACTGCAGGGGCCGCAGGGCCAGGAGGGGACCGGGGGACAGCCGGGTCATCGGGGAGTGCGCGCCGATGACCAGCGCGGTGCCCAGGACCGGCAGCAGCGCCTGCCAGCCGGGGAACGGCGTCCTGCCCGTGTAGCTCCATGCGGTCCAGGCGATGGCCGCGAACCCCGCCCAGGCGAGCACGACACGCGGGGTCTGCGACAGGAGGGGAGGCAGGCTGTGGCGCTGGCGCACGGCCACCACGACGGCAAGCAGCCCGCCGACGCCGAGCTCCCACATGCGGGTGGGGGTGACGAAGTACGCCGCGGCAGGGTTGTGCGCGGTCTCCCAGACGGAGTAGCCGAGCGAGACGACCACCAGCACCGCCAGCCCTCCCAGGACGGCGATGTCGCGGTTCCACCGGAGGCGGCCGGCGAGGAGCACCATTCCCAGGATGAGGATCGGCCAGACGAAGTAGAACTGCTCCTCGACCGAGAGCGACCAGAAGTGCTGGACCGGGCTGGGCGCGTTCTCCGCCGCCAGGTAGTCCACCGAGTCACGCGCGAGCAGCCAGTTGACGACGTACAGCGTGGCCGCTCGTGCCTGCCTCGAGGTGTTGCCCCACTGGGTGTCGGGGGCGGCGAGACGGGACAGCAGGAGGGTGGTGGCCAGGACCAGCAGCGAGGCCGGCAGCAGTCGCCGGATCCGCCGTCCCCAGAACTTCGCGAGGTCGCGTCCGCCCGCGGGTGGCTTCTGCATCAGGTGCAGCGTGATCAGGAAGCCGGAGATGACGAAGAAGACGTCGACGCCGGCGAAGCCGCCGGTGAGGCTCGACGGCACGAGGTGGTAGATCACCACGAGCGAGACCGCGACCGCTCGGAGGCCCTGGATGTCCGTGCGCAGCACGGCACCCCGGTCGGTGCGACTGGGGTCCCGACCCGGTTTCGAGGTCCCCTCCGGTGCTCCTGGAGGGTTGCCGACGCCGGCGGAACCGGAGCCGAGGGTGGTCGCGCTCATTGGGTGGATCGTACTGGGGCGCGAGAGACACGCCCATCAAGCAGCCACGCGTGTGCGGAAGAGCATGTGACGCAGGTAACCCATTCGGTCCATTCCTCTCCTTCGGGGCCGGGCGTAGCCTCGACCTGCACGATTCATGAGTAGTCCGGTACCCACCTCGGGACTGGAACGAAAGGGATGTCGTCTGATGGCCCGTATCGGGGTTGTTGGTGCCGGCCGTGTCGGCGCCGTACTGTCCGCAGCGCTTCGCGCCGCCGGTCACGAGGTCGTGGCCGCAGCCGGTGACTCGCCTGCCTCTCTTCACCGCATCGCGACCCTGCTGCCGGGCGTCGGTGTCGCGAAGCCGACCGATGTCGCCCGCGCCTGTGACCTGCTGCTGCTGACCGTCCCCGACGACATGCTCAGCAACGTCGTCACGACCCTGGTCGGCGCCGGCGCCATCCGGGAGGGACAGGTCGTGTGCCACACCTCGGGCCGCCACGGTCTCGCCGTGCTCGAGCCGGCCACGTCCATCGGCGCACGCCCGATCGCGATGCACCCGGCCATGACGTTCACCGGCACCGACCTGGACCTCGACCGGCTCGCGGGCTGCGTCTTCGGCATGACGGCAGGCGTCGGGGAGCGGGCGTACGCCGAGAGCCTCGTCGCCGACCTCGGCGGCATCGCGTTGTGGGTCTCCGAGGACAAGCGCACGCTCTACCACGCGGGCCTGGCCCACGGCGCCAACCACCTGGTCACCCTGGTGAGCCAGGCGATGGAGCTGCTGGCCGCCTCCGGGGCGGAGGACCCCGCCGCCACCCTGCGGCCGCTCCTGACCGCTGCCCTCGACAACGCACTCGCCTCCGGCGACGCGGCGCTCACCGGCCCGATCGTGCGCGGTGACGTGCGGACCGTTCAGGCCCACCTCGACGACATCGCCGAGAACGCGCCGGCCACGATCCCGTCGTACGTCGCGATGGCGAAGGCCACCGCCGACCGGGCCGTGCTCGACGGACGGCTGCTGCCGATCCGCGCCGCCCGCCTGGTTCGCATGCTCGACGAGGCCCTGCTGCGCGTTGGTGAGACCGCGTCGGTCATGGCTCGGCGACCGAACACCCGGAGCGAGACTCGATGACCTCCTCGCCCTTCCTCGCGCGCAGTCGCGAGGAGCTTCGGGGTGCCCTGAGCCGGCGACGCGGCCCTGTGGCCCTCGTTCCCACCATGGGCGCTCTGCACGCGGGGCACGCCGGGCTGCTCACCCGGGCCCGCCAGGCGGTCGGTCCGGAGGCGCCGCTGGTCGCCTCGATCTTCGTCAACCCGATGCAGTTCGCCGCTGGGGAGGACCTCGACCGCTACCCCCGCACCTTCGACGCCGACGTCGAGCTCTGCGCGGAGCACGGGGTCGACGTCGTCTTCTCGCCGTCGGTCGAGGAGGTCTACCCGGGCGGTGACCCGCAGGTGACCGTCGACCCGGGTCCCCTGGCCAGGGTGCTGGAGGGCGCCTCCCGGCCGACGCACTTCCACGGGGTGCTCACGGTGGTCGCCAAGCTCTTCGGGCTGGTGCGACCGGACGTGGCCGTCTTCGGGCAGAAGGACTACCAGCAGCTGACGCTGATCCGTCGGATGGTCGACGACCTGTGCATGGGGATCGACGTCGTCGGCGCGGAGACGGTGCGCGAGGAGGACGGCCTAGCGCTGTCGAGCCGCAACCGCTACCTCGACGAGGACCAGCGCTGGCGGGCCGTCGCCCTCCCGCGCACGCTGTTCGCCGCGCGCGAGGCCGCCAGGTACGGCGCGTCCGTGGCCATCGCCGCCGCCCGCCACGAGTTGCGGCACGCCCGCGGGGTCGACCTCGAGTACCTCGAGCTGACTGCGCCCGACCTCGGACCCGCCCCCACGACGGGCCCGGCCCGGCTGCTGATCGCCGCGCGCGTCGGCACCACCCGACTGATCGACAACGTGGCTCTCGAGCTGAACGGAGACAGCTGATGCTGCGCTCGATGATGAAGAGCAAGATCCACCGAGCAACCGTCACACAGGCCGATCTGCACTACGTGGGCTCGGTGACGGTGGACGAGGACCTGCTGGAGGCCGCTGACCTGCTGCCGGGCGAGCTCGTGCACATCGTCGACGTGACCAACGGCGCCCGGATCGAGACCTACACGATCGCCGGCGAACGTGGTTCCGGCGTGCTCGGGATCAACGGTGCCGCCGCCAGGCTCGTGCACCCCGGGGACGTGGTCATCCTGATCGCCTACGGGCAGATGGAGACCGCGGAGGCGAAGGAGTTCAGGCCCAGCGTGGTCTTCGTGGACGCGGAGAACCGGATCGTCGGCACCGGGTGCGACCCCGCCGAGGCACTGCCGGGCACCGGTCTGGAGCGCGGCGACGTACACAGCCTCGGCCCCTCCGACCGCGTCGCAGATCGCTAGCCTGCCGGGGTGAGTGGAACCGTCGGTGCTCTGACCCGCCCAGCGATCGTCGACCCCGCACAGGACCTCTCACGCCACCAGACCGCTCGCTCCGCTCCCGCCCCGGCGGGGACCTCGAAGGATCTGCCATGACCCTGCTGTGCGCCGACATCGGCAACTCCCACACGGTCGTCGGACTGGTCGCGGACGGTGACGTGCTCGACCACTGGCGGGTGGCGACCGACGAGCGGCGTACGGCGGACGAGTGGGCGGTGCTGCTCAAGGGGCTGCTGCGTGAGAGCGACGTCTCCGACGTCGTCGGCGGGATCGCCCTGTGCAGCACGGTGCCGGCAGTCCTGCACGAGTGGCGCGACATGCTGGTGCGCCACTACGGCGCGGTGCCCCACGTGGTCGTCGAGCCGGGCGTGCGGACCGGCGTACCGGTGCTGATGGACAACCCGCGCGAGGTGGGCGCCGACCGCGTGGTCAACGCCCTCGCCGCGGCCAGCCTGTACGACGGCCCGGCGATCGTCGTCGACTTCGGGACCGCCACCACCTTCGACGTCGTGAGTCCGCGCGGGGAGTACATCGGTGGCTCGATCGCCCCCGGTATCGACATCTCGCTCGAGGCGCTGGGTCGGCGTGGCGCCCAGCTCCGCAAAGTGGAGCTGCTCCGGCCGCGCACCGTGATCGCCAAGAACACCGTCGAGGCCCTCCAGTCGGGCATGGTCTTCGGATTCGCGAGCCAGGTCGACGGCATCGTCAGCCGGATGATCGAGGAGCTCGGCGTACCGACGGAGTCGGTGCACGTCATCGCCACCGGCGGCCTCGCCCCCGTCGTGGTCGACGAGTGCCGCTCGTTCACCGCCCACGAGCCGTGGCTGACGCTGCTGGGCCTCGAGCTGGTGTTCGGCCGGAACGCCTGATCCGGATAGTCCCTGACGTTCTGGCCGCCCAAACCGGGCATCGGGGGACCAGAACGTCAGGGACTATCCGGTTCAGCCGACCGACCTCAGACGACCGTGACCGAGCTGGCCGGGTCGATGAGGATCTTCGCGTGCCGCTCGGGGTCCCCGAGCACGTCGAACGCGCAGGCCACACCCTCGAGCCCGACCGTGCCCGTGATGAGCGGCGTCGGGTCGACCTTCCCCTCCGCGATCAGGTGCAGGCTCTCGCGGAACTCGTGGGGCTGGTAGGCGAAGACGAACCGCAGGTCGATCTCCTTGTTGATCGCCATCGCCGGCTGGAACGTGTCCGGCTCCATGCACACCCCGACCACGACGACCCGGGACGCGAGCGGTGCCTCGTTGACGATCTGGTCGATGATCCCTGGGACACCGACGCACTCGAAGACCACGGGACCGGTCGGGGTGGCCCCCGCCACCTCAGCGGCGCGGAGCACCTGCCACCACGGCAGCCTCGGGACCCTGCGCAGCTTGCCCATGGTGTCGAGGGCGAGGTCGAAGAGGTCGTTGGCGTCGGTGATGTAGCGACTGTCCTCGAAGCTCGTCCACGGGGACGAGTCGCCCGACTCGGCGCCGGGGTCGATCACCACGTCGGCGCCGCACTGCCCAGCGAGCGCCCGGCGGCCCGGCGAGAAGTCGCTGGCGATCACCTTCTTCACGCCCCGCGCCTTGAGCATCAAGATCACGGCCAGCCCGATGGGTCCACACCCGATCACGACGGCCGTCTCGCGCCTGCGCACCCCGCTGCGGCGTACGGCGTGCCAGGCGACCGCCATCGGCTCGGTGAGAGCGGCCGTCTCGGGAGCCAGCCCGTTGGGCACGTCCATCGTGAGGGACTCCTGGACGAGCACGCGCTCGGCGTACGCCCCCGGCGCCTTGGCCGAGAGACCGGTCATCTGCACCTGCTCGCCCATGCGGATCATCGGCAGCGACACCACCGGCGTCCCGGTTCTCCACGGCTTGCGCGTGGCCGGTCCGTAGTCCAGCACCCGGCCGCTGAACTCGTGGCCCATCACCACGTCCTCGTGGGGACGCATCACGTCGTGGTAGCCGATGGCCGAGGCGAGGTCGGCGAGCTGGTCCGCGTGATTGCGGGCGTGCAGGTCCGAGCCGCAGATGCCGCCCCGGACCACCTCGAGCAGCACCTGTCCGGGACCCGGGACGGGCTCCGGGAGGTCCTCGACCTCGAGCCTCGTCTCGCGACAGACCACTGCCTTCATCGCCCTGCTCCTCTTGTCAGCGTCGGGTGGGGAGCAAAGTAGCGTGTCCGCCATGGATGACCAGCCCGAAGGCCAGCGATCTGACACCCAGGTCGACGACGTGCCCGAGCAGATGCAGGTGCGTCTGGAGAAGCGCCGGCGGCTGATCGAGTCGGGGCGGCCGGCCTATCCGACCACGGTCGAGCGCACGCACACGATCCGCCAGATCCGCGACAAGTACGACCCCCTGATGGAGGCCGGCGGGCTCGATCCGGACAGCCGCACCGGCGAGCGTGTCGCGATCACCGGACGGGTGATCTTCCAGCGCAACACCGGCAAGCTCTGCTTCGCCAAGCTGCGCGAGGGCGACGGCACGGAGATCCAGGTGATGCTGAGCCTGGCCGACGTCGGGGAGGAGTCGCTGGCCGACTTCAAGGCGCTCGTGGACATCGGGGACCTGCTGGCCGTCCGGGGCGAGGTGATCACCAGCCGCCGCGGCGAGCTGTCCGTCTCGGTGACCGACTGGGAGATCGCGGCCAAGACCCTCCGTCCGCTGCCCAACGAGCACCGGCCGCTCTCCGACGAGGCCCGCATCCGCTTGCGGTACGTCGACATGATGATCCGTCCCGAGGCCCGCGACATGGTGCGCACCAAGGCGACGGTGCTGCGCAGCCTGCGCCAGACCCTCGACGAGCGCGGCTACACCGAGGTCGAGACGCCGATCCTCCAGCTGACCAACGGTGGCGCGGCCGCCCGGCCGTTCCGCACCCACCTGAACGCTCTCGACCAGCCGATGCTGCTGCGCATCGCCCTCGAGCTCGACCTCAAGCGCGCCATGATCGGCGGCGTCGAGAAGGTCTACGAGATCGGTCGCACCTTCCGCAACGAGGGCCTGGACTCCACCCACGCGGCCGAGTTCTCGATGCTGGAGGCCTACGAGGCCTACGGCGACCAGTTCACGATGATGGAGCTGACCCGGGCGCTGGTGCTGAACGCCGCCAGGGCGGTCGGGCGGACCGTCGTACCAGGCCGTGACGGCTCGGAGATCGACCTCGAGGGGGAATGGCGCCAGGCCTCGATCCTCGATCTCGTCACGGAGGCGGTCGGCCAGGAAGTCACCGCGGAAACCTCCGTGGAAACGCTGCGAAAGATTGCCGAGACCCACGATGTCGAGCTGCAGCCGAAATGGGCAGCGCCGGAAATCGTGGTGGAACTCTACGAGCAGCTCGTCGAGGACCACCTGATCAACCCGACTTTCGTGATGGACTATCCTTCTGCGGTCAAACCGCTCGCGAAGGCGCACCGTTCCAAACCCGGTCTCAACGAGGCCTGGGACCTGATCATCAACGGTGTGGAGCTGGCGCCGGCCTACTCCGAGCTGAACGACCCCGTGATCCAGCGCGAGCGGCTCCAGGCCCAGTCCGTGCTTGCGGCGCAAGGGGATCCCGAAGCCATGGAGCTCGACGAGGTGTTCCTCAAGGCGATGGAGCACGGCATGCCCCCTGCAGGCGGGCTGGGGATGGGGGTCGACCGGTTGGTCATGCTGCTCACCGGAGCCGGTATTCGGGAGACGATTCTTTTTCCGTTGCTGCGACCGGAGTAGGTGCCGGTTCTCAGATAGTGGTCTGTTAGTGTCCGAAGGAAATCGAGAAATACTCGATAATGAGAACCGGAGGACGGCCCACCACATGGCTCAGAAGGTGAACATCGTGCTGGTCGACGACATCGACCAGAGCGACGCCGAGGAAACTGTGACATTCGGTCTGGATGGCAAGGAATACACCATCGACCTGAATGCCAAGCACGCGAGAGCCTTGCGTGACGCGCTGGCTCCCTACGTCGGCCACGCCCGCCCGGTGAGCAGCCGCGGCGGTCGCCGCACCGCGACCAAGGCAGCGGCCAGCGGCGCGGCTCCCTCCCAGATCCGTGCCTGGGCCCGCGAGAACGGCTTCGAGGTGCCCGAGCGTGGCCGCGTGTCCGCCGAGGTCCGAGAGGCCTACGCGGCCGCACACTGATCGACCCCGACACCCACCCCTGCGCGGGCGACGCACGTCGCCGGCGCAGGGGTGGTCGTGCGTCCGGGCCAGGGCGGCGCGGCACCCCCGGCCGGTAAGGGCGCCCTTGCTTCTAGGCTGCACAGATGGCCGACCCAGCTGCGCGCACCGTCTTCGACCCTGCTGCCGAGGGCGTCAACGCCTACAAGCTGCTGACCGCACTGGTGGTGCCGCGGCCCATCGCATGGGTCTCGACCCTGGACGCGGACGGCCGGGGGAACCTGGCCCCCCACTCCTTCTTCACCGTGGCCAGCGGGCGGCCGCCCGTGATCCTGTTCAGCTCCCTGGGGCGCAAGGACACGGTGCGCAACATCGAGGAGACCGGCGAGTTCGTCGTCAGCTTCCCCTCGGAGTCGCTCCTGGACTACATCAACGCCAGCAGCGCGCCGTTCGAGCACGGTGACGACGAGGCCGAGCAGCTCGGCATCCGAACCGAGCCCTCGGAGACGGTCCGGGCGCCGCGGGTGGCCGAGTCGCCGGCCTCGATCGAGTGCCGGCTCGAACGCATCGTGGAGGTGGGCTCGGCGTACGTCGTCTTCGGCGAGGTCACCGCGATCACGGTGCGCGAGGACGTGCTCGTGAACGGCCACCCGGCGATGGAGCACCTACGGCCGGTCTCACGCCTCGGCCGCGACGAGTGGGGGCGCCCGCCCGAGGTCTTCCGCCTCGCCCGGCCCCAGAAGCCCGAGGACGTCCTCTAGGACCGCGCGGCGACGGTCCCGCACAGCCCCCCGGGTCCCGCGGCCGCGCGGGGGGTGCGGTGCTTGTGGTGCCGGGCTTGTACGGTGCGCCCATGGCGACCGCGTCCGACCTGGCCGCGGCGGCCGTACGCCGCACCGCCCGACATCGCGCCGTCCTGGCGGTCTTCGCGCTGGCACTGTCCGCCCGGCTGTGGCATCTGGGCCGGAGCGGCCAGGTGGTCGGTCCCAACGGCTACGACCAGTCCGTGTACTACGCCGCGGCCGATGCGCTGCTCCACGGGCGCGCTCCCTACAGCGGCGACTTCGTGTTCCTGCACCCGCCCGTGGTCATGCTCGTCGGGCTGCCCTTCGCCCTGCTCGGCCGACTGACCACGGCGTACACCGGGTTCCTCGCCGAGAGCGTCCTCTTCGCGCTGTTCGGCGCGTTCACCGCCGCGCTGGTGACGGCGGTCGCGCGCCGAGCAGGCGCGCCGCGGTGGGGAGCAGTCGCGGGGGGCCTCCTCTACGCGACCTGGAGCGTCACCGTGGGTGCCGGCTCGAGCGTCCGGCTCGAGCCGCTCGGGGACCTGCTGCTGGTGACGGCGGTGTGGCTCGTCGGCCCCGGTCGCGAACCCTCCCGCCGCCAGCTGGTCCTGGCCGGGGTGGTGTTCGGGGTGCTGGTCAACGTGAAGCTGTGGTGGGCCGTGCCCCTCGTCATCCTCTTCGTACTGACCGCTGCTCGCGTGCGTCGCAGGACCCTGGTGCTGGTCCCCGCCGTGGCCGTGGCCACGGCGGCGCTCATCGACCTCCCCTTCCTCCTGGCGTCCGGCGGCCGCATGGTCACCAGCGTCGTGACTACCCAGCTCGGAAGGACGGACGTGCAGGGCACCCCGTCGGGCACGTTCGAGCGTCTCTCCACGATGCTGCGGCTCGAGCGCCTCACCGGGGTCGAGGGGGCGATGAGCAGGTTGCTGGGCGAGACCCCCGCCGCCCTGGCGACGAGCCCCGCCGTCCGGGTGGTGACGCTGCTGGTGTGCGCCCTCGTCGTCGCGGCGTGCCTGGCCGCCCTGCGGACGTCGCTGGGCCGGCTCGCCGTACTCCTCCTCGCGACGCAGGTGCTGGTCCTGCTCACCGCACCGATCTACTTCCCCTACTACGGCGACTTCGTCGGGGTCTCCCTGTCGCTGGTGGTGGCGGCGTCCGCCCGACCCATCGGGCGGCACCTGGGTGCGATGCCGTGGACGGGACTGCTGCCGGCTGCAGCGGTGGTCTCGCTCGGCCTGCTGCTCACGGCACCGAGGACGTCGACCGTGGAGCACCCGTGGGACCGAGAGGCGCTCACCGAGGCGACGCGCGGGGTTCCCTGCATCGTGGCGGACACCCCGAAGGTGCTGATCGACCTCGACGCCCTCGACCGCAGCTTCGCCGCCGGGTGCCCCAACTGGGTCGACTTCCAGGGGGTCGGGCACGGTGGCCTCACCCCCGACGTCTTCACGCAGGCGGGTCAGGCGTCCCCTGCGTGGCGCCGGGAGATGATGCGCTACTTCCGGTCCGGTGACGCGGTCGTCATCAGCGATCCGAACGTGCGGTTCTTCCTGGGCCCCGCCCGCGTCCGTGCTCTGACCCGGGGACCGGTCCTTGCGGAGTCGCAGGGCCTCGTCGTGCACCGCGTGGTCGACCGCGTGGTGCGCGGGGTCGGGCGCCGATAGGTCCGGGCGGGCGTCCGGAGAGCCGCGGAGGGTCTGTTCGCTGACAGCGATAACCCCTTTGGTGTGGAACACGTAGGCTGGGCCAAGGGTTTAACCGGCCGTGCGGGTCGCACTGGTCGACCCTGCAGAGTCTGAGGAGTATCCCATGTTCGAGCGGTTCACCGACCGAGCCCGACGAGTTGTCGTGCTGGCCCAAGAAGAGGCCCGCATGCTCTCTCACAACTACATCGGGACCGAGCACATCTTGCTCGGTCTCATCCACGAGGGCGACGGCATCGCCGCCAAGGCGCTGGAGAGCCTCGGCGTCTCGCTGGAGGCTGTCCGCGCCCAGGTCGAGGAGATCATCGGCCAGGGCCAGCAGGCGCCCAGTGGCCACATCCCCTTCACCCCCCGCGCCAAGAAGGTGCTCGAGCTGTCCCTGCGCGAGGCGCTGCAGCTCGGCCACAACTACATCGGCACCGAGCACATCCTGCTCGGCCTGATCCGCGAGGGCGAAGGCGTCGCCGCGCAGGTGCTGCACAAGCTCGGCGCCGACCTCAACCGGGTGCGCCAGCAGGTCATCCAGCTGCTGTCGGGCTACCAGGGCAAGGAGCAGCAGACCGCGGGCACGGCGCCGGAGGCTGCCCCCTCCAGCTCGCTGGTCCTC
>NZ_JAOPXP010000200.1 GCF_025965085.1 Marmoricola sp.
AGCCCGGGTACGGAGCAGCGGTGACCAACGACCCGAGCGACAGCTTCGTCCACGTCCGGGGAGCCACCGAGCACAACCTGCGAGACGTCGACGTCGACCTCCCGCGCGACGCGTTGGTCGCCTTCACCGGCGTCTCCGGCTCGGGCAAGTCCTCGCTCGCGTTCGGCACGCTGTACGCCGAGGCGCAGCGCCGGTACTTCGAGTCGGTCGTGCCCTACGCCCGACGGCTGCTGCAGCAGGTCGGCGCACCCCACGTCCAGGAGATCACCGGCCTGCCGCCGGCCGTGGCCCTGCAGCAGCGGCGCGGGGCTCCCAGCTCGCGGTCGACCGTCGGCACGATCACCACACTGTCGAACCTGCTGCGGATGCTCTACTCGCGCGCCGGGACCTACCCCCCTGGGGCCCCGCGGCTGGACGCCGAGTCGTTCTCCCCCAACACGGCCGCCGGCGCCTGTCCGCGCTGCCACGGGCTCGGGGTCGTGCACGACGTCACCGAGGAGCTGCTCGTCCCGGACACCTCGTTGAGCATCCGCGACGGGGCGATCGCCGCCTGGCCAGGTGCCTGGCAGGGAGCCAACCTGCGCAGCATCGTGTCGGGCCTCGACATCGACATCGACAAGCCGTGGCGCAAGCTGAGGAAGAAGGACCGTGACTGGCTGCTGTTCACCGACGAGCAGCCGTCCGTCCTCATCAAGCCCGAGCGCGACCGGATCGACTACGGCTACTACGGGAAGTTCTGGAGCGTCCGCAAGCACGTGATGCACGTCCTGGCCGACTCCAAGAGCCAGCGGATGCGCGACCGCGCCATGCGCTTCGTGCGCAGCGTGGCCTGCCCAGAGTGCCACGGCAGCGGGCTGCGGCCGGAGGCCCTCGCCGTGACCGTCGCCGGCCGCTCGATCGCCGAGGTCAACGCCATGCCGCTCGCCGAGGTGGTCGCGTTGCTGCGACCGATCGCGGAGCTCTCCGAGGCGGGAGCCGCCGTCTCCTCCGCAGGCTCCGGGGAGACGACCGAGGTCGCGGTGCGGATCTGCGCCGACCTGGTGGCCCGCATCGAGGTGCTGCTCGACCTCGGGCTCGGCTACCTCAGCCTGGGGCGCAGCTCGACCACCCTGTCGCCCGGCGAGGCACAGCGCCTGCGGATCGCCACCCAGCTGCGCTCGGGGCTGTTCGGCGTGGTCTACGTGCTCGACGAGCCCTCGGCCGGCCTGCACCCGGCCGACGCCGAGCCGTTGCTCGACGTGCTGGACCGCCTCAAGGCGGCGGGCAACTCGCTGTTCGTGGTGGAGCACGACATGGACGTCGTACGACGGGCCGACTGGGTGGTCGACATCGGCCCCGGGGCAGGCGAGGGCGGTGGCCGGGTGCTGTACTCCGGTCCCGTCGCCGGGCTGGAGGAGGTCGAGGAGTCGCCCACCAGCCGGCACCTGTTCGGGCGCGCGGAGGCGCTGGAGCATGACCCTCGCGAGCCCCACGGCTGGCTGCACCTGCGCGGGGTCTCCCGGCACAACCTGCAGGACGTGTCGGTCGACGTGCCCCTCTGCGTGCTGACGGCCGTGACCGGGGTCTCCGGGTCGGGCAAGTCGACGCTGGTCACGCAGGTGCTCTCGGAGGTCGTACGCCGCCACCTCGGCCAGGCCCCCGTCGAGCCCGACGAGCCCGACGAGGCGGCAGGTCCCGACCTCGAGGTCGATGCCGTGGACGCGTCCGGGGTCGAGGTGTTCGACCGGCTCGTGCTGGTCGACCAGCGGCCCATCGGGCGCACGCCGCGGTCCAACCTGGCGACGTACACGGGGATGTTCGACGCGGTGCGCAAGCTCTACGCCGCGACGGAATTGGCGAAGCAGCGCGGGTACACCGCCGGACGGTTCTCCTTCAACGTCGCCGAGGGACGCTGCGAGACCTGCCAGGGAGAGGGATTCGTGGCCGTCGAGCTGCTGTTCCTGCCCGGCACCTACGCACCGTGCCCGACCTGTCACGGCGCGCGCTACAACGCCGAGACGCTGGAGGTCACCTACGAGGGCAAGAACATCGCAGAGGTGCTGGCGCTGCCCGTCGACGACGCCGCCAAGTTCCTCGCAGACGTCCCCGCCGCCTCCCGCAGCCTGGAGACGCTGCGCGACGTCGGGCTGGGGTACCTGCGGCTGGGACAGCCGGCGACCGAGCTCAGTGGCGGCGAGGCCCAGCGCATCAAGCTGGCCACCGAGCTGCAACGAGCCCGTCGCGGTCACGCGCTGTACCTGCTCGACGAGCCGACAGCGGGGCTGCACCCGGCGGACATCGCGCTGCTGCTGCGACAGCTGCACCGGCTGGTCGACGCCGGCAACACCGTCGTGCTGGTCGAGCACGACCTGGACACGATCGCCACCGCCGACTGGGTCGTCGACCTCGGTCCGGGCGGCGGCGACCGGGGCGGCCGGGTGGTCGCCACCGGCCCTCCCGCCGAGGTCGCGCGGTCCGGCGCGAGCGTCACGGCGCCCTATCTCGCCCGGCGGCTGACGCGCTCCTGAGCGGTTCGCGGTCAGGTCGTCGAGTGGAAGCTCTTCCCACGCTCGTCCCAGGAGGTCGCTGGTCACCCGCCCGCTCCGCAGCGCTCTCGCCGCCAGCTGCACGCTCAGCGAGGTCGAAGCATCTCGACGCCGCGGTCGACTCGGCGAGCGCTGCGAACCTCCAGGTCTTCACCTGGCCCCTGACCGTCAGCGAGGGCAGCCCGTCGGCGAATAGACTTCCGTGGTCGTCCCCGGATCACTCGATCCGATCCGCCGTCGTACGGGGAGGGTGCTGGCGTGGCCGTGCCGCAGACCGGGATCTTCGCCCTCGGGAACGTTGCCCACACCTACCTCGAGTTCGAGCTGCGCGACCCGGGCCAGGGTGCGGCGCTGGTGACCGCGGTCGCCGACCTGTCCGAGCCGCGCACCACGATGGGAGGCGTGAACCTGGTGGCCGGATTCCGGCCGGGGCTGTGGGGCGCGGCCGCCCCGGGCCGGTCGCCTCGCGACCTGCACGACTTCACCGACCCGGTCGTGGGCATCGAGGACTTCACCATGCCGGCGACCCAGCGAGACGTCGTCCTGTGGATCGCAGGCAGCGCGAACGACGTCGTCTTCGACGCCGCCATCGAGATGATCGCAGCGCTGAGCGAGCTGGCGGTGCTCGTCGAGGAGATCGTGAGCTGGCCCTACCACAAGGACCTGGACCTCACCGGTTTCGTCGACGGCACCGAGAACTCCTCCCTGCTGGTGGCGCCGCAGGAGGTGCTGGTGCCGGAGGGCTCGCCGGGTGCCGGCGGGTCGGTGCTGCTGCTGCAGAAGTGGGTCCACCACGCCGCCGCCTGGAGCGCCCTGAGCCAGGAGCAGCAGGAACAGGTGATGGGACGGACGAAGGCGGACAGCGTGGAGCTGTCCGGGCGTCCCGAGAGCTCGCACGTGGCTCGCACCGACCAGGAGGAGTTCGGCCAGATCTTCCGCCGCAACACCCCCTACGGCTGGGCGAGCGAGCACGGCACCGTCTTCGTCGGGTTCAGCGCCGAGCAGGGGCGGTTGGCCCGCATGCTCGACAGCATGGCCGGGCTGAGCGGCGTGCGCGACGACCTGACGCGCTACGCCACACCGCTCACCGGCGCCTATTACTTCGTCCCCTCCGCCGAGGACACCCTGGCCTTCGCCACAGCGGTCGACTGACCGAGCCGTCTCACGGCCTGTCCCAGGTGGCGGACAGCACCCCCAGAGAGATCCAAGGTCGCATCAGCAGTCTGTGGCCAACGCCGACCGAGGACCAGGTCACCATGAACTTTCATCGCCGCCGCAGAGACGTCCATCGAGGGGCGTCACGCCGCCCGTGGGCCCACGTGCACGGGCCGTCGGCCTCCCCCGCCAGACCTCCCGCCCGAGCCAGGCGCGCCCTGGCGATCGCGACCGCCGCGCTGGTGCCGACAGCCCTCCTGGTTCAGGTGGCGACCGTGGAGCCGTCAACAGCTGCACCAGCCCCCGTCGGCAATGGCTTCACCGTCACGGCCGGCGACCTGTCCTTCATCCTCAAGCAGATCAAAATCGCCGAGCGGCACGCGAACACCTACTCGGCGACGAACCCCTGCGGCACCCTGGTGGGGCCGGGAGCCAACCAGATCCCCGACCGGCTCACGGCCTACGGCCTGCGCACCGTGGACGGGTCGTGCAACAACCTCTTCCCCGGCCGCGAGACCTTCGCGGCGGCCGACCAGCCCTTCCCGCGTTTGACGAGCCCGGAGTTCCGGGACGCCGAGAACAGCCTGCCCGCGTTCGGCCCCATCCGCCCGACGTCCTACAAGCAGGTGAAGGGGAGCGTCTTCGACTCCGAGCCGCGCACCATCAGCAACCTGGTCGTCGACCAGACCTCCGCCAACCCGGCGGCACGTGCGGCTGCGGAGTTCCCGGTGCGCACGCAGAACAACCCCGGACAGCACGCGTGCACGACCGACCCGGCCCCCGACGGCACCAGCGGCCTGCCCCTGGGCTGCATCCCCACTGGCAAGACGCTGTTCATCCCCAACGTCACCACGGACGTGGGCCTCTCGCCGTCGTACAACTCGATGTTCACCTACTTCGGGCAGTTCTTCGACCACGGCATCGACCAGACGACGAAGGGCGGCGGCACCGTATTCGTCCCCCTCCAGGACGACGACCCGCTGGTCGCCGGCATCGACGGCGTCCCCGGCAACGCGGACGACCCCGGGCCCGGCGATCCCATGTTCGTCCCCGAGAACCAGCGGTTCATGGTGCTCACCCGCGCCCAGAACCAGCCCGGACCGGACGGCAAGCTCCTCAACGACCCCACCACCGCGGTGGACGAGCGGGACGACAACGTCAAGAACGCCAACAACACCGATTCCCCGTGGGTCGACCAGAGCCAGACCTACGCCTCGCACTCCTTCCACCAGGTTTTCCTGCGGCAGTACGTCGACGACGGCACCGGCAGGCCGGTCGCCACGGGCGAGCTGCTCGGCGGGCTCGGAGCCAACGCGTCCGGCATGGCCACGTGGGCCTCGCTCAAGAAGCAGGCGCACGACCTGCTAGGACTCCGGCTGGTCGACAAGGACGCGCTCAACGTCCCGATGCTCGCCACCGACCCCTACGGCGACTTCCTGCCGGGCCCGCACGGCCTGCCGCAGTACGTCACCACCAACGGTCTCGTGGAGGGACGGCTCGACGACGCGAGCACGCCCGGCGACGAGACGGAGCCGGTCCCGGGGAACGTGCGGTACTTCGACACGCCCTTCCTCACCGACATCGCCCACAACGCCGAGCCGCTGCCCGGACTCGTGCCCGATGAGGACACCGAGGCGTCCGCCGACTTCGCCCACCAGCCCGCCGGGACCTACGACGACGAGATGCTCGACGCGCACTTCTGCGCCGGTGACGGACGGGTCAACGAGAACATCGCGCTCACCGCGATCCACCAGGTCTTCCACTCCGAGCACCAACGCCTGGTCGCCGACTTCCAGCGCACGCTGGACGACCCGGCGAACGCATCGCTGAAGGCGGCGTTCCAGCAGGTGAACCCCACCGCGACGGCACCGGAGAACCGCACCTTCACCTTCGGCGAGCGGATCTTCCAGGCGGCACGGTACGTGAACGAGATGGAGTACCAGCACACCGTGTTCGAGGAGTTCGGCCGCAAGATGCAGCCGGCCATCCGGCCGTTCCACGTCTACACGCCCGACGAGAACCCGGCCATCCAGGCTGAGTTCGCCCACGCCGTCTACCGCTTCGGCCACTCGATGCTCAACGACGACGTGGCGCGAGTCGACCCGGACCACAAGGACAACTCGATCCCGCTCCTGCAGGCCTTCCTGAACCCGCCCGAGTTCTTCAGCGCAGCCGGCGGGGGGACCCTCACTCCCGAGGAGGCAGCCGGCAGCATCGTCATGGGGTCCTCGGACCAGGTCGGCAACGAGCTCGACGAGTTCGTGACCGAGAGCCTGCGCAGCAACCTGCTCGGCCTGCCACTGGACCTCGCGACGCTCAACCTGGCTCGCGCCCGGGAGGCCGGCGTACCCCGGCTCAACGACGTACGCCGCCAGGTCTCGTCGCAGACCAACGACGGACAGATGAAGCCCTACGCCAGCTGGTCCGACTTCGGCCAGCACCTGAAGCACCCGGAGTCGCTGATCAACTTCGTGGCCGCCTACGGGAAGCACCCGACGATCCTTGCCGCGAAGACCCTGAAGGCCAAGCGCGCCGCCGCCAAGGCCATCGTCGACCCGTCCAGCGGCACACCGACTGCGCCTGCCGACATCCCGGCCGACGCCGCGGAGTTCATGTTCAGTGACGGCCCCGACTGGTCGAACACCGCCAACGGGGTGACGAGGAGCGGCCTCGACGACGTCGACCTGTGGGTCGGGGGCCTGGCCGAGGCCACCAACCCGTTCGGGGGGCTCCTCGGCAGCACCTTCAACTACGTCTTCCAGAAGCAGATGGAGGACCTCCAGGACGCTGACCGTCTCTACTACCTCAACCGCACCCCCGGGGCGAACCTGCGGTCGCAGCTCGAGGGCAACTCCTTCTCCGAGATGATCCAGCGCAACACCGAGGGAACCCACACGCTGAAGGCCGACGTCTTCGCGACCGCGGACTGCAAGTTCCAGCTGTCGGCGCTCACGACCACCTACGACGGCTCGGTGACCAGGTCGATGCCGCAGCTCCGCGCGCTCACGGGACTGGGGAGCGTCAACGACGACCCCCAGACCCAGGGCTGCGACGAGAACCAGCTTCTCCTGCGCAGGCCCGACGGCACCGTCCAGTACCGGTCGACCAACAACATCGACCCGTCCGGCGTCAACGGCCAGGCGGTCTACAACGGCACTGCCGGCGTCGACCGGATCGTCGGTGGCAACGACAACGACACCTTCTGGGGTGGCCTGTCCGACGACATCATCGACGGCAACAGCGGCGACGACGTGGCCCTCGGTGGCGAGGGCAACGACCGGATCACCGACTCCGCGGGCGCCGACGTGCTCAAGGGGGGCCCTGGCCACGACGCGGTCGACGCCGGCATCGGCAACGACATACTCACCGGCGGTGACGGCAAGGACCTGCTCAACGGCGGGGCCAACGACAACGAGACGTTCGCCGGGCCGGGAAGCGACTACGTCATCGCCGGCCAGGGCGCGGACGCGGTCTTCGGTGACGGGGGCGACGACTGGATCCAGGGCGGCACAGGGCAGGACCTGCTCATCGGTGACCACGGTGCGCCGTTCTTCGACGATCCGGCCGAGACCGCGCCGGGCAACGACGTCTTCGTCGGACAGCCCGGGGAGAACGACTACGACGCCGAGGGAGGCGACGACATCATGACGCAGAACGCCGCCATCGACCGCAACGCGGGCGCCGGTGGCTACGACTGGGCCATCCACCAGTACGACACCGTCGGCGCGGACGACGACATGGAGATCAACAACTTCCTTGCCGGCCTGCCGATCCAGGTCGTGGTGAACCGCGACCGGTGGCAGGAGACCGAGGCCAACTCGGGTTCCGCGTTCGACGACGTCATCAAGGGCACCAACGACGTCCCGCGCACCATCGGCGGCGGCGGGTTCAGCGGCTGCGACGTCCTCGACCAGGCGGGTGTGGACCGGATCAAGGGCCTGGCAGCGCTGCTGCCCCCGCTGACCGGCGACCCGGCGCCGGTGGTCGCAGCCTCCGCAGCGGGCGCCTGTCCCATCGACGGCCCCATCTGGGGAGAGGGCAACGTCCTCCTCGGTGGTGCGGGCAGCGACGAGATCACCGGGCGGGGCGGCGACGACATCATCGACGGCGACAAGGCGCTGCAGGTCCGGATCAGTGTCCGGACCGACCCCGGCGACCCCTCGACGGAGATCGGCAGCACCGACCTCCTCGAGCACCCTTACCAGGCTGGAAGCCCCAAGACGCTGCAGCAGGCCGTCTTCGACGGCACCGTGGAGCCGAACCAGCTGGTCACCGTGCGCGAGATCGTCGACGCCCCGGCAGCCGACATCGACTCGACCGACACCGCGATCTTCGCGGGGCCCCGGGACAACTACACGGTCGCCACCACCGGTGACCACGTCACGGTGACCCAGACAGGCCCCGACGTGATCGGGCAGAAGTTCAATGACGGGACCGACACGGTGCGCAACGTCGAGGCCCTCCGATTCTCGGACCGGACCGTTGTCCTCCGGACTCCGGCAGCACCCACCATCGGTACGGCGACCGGGGCCGGCGACCGGAGCGCCACCGTCACGTGGA
>NZ_JAOPXP010000201.1 GCF_025965085.1 Marmoricola sp.
TACTTCTCCACCGACACCGTCGCGGCCCAGCGTGCCCTCGAGACCACGTGCGAGGTCGTGCTGTTGGGCAAGAACGGGGTCGAAGGTGTCTACAACGCTGACCCGCGCACCCACCCCGACGCGATGAAGTACGACGAGCTCACCTTCGTCGAGGCCCTCCAGCAGGGTCTCAAGGTGGCCGACGCGACCGCGTTCGCGCTGTGCATGGAGAACCACATGCCGATGATCGTGTTCGGCATGCAGCCCGAGGGCAACATCCTGCGGGTCGTGCAGGGTGAGAAGATCGGCACGCTCGTCAGCGCCGGCGACGGCGCCGCGACGCACGGCCGGACCGACTAGGCGCGACTAGGAGATATGCGTTGATCAACGACACCCTGAAGGACGCCGACCAGAAGATGGCCAAGGCCGTCGAGGTCACCCGGGAGGAGTTCGCCGCCATTCGTGCCGGACGCGTCAACCCCTCGATGTTCTCCAAGCTGACCGCTGACTACTACGGCACCCCCACCCCGATCCAGCAGCTCGCCGGCTTCACGGCCCCCGAGGCCCGGATCATCCTGGTGCAGCCCTACGACGTGGGGGCCATGCCCGCCATCGAGAAGGCGATCCGCGAGTCCGACCTCGGCGTCAACCCCTCCAACGACGGCAAGCTGATCCGGTGTGTGTTCCCCGAGCTGACCGAAGAGCGTCGCAAGGACTACATCAAGGTCGCCAAGACCAAGGCCGAGGACGGCCGCATCTCCGTGCGCAACATCCGCCGCAACGCCAAGCAGGCGCTGGAGAAGCTCGAGAAGGACGGCGAGGTCGGCAAGGACGACGTCACCGGTGCCGAGAAGAAGCTCGACTCGACCACCAAGCGCTACACCGACCAGATCGACGACATGCTCAAGCACAAGGAATCAGAGCTGCTCGAGGTCTGAGGGGCCTTCATGACCGAGACCTCATCAGCTCCTGCGCACCAACCGGAGGAGACCCCCGCGAAGAAGATCAGTCGCGCCGGGCGTGACCTCCCCAAGGCCATCGCCTCGGGTGTCATCCTCGGCGTCGCCATCGTAGTGTCCCTGGCCTTCTGGTCGCCCGCCTTCATGTTCATCGTGGGCGCGGCCGTCGTCGTGGCCATCTGGGAGATGCACCAGGGCCTCCTGACGCGTGGCATCGACATCCCGCAGGAACCCCTCATGGTCGGCGGCGTCGTCATGGTCGTGGTCGCCTTCCTGTTCGGGGCGCCGGCACTCGTCACGGCCACGGCGGTCTCCGCCCTCGCGACGATGCTGTGGCTGCTGCGACGCGGAGTGCCCGGCTACGTGCAGAACGCCACGGCTTCTGTCTTCACCCTGGTCTACATCCCGTTCCTGGGGTCGTTCGTGGCCCTGCTGCTGGCCGAGGACGAGGGCGTCCGGGCGATCCTCACCTTCGTCATCGTGACGGTCGCCTCCGACATCGGTGGCTACGCCGCCGGTGTGCTGTTCGGCAGGCACCCGATGGCCCCGGTCATCTCGCCGAAGAAGTCGTGGGAGGGTTTCGCCGGCTCGGCGATCGCCTGCGTCGTGACCGGCTACCTCCTCCTCGTGCACCTGCTCGAGTCCGAGTGGTGGATCGGCGTCGTCCTCGGCCTGGTGACGGTCGTCATGGCCACGCTCGGTGACCTCTGCGAGTCGGTGATGAAGCGCGACCTCGGCATCAAGGACATGAGCCAGATCGTCCCGGGCCACGGTGGCCTGATGGACCGGCTCGACTCCCTGTTGGCGACCGCACCCCCGATCTGGCTGCTGCTGCACTACTTGGTCTTCTAGCGGCTCGGACGTCATACGGCCTGGTCGCCCGAACAGCCACCTCGTATGACGTCCGGGCGCTCAGGGGTTGCCGCGGCGCCCGTGCGTGCGAGGCGGCTCGTAGCCACCTTCGGGCGCAACCATCTCGGCGCGCAGCCCGAGCAGCCGGATGGGCCGGTCGTCCGCGAGCCGGCGCAGCAGATCGAGTGCGGTCTCCCCGATCACCTCGGGGTCGAAGGTGGTCTCGGTCAGCTTGCGACTCCGGTGGACGGTGAAGAAGGGCGCGAACCGGACCTTGAGCTGCACCCGGGCGCAGGCGCGCCCCTCGCGCCGGATGTCCTCGACCACCTGCGCCGCGAGCGCCCGGACGGCGCCGGAGATCTCGTCGGCCGTGGTCAGGTTCTGCTGGTAGGTCGTCTCCCGACCGTGCGCGCGAGGGACCCACGGGGTGTCGTCCACGACGTTGCTGCTGACCCCACGCCCGAGGCGGCCGAAGTGCGGACCCGTGTTCGGACCGAACTCCGCCACGAGTCGCTCCTCCGGCGCCTGCGCGAGCTCGCGCACGGTGGTGACGCCGAGCTCCGCGAGGCGCTGGGAGATCCGGCTGCCGACGCCCCAGAGGTCCTTCGTGGGCCGGTCACCCATCACCGCGAACCAGTTCTCTCGGGTGAGCCGGAAGGTACCCCGGGGCTTGCCGAACTCGGTGGCGATCTTGGCGCGCACCTTGGTGTCGCCGATGCCGACCGAGCAGTGCAGGCCGGTGGAGGCGAGTACGGCGGTCTGCGCCGCACGGGCCACCTGCTCCGGGTCGTCGGTCTCGATGCCGACGAACGCCTCGTCCCAGCCGATCACCTCCACCACGGCACCCGGGACGGCGCGCAGCGTGTGCATCACCACCGCGGAGGCCGCGTCGTACGCCGGTGCGTCCACCGGAAGCAGCACCGCCTGGGGGCAGCGGCGTACGGCGGTCTTCAACGGCATGCCCGAGTGCACGCCGAACTCCCGTGCCTCGTAGGAGGCCGTGGAGACGACCGCGCGCTCGGTGGGGTCCCCGCGGCCCCCGACGATCACCGGCAAGCCGGCGAGGTCGGGGCGACGGAGGATCTCCACCGCTGCGATGAACTGGTCCATGTCGACGTGGAGCACCCACTGCGCCATGGGCCACATCCTGCCGTGCCGCGCGTGCCCAGGACGTCATACGAAGTGGCGCCCCTGGCGACCGATTCGTATGACGTCCCCGCGGGTGGGAGGATGAGGCGGTTGTGAGCGAACCAATGAAGACCCTTCCCCTCGTCTTCGAGGAGCCCAAGGGCCCCCGAGGACCCAAGCCCAAGCCGCCGCGCCATCTGGCGGACATGACTCCGGCCGAGCGCAGGACGCACCTGGAGGAGCTCGGCCTGCCCGGGTTCCGTGCCCGTCAGCTCTCCACGCACTACTTCTCCCGGCTGGTCGACGACCCCGAGCAGATGACCGACCTCCCCGCCGGGCAGCGCGGCGAGCTCGTGGAGGGCCTGCTGCCGCGCCTGATGACGCCCCTGAAGACTCAGGAGGCCGACAAGGGCGCGACCCGCAAGACCCTGTGGAAGCTGTTCGACGGCTCGCTCGTGGAGTCCGTGCTGATGCGCTACCCCGGCCGGACGACGATCTGCGTGTCCAGCCAGGCCGGCTGCGGCATGGCGTGCCCCTTCTGCGCCACCGGCCAGGGCGGCCTGCAGCGCAACATGTCCGCGGCCGAGATCGTCGAGCAGGTGGTGGCCGGCGCCCGTGCGCTCGGCCGTGGCGAGGTCGCCGGCGGCCCCGGGCGCATCTCCAATGTGGTGTTCATGGGCATGGGGGAGCCGATGGCCAACTACAAGGCCGTCATCGGTGCCGTACGCCGCCTCACCGACCCCACCCCCGACGGGCTCGGCATGTCCGCCCGGGGGATCACGGTCAGCACCGTCGGCCTGGTCCCGCGGATCAACCAGCTCGCCGCCGAGGGCATCCCGGTGACCCTCGCGCTGAGCCTGCACGCACCGGACGACGAGCTGCGTGACGAGCTGGTGCCGATCAACACCCGGTGGAAGGTCGCCGAGACCGTCGAGGCGGCCTGGAACTACGCCAGGGCCACGAAGCGGCGTGTCTCGATCGAGTACGCCATGATGCGCGGCATCAACGACCAGGCCTGGCGTGCCGACCTGCTGGGCGACGTACTCAACTCCTACGGCGACTGGGGCTGGGTGCACGTCAACCTGATCCCGCTCAACCCCACACCGGGCTCGAAGTGGACCGCGAGCGACCCCAGGGACGAGCGCGAGTTCGTACGCCGCCTCGAGGCCAAGGGGATCTCCACGACCGTGCGCGACACCCGTGGCCGCGAGATCGACGGGGCCTGCGGGCAGCTCGCCGCCGAGGGCTGACCCGATCCTCCGGCGCCGGGGCGCATCCGAAGCCGGCGCCCGGGTACGGGCTCTGGAGAAGGCTCTCGAGCACCGGCCCCGTCGTCCTGCTCCGGAGCGCGCCGAGCGATGCGAGGAGACCCATGAAGGCTGTGAGGCTGCACGGCTACGACCAGATGCCCGTCGTGGAGGACGTGCCCGTGCCGAAGGTCTCCGGACCCCTCGACGTCGTCGTGAGGATAGGTGGCGCGGGTGTCTGCCGCACCGACCTGCACGTCATCGAGGGCCAGTGGCAGCAGGCGATGAGCCCTTCACTGCCCTACACCCTGGGCCACGAGAACGCGGGGTGGGTCGAGGAGGTGGGCTCCGCGGTCACCAACGTCGCGGTCGGCGACACGGTGATCCTGCACCCGACCCCGACGTGCGGACTGTGCCGTGCCTGCCGGGCCGGCGACGACATGCACTGCACCCAGAGCTCGTTCCCCGGGCTGGACAGCGACGGGGGGATGGCTGAGTACCTCCTCACCTCGGCCCGTGCGTGCGTCAGGCTGGATCCGGGGACCCGGCCCGAGGACGTCGCCGCCCTGGCGGACGCGGGGATCACGGCCTACCACGCCGTGCGCAAGGCGATCCCGCTGCTCCACCCCGGCACCACTGCGGTGGTGGTCGGCGCGGGCGGTCTGGGGCACATCGGCATCCAGTGCCTGCTGGCCACGACCGCGACCGGGGTGGTCGTCGTCGACCCCAACGCTGCCGCGCTCGAGCTGGCCACTGAGCTCGGTGCCCACCACACCGTGCAGGCCGGCGACTCCGCGGTCGACGCCGTGAAGGAGCTCACCGATGGCGAGGGGGCCGAAGTCGTGCTGGACTTCGTCGCCGAGAAGGGCGCCGAGAACTCGAGCTTCGCGATGACGCGGCCCGGAGGGTCCGACTTCGTGATCGGGTACGGCGGCACGCTGAACATCCCGACCCTCGACGTGATCTCGACCGAGCGCAACATCATCGGGAACATCGTCGGCACCTACAACGAGCTCGCCGAGCTGATGGTGCTGGCCCAGCGCGGCCTGGTGACCCTGCACACGCGCACCTACCCTCTGGACGCCGCGCCGGACGCCCTCCGCGACCTCGAGGCGGGAAAGATCCGCGGCCGGGCCATCCTGGTGCCGTGATCCTCGAATGGTCGGCACGCCTGCTGGTTGCACCCTGGCTGACCACCATCGCGATCATCGGAGCAGGTCCATTCCTGCCGACCTCAGGGGCCAGGTCGGGTCTCGGTCTACGGGCCCGTCGCGGCCATCCACCAGGTCCTCGTGGGCATGCGCTTCCTGCCGGAGTGCACGCGCCCCAGCATCCTGCTCGTCAACGGCTCGGGCAGCCGGTCATCGGGGGAGCCGTCGTCGGGGGTGAGAAGGACAAGGATCCCGAGGTGCTGGCGCACCGGATCTTCGCGCTGCACACCGAGTGCGACAGCTTCCGCGACCGGGTCTTCCGAGCACTGAGGTCTCGCGACCCAAGCTGTCGCTCGTTCCTCGGCACCTCGCTCAGGCCATGTCGGCCGGCTTGCCGACCAGCAGCTCGGTGTTGCGGTCCGCGGCCGTGCCGGTGGCCTCGAGCACAGCCTGAGGGTCGTTGACGGAGAGCTCACGTGACAGGCCGGCGAGGCTCACCGTCGAGCTCAGGTCGC
Organism: Marmoricola sp.; assembly: GCF_025965085.1. Taxonomy (GTDB): domain Bacteria; phylum Actinomycetota; class Actinomycetes; order Propionibacteriales; family Nocardioidaceae; genus Marmoricola. Next base: position 5,832 of record NZ_JAOPXP010000201.1, read on the forward strand.
CGCCGTGGTCGGCGGGCCCGGCGTGGTCGAGGATCGTGGTGAAGATGGACAGCGTGTGGTCCCCGTTGTCCGCGACCTCCACCAGCCGCGACTGCTGCGGGTAGTCGATGTGCGCAGCGGTGTTGATCTCCCAGAACCCTCCGGACCCGTCAGCCCGCGCGTGCGCCTTGATCGAGTTGCGGTGCGTGTGCCCGTTGACCCAGGCGATCACCCGCTGCTGGCCCAGCAGGTGGCCCGTCACCTCGTCGCCCAGCACCCGGGGGTGCGGGTCGCCGCCCGTGCCCACGAACGGGTTGGTCATGCTCTCGCTGGTGTGGTGGCTGAACACCATCACCGCCTTGCCGGTGGCCGACTCGATCGTCGCCTTCAGCCAGGCGAACTGGGCTGGGTCGAGCGAGCCGTCGGCGTACCCGTTGGGGTTGACGGTGTCCATGACCACGAAGCGGAAACGCCCCTTGTCGAAGGAGTAGTACGCCGTGCCGGTCTCACGGTTGTGCTGGGTGAAGCCGTGCCCGACAGGCAGCCCGCTGGTCGTGAAGTGCTCCTCGATGACCTCGGCACGGCTGAGCTGGCGGCGGTCGGGGTCGGGGCTGACCGGCTTGGCGTACGGCGAGACCGTGAGCCCGTCGAGGACCTGCTCCAGGGTGCTGCCCTCGGGGTCGAGGACGTCGGCAGGGGTGACGCCCAGCGGAGGAGAGATCACCTTGACGCTGCCGGTGGCGAGCGTGCTGGTGGGCACCGTGCGGATCGGGAAGTTGCCCTGCGCCAGCCCGTCATGGTTCCCGAAGCAGGTGTACCAGGGCGTGTCCAGGCCGACGGCGGTGAACGGCCGGCGGGCGGCGTCGAGCAGCCCCGGGATGGTCGGGAAGCCGTGCTGGGCGCGGTAGGTGTCGTCGGGCAGCCGATGACCGAGCCCGGGAGGCGTTCCGCCGGGGTGCCAGTAGTGGATGTCGTAGTACGCCGGGTCGGCGTCCATGACTCCCTCGTAGCGGGTCCTCGCGCCGCTGTCGGGCACGACACGTCCGCCGTCGAGGACGTCGATGTTCCAGCGCACCTCGTTGTACTGGCAGTTGTCGGTGTTGTCGCCGGTCTCGATCGCGAAGAGCAACGGCAGCCCGGTGACCGGGCCGGTCCTGACCGCGTTCACGCCGCGCACCATGGCGTCGCCCACCTGGGCCGAGAGCATCTCCTGCGGGCGGTAGGCGGCGGCGAAGATCCCGGGGACGACGCCACCGGCGTTCGGGTCGTCGTACCGGTCGGTCCACTCGACGCGTGCGGGGGACTGGTGGTCGACCACGTGCACGTCGCTGAGCTGGGCGAAAGCCAGCAGACCGCTGCGCGACCTGCTGCGCCTGCTCCCGGCGGTGACGCCGAGGTCGGTGCGAACGAGCCGCGGGTCGGGCGGTCGGGCGACGACCTTGCGGTAGCCCTTCGCGTCAGGGGCGCCCGGGGCGTAGGTGCCGTTGGCCGTCGTACGACCTGCGGCGACGGCTTCGCCGGCCAGCGATCCGAACACCAGCTCGTGGCTCGCGGCGGAAGCTCCGCCGAGCACGAGGGCCGACTTCAGCACGCTTCTACGCGACATCTCCATGCCCGTGACAACGATCTCAGGTGTGCCGGGTCACGTCTCGCAACGCCTGGTTGCGGTGGACACCACCCAGCGTTGACGCGAGGATGCACAGCACCAACCGCCCTTTCGATGAGGAGTGCACCGATGGCCGAAGAGCCGCAGCCGGAGAAGCTCAAGCAGCTCAACCGGCTCGAGGACCTGAGCGACAAGGACCTCAAGACGGTGGTCAGCAAGGGACGTCACGTACACCTGCCGGCGAACTGGTCGCTGATCTGGGAGAAGACCCCCGGCGACAAGGCGTACCTGATCGTCGAGGGGGAGGTCGCCGTGCGCAAGGGCAAGGAGGAGATCGCTCGCCTCGGTCCCGGCGACGTCATCGGCGAGATGGCCATCGTGGGGCACAAGCTGCGTTCCGCCAGCGTGGTCAGCCTGACCCCGGTCGAGGTCATCCACTTCACCAAGGAGTCCCTCACCGAGCTCCTCGACGAGGTCCCCGCGTTCGGTCACGCCCTGCGCGGAACCACCTCCGACCGTCTGGGCAACCCCCGGGACTGAGGCGTGGCTGAGCGTCGCGACCACCGCGAGCTGGTCGACCTGCTCGAGGTGTTCCTGCTGGGAGAGGAACCGTCCCTCACCGGCAACCAGCTCGCCGAGCAGGTCGGCATCTCCTTCGAGGAGGCCAGGCTCCGCTGGCGTTCCCTCGGGTTCAGCGCCGTCGGGCCCGACGTCCCCGCGTTCACGCAGGCTGACCTCGAGGCGCTGCGACTCACCCAGCGCCTGCTCGACGTCGGGCTCATCGACCCGCGGGACGAGTCCGCCCTCGTGCGCACCCTCGGCCGCAGTTTCGCGCGCCTCGCGGAATGGCAGATGGGCCTGCTGGCCAAGGTCGTCGACCCCGACCGGATGGACGTCGACGAGCTGCGTGCCGTGATGGAGGAGGTCACCCCGGCCGTGGAGTCGCTGCAGAACTACGTCTGGCGGCGACACACGCTCACCGCTGCGTCGCGGCTCCTCCTGGCCACCCCGCACGAGGACGACCAGAACGAGGGCGAGGCCGGGACGACGATGGGAGTCGGGTTCGCCGACATCGTCAACTACACGCGCCAGAGCCGGTCGCTGACGCGTGGGGAGGTCGGCCGGATGGTCGACCACTTCGAGGAGCGCTCGCTCGAGATCATCTCCAGCCACGACGGCCGGATCATCAAGACGATCGGCGACGAGCTGCTGTTCGTGGCCGACGACCCCGAGTCCGTGGCACGCATCGGACTCGAGCTGGCCGAGGAGGCCGACCGCGACGACGAGTACCCCGAGATCCGGGTCGGGCTGGCCTGGGGTCCGGCGCTCGCGCGACTCGGCGACGTGCTGGGACCGGTCGTCAACGTCGCCTCGCGGCTGACCTCGACCTCCCGCCCCGGACGGGTGCTGGTGGACCGGTCCCTGGCCGAGGAGCTGCAGGGTGATCCGCGCCTCCGGCTCCGCCGGGTCCGGCGTACGGCGGTCAAGGGCTACCGCAAGCTCGAGCCGTGGTCCCTTCGACGCGCCTCCGACGAGGAGCCGGAGTCCTCGCCCGACTAGTCCGAGGGTCGCTCCTCAGCCAGGACCTCGCGCACCTGGGACGTGTCGTCGACGAGGTGCACGCCGGGCTCGAAGGGGCGCCCGAGGGCCAGGGCAGTGAGGAGCGGCCACGCGGGCAGGGTCTGCGTCCAGTACTCGCGACCTACGAAGACCATCGGCGCCACGTGCTCGACCGGTGCGTAGTAGTTTCTGCAGGCCGCCTGGAAGACCTCCTGAACGGTGCCCGCGGCGCCGGGCAGGAACACGATCCCGCTCGTGCACACGTCGAGCAGGACGTCCTCGCGGACAGCGTTGCGGAAGTACTTCGCCACCACCGAGCTGAAGGGGTTGGGCGGCTCGTGGCCGTAGTGCCAAGTGGGGATGCCCAGCGAGCGCCCCGAGTCGGCGAGGTCGCGGGTGCTCTCCATCGCCGAGCGCGCCCAGTCCGCGATGTCGGGCCGGTAGGCCGGCACCTCCATGATCCGGCGCAGCACGGCGTCGAGCGTGTCCACCGGGTGCTCGGCCAGCCGGGCGCCGAGGCTGGCCGCCTCCATCGCCCCGGGCCCGCCTCCGGTGGCCACGGTGAGCCCGGTGCCGGCCAGCTCGTGGGCGAGATGCGCCGCCTCGGCGTACGCCGGTTCGTCGCGGGTCAGCGCGTGGCCGCCCATCACGCCGACGATCCGGCGCTTGCGCGTGTGCTCCTCGAGGGCGTCGTCGATCGAGCTGTCATGCAGGGCCTGGGCGAGCAGACTCCTCAGCGACCCGCGGCTCGCTGCCCGGGTCCAGGCGTAGATCCGGGCGTCCGGCGTGTGCTCGTAGCCCGACTCGATGCCCTCGTAGAGCTCCGCCGGCGTGTAGAGGCGTGCCCGCCAGGGATCGAAGGGCACGTCGGGGACCGCCGGGAAGATCAAGGCCCCGCCGGCCCGCAGGCGGTCGGCGGTGGCCTTGGAGATGGTGCAGCCGAGGAACAGGGCCCCGCGGGGGTCCAGACCGCGCAGCGCGTCCTCGTGGGTGGTGAGGTCGAGTCCCTGCACCTGCCAGCGGCGCATGGAGGCGCTGGCTCCCCTGGCCCGGGCAACGGCGCGCTCGAGCTGGGCCAGGGACTCGATCTCCGTCATGGGCCGATCATGCCGCAGTGGTCCTCGCACGCCCGGAGGACGCGGGGGCTGACTAACCTGCGGGCATGACCCCGAACGTGAGCTTCGCCCTGCTCGACGCGGCCGTGATCGGCGGCCGCGGCGACGAGCCCGTGGTGGGCACCATGACCCATGCCCGGCTGCTGGAGGAGGCGGCCGCGCTGGGTGGCGTCCTGTGGCACCTGGGGGTCCGAGCCGGCGCCCCGGTGGTCATCGACCTCGAGTCCGACCTCGAGGCGGTCGTGGCGGCGCTGGCTGCTGCCCGCGTGGGTGGGGTGGTGACCACGCAGGACCGGCCCGATGCCGTGGCCCTGGTTGCCTCCGCCGGCTCGAGGATCGCGACGGCGGGCCGCAACCGCATCGTGCACGGCGCTCCGGTGCCGGAGCCCGACCTCGAGTGGGACGCCATGATCCGCGCCGGTCGCACGGATCCCGCTGCCTGCGAGGTGCTGGATCCGGGTGCGGCGTACTCGCCGGAGCGGAGCGTTGCCCAGCAGATCGAGGTGCTCGCCGGCTCCCGCGCGCCGTACGCCGCGGCCGAGCTCAGGCGCCTGCTGCAGGTCTGACCGTCCTGCGAGCTCGGCGCGATGCCCACCGGCACGATGACGACGTCGAGTCGTCCACGCCACCGCCTCACGATCACAGGCCCCTCCTCCGTCGTGGAACCCCTGAGACACTGGCCCGGTGAATGAGCGTCGCGACATCGTCATCCTCGGGTCCACCGGGTCCGTGGGCACCCAGGCCCTCGACGTGGTCCGGGCGAACCCCGACCGGTTCCGGGT
>NZ_JAOPXP010000213.1 GCF_025965085.1 Marmoricola sp.
CGTACACCGTCAACGAGATCCCCAAGTGGAACCCGATCAACATCTGCAGCTACCACCTGCAGGAGGCCGGTGCGACGCCCACGCAGGAGCTCGCCTACGCGCTGTGCACCGCGATCGCCGTGCTCGACGCGGTCAAGGACTCGGGCCAGGTGGCCCCCGAGGACTTCGAGAAGGTCGTCGGCCGCATCTCCTTCTTCGTCAACGCCGGCGTGCGGTTCATCGAGGAGACCTGCAAGATGCGGGCCTTCGTCGAGCTGTGGGACGAGATCACCCGCGACCGCTACGGCGTGACCGACGAGAAGATGCGGCGTTTCCGCTACGGCGTACAGGTGAACTCCCTCGGCCTGACCGAGGCGCAGCCGGAGAACAACGTCCAGCGCATCGTGCTGGAGATGCTCGGCGTCACGTTGTCGAAGAACGCCCGCGCCCGCGCCGTGCAGCTGCCGGCGTGGAACGAGGCGCTGGGCCTGCCGCGTCCCTGGGACCAGCAGTGGTCGCTGCGGCTGCAGCAGGTGCTGGCCTTCGAGTCCGACCTGCTGGAGTACGACGACATCTTCGACGGCTCGAAGGTCATCGAGGCCAAGGTCGCCACGATGGTGGAGGAGGCGCGTGCCGAGATCGACCGCGTGCAGGCGCTCGGCGGTGCCATCGCCGCTGTCGAGTCCGGCTACATGAAGCAGGCCCTGGTCAGCTCGCACTCGGCCCGTCGCGCGCGGATCGAGAACGGTGAGGACATCGTCGTCGGGGTGAACCGGTTCGAGACGACCGAGACGTCGCCGCTGACCGCGGATCTCGACGCCGCCATCCAGGCGGCCGACCCCGAGGCCGAGCGTTCCGCGCTCGCCGGGCTCGAGGCGTGGCGCGAGCAGCGCGACCAGGCCGAGGTCGACCGCGCGCTGGAGGCGCTCGCCGCCGCCGCGAAGACCGATGCCAACCTGATGGAGGCGACGCTGGTCGCGGCTCGCGCCGGTGCGACCACCGGTGAGTGGGCGGGAACCCTGCGCGAGGTGTTCGGTGAGTTCCGGGCGCCGACCGGGGTGTCCGGTGCGGTCGGTGTGGCCGAGGCGGGAGCCGAGCTCACCGAGGTGCGCGAGCAGGTGCGTGCGACGGGCGAGGAGCTCGGCGGACGGCTGCGCCTGCTCGTCGGCAAGCCCGGCCTGGACGGGCACTCCAACGGGGCCGAGCAGGTCGCCGTGCGTGCCCGTGACGCCGGCTTCGAGGTGGTCTACCAGGGCATCCGGCTGACGCCCGCGCAGATCGTCGCGGCTGCGGTGGCCGAGGACGTGCACTGTGTCGGCCTCTCGATCCTCTCCGGTTCGCACATGGAGCTCGTGCCCGACGTGCTCGAGCAGATGAAGGCCGCCGGCATCGAGGACATCCCCGTGATCGTGGGCGGAATCATCCCCACCCGCGACGCGAAGCTGCTCATGGACATGGGCGTGGCGATGGTGTTCACGCCGAAGGACTTCAGCCTGACGCAGGCGATGATGGGTATCGTGAGGGCGATTCGTGACGCCCACGAACTGGTCTAGTCTTTGGTTCGGCCAATCCCGAATCGCGCTCGTCCAACGCCTTCCCGCCGTCTGCTCGTCGTAGTGTGCGTCTGGACGTCACGTGCAGCCGGGGGGCGCGGCTGCCTCGCGCCAGACGATCAAGGCGGATCAAGACATGGAGCAGCTCCACGACGCTGAGCAATGGGAGTACGGCGCACTCTCGGACATGATCCTCAAGTCCGACGACGCGATCGTGCTCGCCGACGCCCAGGGTGTCGTGCTGCTCGCGAACGCCGGCGCCTGCGACGTGGTCGGCGTTCCCGGGGAGGCGCTGGTCGGCCTCACCCTGCAGGACTTCGGTCGCGACACCATGCGCGACTTCCAGACCATGGCCGTGGAGGCCGTGATCGCCAACAACGTCGAGGTCACCGTCCGCGACGCCCGGTTGCGACACTCCAGCGGCAACACGAGCGCGGTCGACCTGACGATGACGCCGACGGCCACGGACCGTGGACCCCTTGTCGCCATCGGCATCCGCGCCCCCAAGGAGAAGTACCGCCAGACCAAGCTCTTCCGCGGCCTTCTCGAGGCCGCCCCTGACGGCATGGTCATCGTGAACAGCGACGGCGTGATCGTCCTGGTCAACGCCCAGGTCGAGGAGCTGTTCGGCTACCGCCGCGCCGAGCTGGTGGGGGAGCCGGTGGAGATCCTGGTGCCCGACCGCTACTCGGGGATGCACATGGCCTTCCGCAACGGCTACGTGAGCGAACCACGGAGCCGCCCGATGGGTCTCGCCGGCGACCTCCACGCGCGTCGCAAGGACGGCTCGGAGTTCCCGATCGAGGTCACCCTGTCCCCGCTCGAGACCGACGAGGGGCTGCTGGTCTCGGCCGCCGTCCGCGACATCTCCGAGCGTCGTCGGATGCAGGAGGAGACCGACCGGGTGAAGGACGAGTTCTTCGCCACCGTGTCCCACGAGCTGCGCACGCCGCTGACCTCCATGATCGGTTACGGCGAGCTGATGACCGACCTCGAGGAGCTCAGCCCGCAGGGACAGCGGTTCCTCTCGGTCATCATGCGCAGCGCCGAGCGCGAGCTGCGACTCGTCGACGACCTGCTGACCCTGGTGGCGATCGAGGAGTCGGGCCTGGCGATCCGCTCCGCCGAGATCGACCTCGAACGCGTCGTGCGCGAAGCGGTGGAGGCTGCGCGGCCACGTGCCGAGGAGGCCGCTCTGCAGCTCTCACTGGAGACGCCCGGCATCGCCGTACCCCTGTACGGCGACCGCGACCGCCTCGGGCAGGCCATGGACAACCTGCTCTCGAACGCGATCAAGTTCACGCCCCGGGAGGGGCAGGTCCGGGTGGTGCTGCGGTCCAGGGGCCCCTCCGCCGTCATCGACGTCATCGACACGGGCGCGGGCATCGGTGACGAGGAACCGGACGCCCTGTTCGAACGGCTCTTCCGCACCCGAGACGCCGTGGCGCAGCAGACCCCCGGCGCCGGACTCGGCCTGACCATCGCCCTGGCCATCGTGGAGGCGCACGCCGGCACCATCGAGGTCGTCAGCAGTGGTCCGGCCGGTACGACGTTCCGGATGACCTTTCCCCTGCGCCCCGGCCGGGTCAACGACTGACCGACGCCCCGGCCTGGCGGACCGGACGCACCGCCGGCGTCTTCGTGGATAGATGGCCGCACGAAAGACATTTCGCCGCGCGGACAGAAACACCCCCTGAAATCGCTGGGGAATGTGAAAAGAATTCGGGCGCCAGAGCCACCAAATGTCATGAATCGCTCGGTCGGTCCGGGAGCGCGACAGCCCCGGGGACCACGTCCCCCTCGGCTCACGCAGTCGTCGCTGCGGTCCTGCCTTCCCGGGGAGCCTGGTGCACGTCGGTTGACCCCAACAACGACCCGGGCTGCGGCTGTCTAGACGACCGACGAAGAAGGTCCGCCCACCCTTGCGACACAACTGCTTCTCCCGTAGACAAAAGGCGTCATTCAATAGTTGCCTACATGGATTATCACTTTATTTCCCCGGGGGAATGGTATGAACGGAATTGTTGGCATGAGACCGATGATGTCGCCTCGCCGGAGGTTGTCCGGCGTCGTCGCGCTCGGACTTCTCGCTTCGCTCCTGACGGCGGTTGCGCCGTCCGCGTCGTCGGCGGCGAGTCCCACGCCACCGGCCCCGAGTGCGGCCAGGCCTCGCTGCACCGTCTCGGCGAAGCTGGTGAACTCCTGCCGTCCCTGGCTCGGTGCCGAGTCCGGTGGCTACACCTCCGGGGGCTTCAAGGCCTCGATGCTGGAGCATGAGGCTCGCATCGGCCGCAGGCTGGACATCGTCCACGAATACCTGGGCGTGAACGTGGTGCTGACCCCCGACATCGTGTCGTTGGCGAAGCGTCCCGGGACGATGGCGCTGGTCAACTGGAAGGTCGCCGACAAGTGGGCCGACGCCGGTGGCCGCAACAGCACCCTGAACGCCCAGATCGACGCCATGGCGAGGAGCATCAAGAGACTCGGCCGGACCAAGATCTTCCTGACGGTGCACCACGAGCCGGAGAACAACGTCTCGCCCGGCGGTGAGCCGAGCTGCACCACTACTCCGTTCAAGGGCACCGCAGGCTCGACCGCCGCGTACGTGCAGATGTGGCACAACGTGCGCGCCCGGTTCAACGCCCTTCGCGTCAACAACGTCGTGTGGGTGATGAACTACATGGGCTGGAAGGGCTGGAACTGCATCATCAAGCCGCTGTGGCCGGGCAACGCGTACGTCGACTGGGTGATGTTCGACCCCTACCCCAAGAAGGCCACCTGGACGGCTTTCGTCGGCGAGTTCTACCGGTTCCTGATTGCCAGCAACGACGCCGCCCACAACTTCATGTCCAAGCCGTGGGGACTGGCCGAGTTCGGCTACGTCGGCAGCAGCCAGGCCGCGGCCTACAAGATGTACGACGATGCCCGACGAGACCTGCGGAACAACCTGTTCCCGAGGCTCAAGGCGTACGTCGTGTGGGACAACGACCTCCTCGCCAGCCACGACGACCGGGTGGGGTACTCCGAGACGGGGGTCAAGGACCCGGTCGAGCAGGCCCACTACAACGCGTTCGCCAACGACTCGAGGCTGCGCGGCAACGGTGTCGCGGGCGCGGTTGACCGCACCGCGCCGACCAGACCGGCCCGTCTGCGGGCCATGGCGCGCAGACACCAGGTCACGCTCACCTGGCGCGCGTCCCGGGACAGGATCGGCGTCACCTCGTACGCGCTGTACCGCGGCACGTCCAGGAACCGGTTGGCGAGGTATCGGGTGCTGGGCAAGGTGACGAGGTTCACGGACCGGAACGTGCTCAAGGGCACGAGGTACGTCTACCGGGTCCGCGCGGTCGACGCGGCGGGCAACTGGAGCCGTCCGTCACGCAAGGTGAGCGCAAGGGCTCGCTAGGAGGCTGCCTCAGAAGAGGCGCTGGCTCGGGTCGTCCATGCCACGCAGGGCGTCGTAGTCGACGATGGCGCAGCTGATCCCACGGTCCTCGGCGAGCACGCGGGCCTGTGGCTTGATCTCCTGGGCGGCGAAGATGCCACGGACCGGGCTCAGGAGCGGGTCCCGGTTCAGCAGCTCGAGGTAGCGGGTGAGCTGCTCGACGCCGTCGATCTCGCCCCGGCGCTTGATCTCGACGGCGACCGACCGACCGACGCCGTCGCGGCACATCAGGTCGACGGGACCGATGGCGGTGGGGAACTCGCGACGCACGAGGCTCAGGCCCTCGGCGAGCGTGCCGGGATGCTCGGCGAGCAGCTCCTGCAGATGCTTCTCGACGCCGTCCTTCTGCAGCCCCGGGTCGACTCCGAGGTCGTGGCTCGAGTCGTGGAGCACCTCCTCGATGAGGATCCGCAGGCTGTCGCCGGTCTTTGCGGCAACGGTCCACTCCACCTGCCCGTCGTCGGTGGCGCCCTCGCGCACCGTGCACGGCGGGCTCATCCAGTTCAGCGGCTTGTAGGAGCCGCCGTCGGAGTGCACGAGCACCGACCCGTCGGACTTCAGCATCAGCACCCGCGTGGCCATCGGCAGGTGGGCGCTCAGGCGTCCGGCGTAGTCGACCTGGCAGCGGGC
>NZ_JAOPXP010000218.1 GCF_025965085.1 Marmoricola sp.
CCGGGAAAGGTCTCCCTGGGCCCGCGCGCACGCCTGCACCGACAGACCATGCGTCGTAGTCCTTGTCGCCGCTCATCAGGGCGTCCGGCCCGATGGCACGGCTTGTTCGGCCGCTTCTGATCGCCGCAGGAGGATTCCGCCCTCAAGCGGACCCTGCCCGGGGCTGAGACAGCCTCCAGGCGCATGCCCGAACAGTTCAGGAACGCGGTGGGAGAACGGAGGGCGGAAGTGTCGGCATCACAGCTGGGAAGGACCACGGCACAGGGGCGAACGCAGAGACGTTCACCGGTTCTTCACGTGCCGCGACGAGCGCCGGCGAACCAGCGCAGAGGACGTGGACACCGATGCCCCGGTGGGTCGACGATCTACCGGGGCACCGGGAACGGCGGCTAGCTGCTCTGCCGGTGGCGGAGCTCGGGGTAGTACTCCCGCACGCGGCCGTTGCGATCGCGCAGCATCCGGAGCTTGCTGGTCGGACGCTCGATCACGTGGAAGCTGACCCAGCCGACACCCACCGAGAAGAGCACCACGATCGCGATGCTGATCGGCAACCCCTCCGCGCTGCGGTTGATCAGACCGATGTGCTCGAGCAGCATCATCACGGGCTCGTGCCACATGTAGGTGCTGTAGCTGATCAGCCCGAGCCAGGTCAGCACGTTCCAGGACAGCATCTTCGACCACAGCTGACCGGGTGCACCGAGGACTGTGCTGGCGAGCAGCAGCAGCCAACCGAGGGCGGCGACGTCGTGGAACACGACCTGGCCCCAGCTTCCGGGGTGCGACAGCACGGCGCCGACGGTGATGACGCCGAGTCCGGTCACCCGGAGCACGCTCGGCCAGATCCCCGAGAACATGGGGCGACCGTCGCGTAGAGCCACCACGACAGCGAGCGCCATGCCCGCCGCGAAGGCACCGAAGCGGGCCTGCGGGCCGAAGTAGACCGGCCAGTTGTCGAACGGCACGTGCGCGACGAGGAAGGCGATGCTGTTCCACGCCCACGGGACAGCAGCCAGTACGGCGGTGCCGGCCAGCAGGAGCGCGCCCCGGCGTCTGCCCGAGGTGATCCGAGCACAACTCCTGATGGCGAGCGGGGCGAGCAACACCAGCAGCAGGTAGAAGATGACCTCCAGGCTCATCGACCAGGCAGGGCCGAGCGTGTAGAAGATCCGCTCCTGGTCGAAGACCTGCACGAAGAGCAGGTGCTCCACGAGGTCCACCCAGTCACCAGGCAGGGTGGGGTTGCGAAGCGCCCAGACGGTCGTCACGCCGACCCAGTACAAGGGCACGATCCTGACCGCTCGCCGGAACAGGAACTGGCCGGCCGACCGCGCCTCGGTCTGGTTGATCGCGGCGCGGGCGTAGGAGAGGGTCAGCAGGTACGCCGACATCACGAAGAGCAGGTCGACGGTCTCGAAGCGGGCCAGTGCTGCCAGGAACCCGGACAGCTGGGCGCCGCCCTGGGCGGCGTACTGGATGACGTGGAAGGCCACGATGGTGAGGCCGACGAGGCCCCGATAGCCCTCGAGCTCGCGGGCCCGTCCGTGCTGCGGCGCCCCCTCGGGCGGTGTCGGGCCCCGGCCGGTGCGGAGCGCGTCGGTGGGGGTCACGTCCCGCGGACGGTCCATGCTCAGGGTGGCGTTCAGGCTGCTCATGCGTCCACCTCCGGGCGGATCGGGTTGGACAGGGAGGTCGCGGGCTCGTCGGTACGTGGGGTCACGTTCCACTGCGCCTCGCCGAACAGCTCCTTGATCTGGGCGATGCGGGCGATCACGTTCTTCCACTCGGTGTAGATCACGCTGGACACCAGCAGGTAGGTCCAGAACCAGGACTTGCGCTCGCGCAGCTCGGGGACGGCGAGCCGCCATGCGAACAGCGTCTGGGCCGGGCCGACTGCCAGGGTGAACAGGGTGGCCAGACCCAGTGCCGGCGCCAGCCAGTTGAGCTGGGTGATCCCGCCGTCGCGGTAGGCGGTGTAGGCGAGCACCGGGAACATCTGCATGGACAGCCAGGGGTAGATCTCACGCCAGCCGAGCAGGAACGCCAGCCCGCCCTTCTGCCGGGCGCCCAGGTGCGGGGACCGCAGGGTGAGGCTGAGGTGCTTGCGTGACACCTGGAACCAGCCCTGCGCCCAGCGTGCCCGCTGCTTCCACAGCGCGCGGGCGTTCGTTGGGGCGAGCTCGTAGGAGATCAGCGCCGGGTCCGAGGCGATCTTGGCGCCGGAGGCCAGCACCCGCAGGGTGGAGTCGATGTCCTCGGTGAGCATGTTGCCGTGCATCCGGGTCTGGGCCAGCAGACTGGTGCGCCAGTAGCCGTTCGACCCACCGAACAGTCCGAACCCGTGCAGCGCGGCGCGGCCGGGGTGGCTCACGGCGTAGATGGACTCGAACTCGACGGCCACCGTGCGGGCCACCAGGGAGGCGTCACCGTTGCGGATCACGCAGTGCCCCTGGACCACGTCGTAGCCGTTGGACAGCCAGCGCCAGGCGCGGCGGAACGCGCGGGGCTCGGGCTGGTGGTCGGCGTCGAACATGCCGACGAACTCGCCCGTGACGTGGCTCATCGCAGCGTTCACGTTCTGGGCCTTGGAGGTGCTGTTCGCGACCTTGAGCGGCAGGATCCGCGGGTCCTGACGGGCCATCTCACGCAGGTCGTCCTCGACGGCCATCGGCTCGGGGGTGTTGTAGGCCACGAGGATCTGCAGGGGGCCGGGGTAGTCCAGTCGCTGGAATGCCTCGATGGTCGACCGGATGGTGGCAGCCTCGTTGGGCAGGTAGGCGGCGATGACCGCCGTGGCAGCCGGGTACGGCGCACCCGGCTCATCCGGCGGACGCTGCGGGTCCAGGGCGAAGAAGCCCTCGAGCCAGATCGTCGTTGCAGTCACCAGCAGGGCCACCATGACGACCCAGTAGGCGACACCGGACACGTCCATCCCGAGCTCGCCCAGCAGCATGTAGGCCCCGAAGGGCAGGCCGATGCCGAGGACGAGCGTCAGCACCAACTGGGCGGGAAGGCGGAAGCGCTCCAGCGTGCGGGAGACCCAACTATTCTTCCCGGCCGAGGTGACCTCCGCCTCGAGGGCGGGGGTCCACCGCAGCGGCAGGAGGTCGAGGTGGTTCGCGGCCGCGCGCATGGCGGTGGTCGCCCGCGCCAACAGCTCGTCACCGTCGCCGGCGTCCCCGAACCGGGCCCAGCCGGTCACGGGCGTCACCCGGACGCCGTCCTCGTTGCCGAGGGTGAAGCGGTGCGCCGCGATGCTGTGGGCGAGCGTCCGCAGGTGGGCGTCGAGCTCGGCAGGGGTCGTCTCGGGCAGCAGCACGATGAGCCGCCCCAAGTGGTCGAGGCCGATGCGCTCCAGCTCGAGCGGCGAGCTGCCGAGCAGCTCGGTCACCTGGGTGGCGATCTGCGTCGCCGCCCCGCCGCCGAACCTGTCGCGCAGCCGAGGCATCTCCTGGATCTCGATGATCCCCAGGCCACCCTCCCGTGCGGTACGGAGCCCTCGGTCGAGCTCGCGTCCGGCCTCGTCGACGATGGTGCGCTCCGAGAGCAGACCGGTGCGGAGGTCCCGGCTCAGGGTGGCCGCGGGCACTGGCGGCCGGGCGGTCTTGGCCGCGACCCGAGCCGCGAGCTCGACCCCGGAGACCGAGCGCGCCACGCAGTCGTCGGCGCCGAGCCGCAACCCGGTCAGCACTTCACGCTCGTCGCCGCTGGTGATCAGGATGACGGGCACAGCCCGGCCCGGCCGCCCCTCGCGGAGGCGCTCGAGCAGGCCGAAGCCGTCTTCGCCGGCGTCGGCGGCCGCCACCACGACGTCCGGGCGGATCCGGGAGAACGTGTCGAGGGGGTCCTCGCTGGGACGGGGCTCGACCACTGAGTAGCCGGCCTCCCGCAGCGCGCTGCCGGCCTCAGACGTGAAGGCGCCGGCCAGCAGGACCGTGGGTGAGGCAACGGGAACGCCGCCCTCTGCCGAGGCTCCTGGCTCGGGCGGCACGGTGAGTGTCGGAACCGCTAGGGGTTCGGTGGGATGAAGGGCGGTCAAAACTCTCCTCAGTGGGCAGCGATGGACTGCCACGATGACAACTCGGTAGTGGTGCGATCTGGTGTCCGTGCCAGGACGCACCCGGTCACTCCCGCCGGACGGGTGGCGGGCTTGCGCGCTGCGGAGCCGTCGTGTGCGGCGACGCAGCGTGAGCCTGGTCCTCGGGGACCTCTGATGGTCGGCTCGAAGTCGCCGCCTGCGCCGTCGTACGGCACGGGGGCTCCGCGGTCCCGACATCCTTGTCGGGGACACCGCGCTCTCAGCACTTCGTCGGCGTGTGCGTAACACACCTTGTGCGTCGTGTGACGAGCGGCACCAGGGCTCCGCGGTCGGGACCCGGATTCAGCCTGGTGCTTCGTCAGCCACCAGTACCAACGACCGAACTACCGTTGGGTATTCCTAGGTGGATGTAGCGCCGCTCACAGCGATCAAGGTGCCGGGGTCACCAGCGGAGGGTGACCACCGATCCTGCGGGAAGCGGCGCCCCCACGTGGCTCGAGGCCGTGTCGACGACCAGGGTCTGGTCGGTCTCCCAGCTGTTGTAGGCGATCAGCGCGTGGGTGCCGTCGGGGTTCACGTAGGCGACCGTCCTGACGCCGTGGACCGACTCCGGCGTCGCCACACGTACCGCACCGGGCCGTACCGCCTTGCCGGCGTGGGCCAGGATGTCGAACTCGACGTTGCGGGACACCGTGCCGGTGGCCGGGTCGATCGTGAGCACGCCGCGGCAGTTGCCGCAGCCGCCGGTGTGGGGTCCACCGGTCGGGTCGAGGGCGAGGTTCCACAGCAGCACGCTGCGTGCCCAGTTGCGGGTCGCGCCGAGCAGCAGCGTGTCGGCATTCCACGCCAGGTTGCCGGCGTACTGCGTTGCCCAGCCGCCCCCTGAGCACTCGGTGAACCAGATGCCCTTGTCGGGCGCCGCATCGTGCACGATGCTCTGCGCGCCAGGGTGCCCGGCGTAGCAGTGGAACGCGGTGCCGGCGAGCGCCGTGGCGGGAGCCGACGGCGCCAGGAGCCTGCTCGCGAAGCTCGTGTCGTCCCAGTTGTGGTCGTAGCCGATCAGCTGGACGTCGGTGATCCCGGCCTGGGCGAGCCGCCTGGCCACGGAGGTGGCCAGGGCGCCCTGTTGGGCGGGACTGAGGAGCATGCCCGGGTAGTCCCGCGGCGCGTAGCGGGGTTCGTTGCCGAGGGTCAGGAACCGGAGCGGGATGTGCCGCTCGCGCAGGGCCTGGACCGTGCGCACGAGGTACGCGGCGTAGACGTCGGTGGAGTCGTCGCGCAGCGTGCCGCCCACCAGCGACCGACTGGTCTTCATCCACGCCGGGGCGGACCAGGGGGTGCCCATCACCCGTAGCGAGGGGTTGATCCGCAGCGCCTCCCGCAGCACCGGCACGATCTCGGCGTCATCGTGTGCCATCGAGAAACGGCTCAGTGACGGGTCGGCCTGGCCCGACGGCAGGTCGTCGTAGGTGTAGCGGGACAGTGCGAAGTCGCTCGCTCCCAGGGGCAGCCGGACCAGATCCATCCCGGCGCCTGTGACCGGGTCGAACAGGGAGCGCAGCGCCGCCGTCCGGGCCGAGGGACCCAGCTGCATCAGCAGGTGCGCCGAGGACTCCGTGAGAGCGGCGCCGAAGCCGTCCATGGACTGGTAGCGGGTGTGTTCGTCGAGGGAGACATGGACCGCGGACCCCGACGTGCTCGGCCTGGTCTCGGCCGCCGTCAGGGGGTCGAGCCGGCGCGAGCCGTCCGGGGTGGTGAGCCAGCCGGAAGGCTGTACCTTCCGGACGGTCGTTGCCGGCGAGGGCGCGGTGGCCACGGGCGCCGGCCGCGGCGCCGGTCGCGGGGCAGGCTTGGGCGTGGCCTTCTTCGCAGGCTTCTTCTGGGCAGTCTTCTTGTGGGCGGGCTTCTTCTTGGCAGGCTCCTTGGCGACGGGCTTCGTCGCGTGGCGCGCCCCGGCGTGCTGGGTCTGCCACGGCTCGCTCATCGCGTACGCCGGCGTGCCGTAGGCCAGCAGCGCCAGGAGCACCAGCCCGACCCCCCACCGGGTACGGGTGAATCCGCCCTGCCACCGCCACCAGCCCCGAGGGGCTCCCCAAGCCACGTCTCATTGTGGACCTGATCGGGTGCGCCCGTCTCGGTTTTTCAGAGGTTCCCGGCGATGCCGAGCCGCGCTCAGTACAGCGTGTAGCCACCGTCGGTGACGAGCACGGCGCCGGTCGTGAACGACGCCGCGTCGCTGGCAAGGTAGACGACGCTGGGTGCGATCTCCTCGGGCGTGGCGTACCGGCGCATCGGCGCGTCCTCGATCCAGTGCTGCCGGAAGCGCGGCTCGTCGACCGGCGCCATCTCCGTCTTCACGTAGCCGGGGGCGATCGCGTTCACCCGCACGTGGTGGGGAGCCCACTCCGCCGCAAGGGACTTGGTGAGCTGGTGGACGGCGGCCTTCGAGGCGTTGTACGCCGGTTGCCACTGCGGACGGTTCACGATCATCGCCGAGATCGAGCCCACGTTGACGATCGAGCCGCCCCCAGCCTCGATCATGGCGGGCGCGACCGCCTTCGACATCCGCCACAGTCCGGTGACGTTGACGTCGAAGACCTTGGTGAACTCCTCGTCGGGCACCTCGAGTGCCGGCCGGTGGAAGCAGATGCCGGCGTTGTTGACCAGGACGTCGATGCGGCCGTGCGCTGCCATCGCCTCGTCCACGATGCGGCGTACGTCGTCCGGGTCGCAGACGTCCCCGGTCGCGACGGTCGTACGCCGCCCCGACCGCTCGGCGATCTCGGTGGCGGCCTCACGGTTGCGGTCCTCGTGCCGCCCGACGACGACGACGTCCGCACCTGCGTCGGCGATCGCCTGCGCGAAGGCGCGACCGAGGCCGCGGTTGGCGCCGGTGACCAGCGCGGTGCGGCCCTCGAGGCTGAACGGGTTCATCGGCTTGCCTCGTTGACCACGACCACGGACTTCATGCTCCCGGGGTCTGCGTCGCTGGTCAGGGCGGTCTCCACCTCGTCGAGGCCGAACCGCGCGGTGACCAGGGCATCGAGGTCGACCCGGCCCGATGCCGCGAGGGAGATCGCGGCGGGCCAGGTGTCGACGTAGCGGAAGATGCCGGTGAGCGTGACCTCGCGCACCTGGATGTCCTGCACCGGCAACGAGACGTGCTCCGCGCCGTGGCCCACCATCACCGCGGTGCCGCCCGGCCGCAGGGCCTCCAGCCCGTCGAGGAGGGCAGGCGTCGCGCCCGAGCACTCGAGGAACACGTCGGCGTCCACCTCCGCCGGGTCGAAACCGGCCGTGGGGTCCACCGCCCGGGCGGACGCCAGCGCGCTGATCCGTCGGCGCCGCGATTCCACAGGGTCGGAGACGACGATGTCGGTGGCACCCATGGCGCGAGCGGCCAGTGCCGCCACCGCGCCGATCGGGCCCGCGCCGGTGATGAACACCCGGCTGCCCACCGCCGTCCCACCCTTGCGGTTGGCCCAGATGCCGACCGAGAGCGGCTCGAGCAGCCCGACGGCCGCGTCGGAGAGCGAGTCGGGCACCGGGTGGGCGAAGTCCGCAGGCAGGCTCACGTAGTCGCAGAACGCGCCGTCGACGGGCGGGGTCGCGAAGAACTCCATGGCCGGACACAGGTTCAGGTGCCCGGTCTTGCACTGCCGGCACCGACGGCACGGCCGCTGCGGCTCGAGGGCGACGCGCTGGCCCACGCGCGTCGGGTCGACGGCATCACCGGCGGCGACGATCGTGCCGCCCACCTCGTGGCCGAGCACCAGGGGACCCTCCACGACCATCGACCCGATCCGGCCGTGCTCGTAGTAGTGCACGTCCGAACCGCACACGCCGACCGAGCCCACGCGGACCAGCACCTCGTCGGGACCCGGCTCCGGGACCGGCCGCTCCTGCAGCTCGATCGTGCGCGGCCCGGTCAACACCGAGGCACGCATCATGGTGTCCATCGCTTTCTCCCTCCCCGAGGCCGGCACGTCCTGCACGTTGCTGACGCTGCCATGGTGCCTCGGACATGAGCGGGTGACGAGCCCGTTTGCGAGCCATCGGCGCCCGGGTGTCGACCGACTCCGGCTGCGCGGGCTCACGGGCGGGCTACCCGCCGGGCTGGCGCCGGTCGCACTACTTCAGGATCGGCGCGGGCCTGTTGATCTCGGTGAACGCGGCGTTCTTGGCAGGCGTGTGCAGCGACCAGTTGGTGACACTGTTCGACTTGCTGTTGAAGTAGATGAAGGCGATGCCGCCGTAGGCCCTCATGTGCCTGTAGGTCCTCGACAGCCACAGAGGGTCCTTGGCTGCTGCCTTGTCGCTGTACCCACTCTCGCTCAGAGCCCATCTCACGCCGGTGGACCTCGACCACGCCCTGATCGGGATGAAGTAGTCGTGGTCGAAGTCCTTCCACGTGGTGTCGCCGCCGACGCCGTAGTCCTCGAAGATGTCGAACCCGACGACGTCGATCTTGGTGCGGGGCCAGATCGCTCTCATGGCGTACCTCGTGTCGCCGCTGCGGAACTCGTGGTAGCCGGTGAGGATGATGGTGTAGGCGAGGTTGGGTGCAGCGGCGCGCATCATCGGCGCCAAGCGGGTCTGCATCGCTCGCCACTGCGCGATGACGCCGTCACCCTCGGGCTCGTGGTGGATCGCGATCCAGACCGGGCCGCGGACGCTCCTCAAGCGGGTGGCCAGGTTCCGGGCCCAGGCGTCGCCCTTGCCCTTGGCCATGTCGGCCCAGGTGTAGGGCGTCTTGAAGCTCATCCATGGCACCCGGTGGTGGGCCACGTCAACCCGCGCAGTGACCACGGCCCCTCGCACCTCGACGGCGCTGTAGTAGGTGCGATGGACGCCCAGGGTCTTGCGCATCGACCGCTCCCACGAGGAGACGTCGGCGTTGTGCTTGTACGC
>NZ_JAOPXP010000051.1 GCF_025965085.1 Marmoricola sp.
CGAGCCGATCGCGGATGCCGTGGCGCTGATCATCAGCCTGAGAGCAGTCTGCTAGGACCTCATCGAGACGCCTTCTCTCCAGTAGCCCATGAACGCGACCTGGCTGCGGTCGAGACCGAGCTCGCTCACCAGCGAGCGGCGCAGCGCCTTGACCATCCAGGACTCGCCGGCGATCCAGGAATAGAGGTCGTGCAGGTCCGAGCCGAGGACGTGGGGCTGCAGCTGCGCCTCGACCTCCTCGCCGGAGGACGAGTAGCGCGGCGTCTCCCACACCTCGACGTCGAGGTCGCTGGGCACCTCCGCGGGTAGCAGCGTCGGGTCGAGCGGTCCGAGACCCAGGTAGTCACGCACCTCCTCTGCCAGGCGACGGCCGTGGTCGGCGTCCCGCCGCGTCAGCCAGGTGACCTTGATGTCCCCGGGTACGTCGATGGTGAGGATGTCCTGGGCGGAGGGGACCTCGATGAACGCATGCCCTGTGTAGGTGGGTCCCAGGTCGGCCAGGATCCGTGTCAGTGCAGGGACGGCGGTCTCGTCGGCGATGAGGAGCAGCTCGTTGCGTTCGCCGGGGTCGAACTCGGTGCCGCCGTACTCCCGGCTGGCGCGGTGCGGTGCGATGACCTGAATGGCGTCGCCGGGCCGGGCGCCCAGGGCCCAGCGACAGGCCGGCCCGTGCGGCCCGTGCTCATGGACGACGAGATCGACGACGAGTAGTGAAGCGCCGTCCTCCTCTACGACGTCCCGGACGGTGTAGGTGCGCATCGGGCTCTTGACGGTCTCCGGCATGGCCATCCAGCGGGCGTACCACTGCTCGGCCTGCGCAGGGATCTCCGGCAGTTGGCCGGTGGGGCCGGGGAGGACCATCTTGAAGCGGGTGTCGAAGCCCCCGATGCCGAGATCCTCGAATGTCGGCGATTCCAGGGTCACCCGCACGAACGCCGGGGAGATCCGTTCCGTGCGCCGTACGTGCGCTTGGGCGATGAGGACGTTCGGTGGGATCGACTCGACGTCGACGGTCATGGCTTTCCTCTCGGTCGAAGGCACAGGGTCACACGCGTGAGCGGGCCAGCAGGAAGACGAAGTACGGCGCACCGATGAGTGCCACGACGAGTCCAGCGGGGACTTGTGCGGGACTGATGACGGTGCGCCCGACGGTGTCGGCTAGGACGAGCAGCAGCGCCCCGACGAGGACCGCGACCGGCACCACGCGGACACTGCGGGCACCCACGAGCGCCCGCGCGATGTGCGGGGCGACCAGTCCCACGAAGCCGACCACCCCGACGGCCGAAACCGCCATGGCGGTGAGCACGGCCGCGCTCAGCAGGACGGGCAGCCGGACACGCTCGAGGGAGACCCCGACAAGGCGGGGCGTGTCCTCGTCGAGCGACAGGAGGTCGAGCTCGCGGCGCACCATCACGACCACCGGGAGCGCCACGAGCAGGGCGCCCGCGACCGGTAGGACCTGCTCCCAAGTACGCCCGTAGGTCGAACCGGAGAGCCACGTGTAGATGCGTGGGGTGTCCCATGGGTTGGAGCGGACCAGGAGGAAGGTGCTGAGGGAGACCGAGCCGTACCAGACGCCGATGCCGATGAGAACCAGCCGATCGGCGTCCAGCCCCCGTCGCCACGCCAGTCCATAGACCAGTGCGAACGCGACCAGCGAACCGATCGTCGCGGCGATCAGCATGGTGGTGGTCGAGGCGGCAGCGGTGGCGCCGCTGCTGAAGCCGCTGGACAGGCCAGTCACCACGATGACCGCACCGACGCCTGCGCCACCGGTGATGCCGAGGATGCCCGGTTCGGCCAGCGGGTTGCGGCACGTGGCCTGCACGAGGGTGCCGGACAGGGCGAGGGCTCCGCCGGCCAGCACGGCGGCAGCGACCCGCGGCGCCCGTTCGTCCAGGGCGAGCTCGACCAGCGGCAGCCCGTCACCGCGCAGCCACAGGACGATGTCACCGGTGTAGAGCCACTGGTGGCCGGCGAGCAGACCGACGACGACCGTGCCGGCGGTCAGGACGCTGCAGGCGACCAGAACCAGGACGAACCTGGCCCGACTGCGTGCAGTCACGGCTGCTCCGGGCGGCGGGCGGCTGGGGCCCGAGTCGCGTCCGCTGCGGGCCAGCAGGACCATCACGAGCGCGCCGGCGAGCGTCGTGGTGACGCCTGTCGGGATCGACATCGCCTCGTCGGCGCCGACGGTCGCCCGGATGACCACGTCGGCGAGGATCACCACCAGGGCGCCGAGGAGCCCCGCTGTCGGGAGGAGTACGGCGTGCCGGTTGACCGCCGGCACGCGCCGGCCCACAAGCCTGGCGATGACCGGGGCACAGAGGCCGACGAAGCCGATCGGTCCCGCCAGGGTCACCGAGGCTGCGGTGAGGAGAACCGCCAGGACGGTACCGATCGCACGGGTGGAGCGCACCGGCACCCCGAGGACGGATGCTGCGTCATCGCCCATGCCCAGCAGGTCGAGTCGTCGGGCGATCAACAAACCGCAGACCGTCGCCGCCGCTACCACGGGTGCCGCCTGACGGAAGGCGTCCATGCCCAGCTGGCTGAGCGACCCGCTGCCCCAGGCGAACAGACTGGTGGTCTCCTCCTGGAAGAGGATGAGGAGCGTCGAGGTGCCCGCCTGCAGGGCGAGCGCGACCGCGGAGCCGGCAAGGATCAGCCGTGTCGTCGAGGTGCCGGCACCGCCGGCCAGCGCGAGCACGAGGGCGGCGGCGACGATTCCGCCGAGAGAGGCCGTCAGCCCGGAGGCCCACAGGGGCAGCGAGAGGCCGAAGGCCCCCACGAGAGTGACCGCGAAGTAAGCGCCACCGGTGACCGCGAGCGTGTCGGGGGCCGCCATCGGGTTGCGGGCCAGGGACTGCAGCAGAGCCCCGGCGACGCCCAAGGCGAAGCCGACGGCGAGGCCGGCGGCCAGGCGAGGGAGGCGGGAGCCGATGAGGATCTCGCCTGTGCTCGCGGTGGCGCCGTGCCACGGCTCGCGACCGAGCAGCAGGCCGAGGAGATCGCCGAAGCCGACCCCGGACGTGCCCTGGGTCAGGTGCCAGCCGCCCGCGAGCGAGAGCGCGGACAGAAGGCCGAAGAGCATGAGCAGTGCACCCCCGGCCCGCGCGCGGCGAGCGCTGGGCTCCGCGTCCGCGGCCGCCGCGACGGGCGCGGCGGGTCGTGGAGAGATGGCCGGGGGCGTCTGCGTCACGGATGGATCACTCGGTCAGCAGGTCGACGTACGCATCGACGATCTGACCGGCCGACCTAGGGCCGCCGAAGGTCCAGATGCCTTCGGGGAAGGCGTGTGCGCGACTCTCGGCGACGGCCGGGATCGACTTCCAGACCTCGTTCTTCGCAAGTTCGGCGTTGACATCGCCCCCCGGGTCGACCGTGCCGGTGTAGAAGAAGGTCGCGTCGCCGACCTTCGTCATGCCTTCGACGTCCGTCTGTCCCAGGCCGTAGGCCGGGTCCACCTTGCCGGCCCAGGCGTTCCTCAGGCCGAGCTCCTCGCCCAGCTCACCTATGAGCGAACCCTGGCCGAACGGACGGATGGCTACGTTGGCGCCGTCGATCCAGCCGTCGAAGTAGACGAACCCGGTTCCAGCCCCGTTGCCGTCCGCGACGGCCGCCTTGGCCTCCGCCACCTTGGCGTCGAACCCCGCCACGACCTCGTCGGCGTGCTGCTCACGGCCGGTGGCCTGGGCGATCAGTTCAAAGGTGTTCTTCATGTTGCCGATCGGGTCCGAGGCGTCCGCGCCCTTGGTGGCCAGCACCGGCACGTCGTACTTGGCGAGCTGCTTGAGGATCTCGTCCTCGGCGGTGTAGGCCTCGACCACGATGAGGTCGGGGTCAGCCGCGAAGACGGCCTCGAGGTTCGGCTCGCCGCGAGTCCCGACGTCGGGGGTGCCCTCGGGCAGCTCCTCCGCGGAGACCCAGGTGCCGAAGCCCTTCGCGTCGGCGACGCCCACCGGGTTCACGCACAGGGTCAGCAGGTCCTCGGTCTGCTGCCACTCCAGCACGACAACACGGTCGGCCGGTTCCTCCAGCTCCAGCTTGCGGCCATAGGAGTCGGTCAGGCTGACCGGGCCCGTCGAGGTCTTGACGCCTTCGCAGGTCGACGAGGTCGCCGGGGTGGCACCCTCGGACTCGGTGGTCGCGGTTGTCTGCCCGCACGCGGCCAGTGCCAGGGCAGCGACAGGGGCCAAGGCAGCGGCGATCGATCGTCTGAACATGTTCTTCCTCACTGTTGTCGGTCGGCGTCAGCGCCGGACGTGGTGCCTGCCGCGCGGGTCGATCCGCATCCGGCCCGTGTCGGGGTGGCGCATGGTGCCGATCGGGAGCTCGTACACCTCGGAGAGGTGTTCGGCCGTGAGCACGTCGGCGGGGTCGCCGGCGGCGCGCACGCGGCCGTGGTGCAGCAGTACGACCCGGTCCGCCACCGTGGCGGTCTGGTTCAGGTCGTGCAGGACGACGCCGATGGCAGTCCCGTGGTGATCCGCGAGATCGCGGAGCAGGTCCAAGGTCTCGACCTGGTACCGCAGGTCGAGGTGATTCGTGGGCTCGTCCAGCAGCAGGACGCCGGTGTCCTGGGCCAGGCAGCTGGCCAACCACACCCGCTGCAGCTCGCCGCCGGAGAGTTGGTCGACGGGCCGATCGGCCATGACCGCCGTGCCGGTGAGGTCCATTGCATGATCGATGCTCTGGCGGTCCGCCTCAGTGAGCGCTGCGAATCGGCGCCGGTGCGGATGTCTTCCGAACGCGACCACGTCGTTCACCGTGAGACCCGACGGGTGGGGGCGTGACTGGGACAGCAGGGTGACCTGCCGTGCGAACTCCCGGGCGCCGAGCGGAGCTATGTCAGCGCCCGCGACCTCCACGGTCCCGGACATGACCGGGTGTAGCCGGGCGAGCGACCGCAGCACGGTGGACTTGCCCGACCCGTTCGGGCCGATCAGGGCGGTGACGGCGCCGGCCTCCAGGGCCACCGAGACGCCATGCACCACGGTGCTGCGGGGATAGCCGAGCACCAGCTCGCGGCCAGCCAATGCAGGGTTCATGGAGTTAGGTTACCCTAAGTTAGGGTCACCTAAGCAAGTCCCCTCCCGGCCTCGACTGCGCCCTGACTGGAGCCAACACCGGGTCCTGGGATGCTCATCGGTCGTGCGGCGATGATGCTCTCCGGTCCCGCACGCGCACGCAGCACAGCTCAGGGTGAGGCTCGAGGTGGGCCTGGAGGTGCTTGCATCCGAGGCCGTGGAGGACGCCGCTGACGTAGGCCTCGTTCATGCCGCACACCAGTTCGGTGTGTGCGCGGGCGAGTGCGTCGAACGGGCAGTTCGCCAGCACGATCTCCTCCGGCGAGGCGCGGGGTTCGTAGCCCTGCGTGGCGAGGGTCTCCGCGGTGCGCTGCTGTTCGGTCTGGTGGTGGGGGCGGCGAGAACCGAGTTCGTGGCCGCTCTCCTCGGCAGCCTCGCGGACCGCCGTGCTCACGGCCTGGCCATCGCGCATCGAGCGGTCGACCGCGGAGGCCAGGATCTGGCCGGCGAGGTCGTAGCGACGAGGCGGCAGGGACACCGTGAACTCCGCCGTCGAGCGGCGGTACAGCTTGGCGGGTCGTCCCGCGCCCGGACCGGTCCGGCCGGTGAGTCGGCGGAACTCGACCTCGAGCAGCCCCTCCTCCACCAGTCGATCGAGATGGAACTTGGCGGAGTGCGCCGGAAGGTGCACGGCCTCGGCCGCTTGCTCCCGGCTCACTGGCTCGTCCTGGGCGGCGACATGCAGGTAGAGAGCGCGACGCGCCGGCTCGACCAGGGCGCCGATTCCGGCAATCCCCGACCACGTCTCATCGGACACGACGTTCCCCATTTCTATAGAAGAAAAACGTTGACTAAAGAAGGAGTCACTCTTTAAAGTCGAGACTACTCTCTTTTAGAATCTTGGAGGCTGACATGGCTCACCTACGAGTGCTTCTCGCCACCACCCCCCGCGCTGGCGGCGCTCCGGAACGGCAGGCCTTTGTGCTGCTGCGCACGGTCTTCACCCTCGCCCCGATCGTCTTCGGCGTGGACAAGCTCACCTATGTGCTGGCCGACTGGGAGGGCTATCTAGCTCCCTGGATCGACGATCTCGTCCCCGGGAGTGCGCGCACAGCGATGCTCCTGGTCGGCGTCGTCGAGGTCGTTGCGGGGCTGGCGGTGGCGCTGCGGCCCCAGATCGGTGCCTACCTCGTCGCAGGGTGGCTGCTCGGCATCATCCTGGACCTGGTCACCCAAGGGAAGTACTACGACATCGCGTTGCGGGACTTCGGCCTCTTCGTGGCGGCCCTCGCGCTGGCGCGGCTCGCTGCATCCCCGGCCGCTCGTCCCGTTCGCGCTGCGGAAGGCACCCGATGAGCTCCGCAGCCCAACCGAGGACCCCACGTCCCGCTTCGTGGCGTCTCCGGACCGCGGTGCCGGCCCCTGAGGTCGATCTCGACGCGGCCGAGCGAGCCGCGGCCGCCTTGCTCATCGCCCTGGGGCTGTGGGTGGACGGCGAGTCGATGGGGGAGACGCCGCGCAGGATGGCGCACGCACTCGCCGAGATGCTCACCGTTCCCACGTTCGAGTTCACGACCTTCGAGAACCCCGAAAGGTACGACGAACTGGTGCTCGTCGAGGACATTCCCGTGCGCTCCATGTGCGAGCACCACATGCTTCCCTTCATCGGTGTCGCTCATGTGGGCTACCTACCCGGGGACCGCATCCTGGGCCTGTCCAAGTTCGCTCGGCTCGTCGACTTCTACGCGCGCAGACCGCAGACTCAGGAGCGGATGACCACTCAGATCGTCGAACACCTGCAGACCCACCTCCAACCACGTGGAGTCGGGGTGGTGATCTCTGCCCAGCACACCTGCATGAGTCTTCGGGGCGTCCGGGCCGAGGGCACGAGGACCGTCACCTCGGCGCTGCGCGGACACCTGCGCGCGGACCCTGCCGCCCGCGCTGAGTTCCTGCACCTGACCCGACACGACACGGTGTCGGCATGAGCAGCCCGATCGTCGTCGTGGGAGCCGGGCTTGCCGCGGCCAAGGCCGTGGAACAGCTGCGCGAGTCCGGGTTCGGGGGTCCGGTCGTGGTGTACGGCGACGAGCCCCACCTGCCCTACGAGCGCCCGCCGCTGTCGAAGAGCTATCTGATGGGGCAGACACCGTTCGAGAAGGCCACGGTGCACGCACAGGAGTGGTACGACGGACACGGCATCGATCTCCGGCTGGGTGTTGCCGTGACCCGGATCGACGCTGAGGCCAAGACCGTTCACACGACCAGCGGCAGCCAGCCCTACGAGCAGCTCCTGCTCGCCACCGGTGCGGCACCGCGGAGGCTGGCGATGGCCGACGAGAGTGGCGTCCCCGTGGCCTACCTCCGCACGTTCGAGGACAGCAACCGTCTGCGGCAGGCGCTCGCGCACGGTGCCCGGCTGGCGATCATCGGGGGTGGCTGGATCGGTCTCGAGGTGGCCGCAGCCGCGCGCACCGCGGGGTGTGAGGTCACAGTCCTGGAGTCGCTCGACCTGCCCCTGCTCAGAGTGCTGGGCCCCGAGGTCGCCGAAAGGTTCGCCGCAGTGCACCGCGGGCACGGAGTCGACCTGCGCACCGGGGTGCAGGTGATCTCGGTCGAGAGGGGCCGCGTCGGCGCCCTCCTCACGCTGGCAGACGGGGACCGGCTCGAAGCGGACCTGCTGGTCGTCGGGGTGGGCGTCCTACCGAACACGCGTCTGGCTGAGGACGCCGGACTCGGCGTCGACAACGGGGTGCTGGTCGACGAGCACCTCCGCTCCCTCGACCCGGCGGTGTTCGCGGCCGGCGACGTCGCGAACGCGTTTCACCCAGTCCTGGACCGCCGAGTGCGGGTGGAGCACTGGGACAACGCGATCGGCCAGGGTCAGGTGGCCGCTCGGAACATGCTGGGCGAGGACGTGGCCTACGACCGGTTGCCGTACTTCTTCACCGACCAGTACGACCTCGGGATGGAGTACGTCGGAAGCGTCGGTCCCGAGGGTCACGACGAGGTGGTGCTCCGGGACTCCACGACGAACGGTGTGTTCACCGCCTTCTGGCTGCGAGAAGGCCGTGTCCTGGCCGGTATGCACGTCAACGACTGGGAGGCGATCGGCCCGATCCGCCAACTCGTCGGTACCCATCCGGACCTGGCGGCTCTGAGGGACACGACGGTATCGCTGACGGAGGTCGCGCGACCTACGAGTTGATCGCAGCGGCGTCAGAACCAGGCCGTTCAGCCGACGCGCCTGAGGCGTCTCCGCTCGTCCTCGCTCAGACCGCCCCACACGCCATGATCCTGTCCGGTGTCCAGAGCCCAGGCCAGGCATTGCTCGCGCACTTCGCAGCCATGGCACACCTTCTTGGCCTGGTCCGTCTGGGCGATGGCAAGGCCCTTGGACCCGATGGGAAAGAAGAGGTCGGCGTTCTCACGGAGGCACAACGCCTTGAAGCGCCAGTCCATCTACTCGACCGGGCTTCCCGGGTGGACTGAGCGCGCGCCGTCGGTGCGGGCAGGCCACTTCCCGAAGCGTCCGCAGGTGAGTGCCTTGTCGGCCGCTGACGCGGGCAGGTTGGTCACAGGTTCCATCCCTCCGAGACGGGAGAATTTCGACAAATCCGACCGTGACGTACAGATGGCCGGCGCGTCCACCTTTCGTCGGCTGCGTGCGCATTCCGGCTACCTGGCCGCGCTCATCGGCCGCACTACCCGGCGTCCGATGGGTCCACCCTCCTCATCGCCCACGTCGGCGGCATGACGTTCCGCAAGCATGCGGGTGAGCCGCTGCGGCCCCGTCGTGGGGATCAGGCGGCCTCGACGTCGTCGTGGCAGCGTCTGATGTCGGCGTGGTCCCGGTGAGGGTCCGTCTCGTAGCCGCAGAGCAGGGGGAACGGACGCTTGGCACGCAATGCGTTCCAGCAGTCCTCGAGGTCGAGAGCCAGGTGGTCCTGGTGGTCACGCCAGTAGAGGTCGACGATCTCGCCGAACACTCGGAACTTGCGCCAACGGCGCCCGAGCAGATCCACGGTGGCCCCGAGCACCTCGTCGAAGCGTTGCCGGTCGATGTGGTCGTCGCGGGGGAGGCCCCCCTGGACTTCGGCAGCATCGGTGGGGACAAACTGCCCGGAGGCCTTCAGCGCGGTCGGGTCGAGTCCCATCGCCGCCAGTCCGCTCTCGACCAGGTGCCTGTGGGGCGTGGTGCTGGCGAGAAGGACTGCCTCGCCGTTGGCGAGCCCCTGGGCGACGTACGTCACGAGCCGTTGGACCAGCTCCTCCTCGCTGCTCCAGAAGACGGCTGAGTGGCTGTGGTCGGCAGGTTCGCGGGGAAGGACAGCCGAGGTCGTGGGCAGCGCTGGGAACGTGACAGTGAAGGTCGGGGTGCCGTCTGCGTCGTCGTAGGCGATCGTGGCGCCCATGGCCTGACAGAGCTCGTGCACGATCGCGAGGCCGAGACCACTCCCTCCGAGGGCGTGAGAGGTCGGGCCGTGCACGTAGGCCTTGAACAGCGTGTCGAGCAGCTCGTGGGGGATGCCCGGACCGTCGTCGCTGACGGTCAGGTTGATGTGGGCGCCACTGCGTTCAGCACGCACGCGGATGTGGGAGCCGCCGTAGCGGATTGCGTTGGAGACCAAGTTGTCCATCACCTGCGTGACGCGCATCGGGTCGGCTAGGACCACCATGTCTGCGGAGACCTGGAGCGTGATGTCGGTGCCCGCGAAAGACCCGCGGTCTCGAGACACGCCACGACAAAGGTCCGCGAGGCAGACAGGTTGTAGCGAGAGCGCCAGCGCGTCCCGGTCCGCCTGGTGGGAGGTCGTCAGGTCGTCCAGGAGCCGGACGAGCAGGTTGCTGCGGCGGGTCAGGATCTCGGCCAGGTGGTCGATGTCAGCGGTCTGGAGCGTGCTGTGATGTTCGTGCAGCTGTGCTGCGGCCTCACGGAGCACCAACGCTGAACTCCGCATGTCGTGGATGCACTCGGCATCGACGTCTTTCATGACATCACTCCCTCGCCCCGTTCATGGTGCGCGCTTGCTACACCTTTGTCCATCGGTGCCGCGGCCCGGTTCGCCCAAGGAGGTGCTCCGCCTCCTGGGCTGCCTCCGCTCGTCCACCATGTCCAGGGCCGGGGCGGCGACGCCGAGACGCCACTCCGCGTGGCGTCACGAAGCCGCGGGAGATCAGTACGTTGCGGGCTAGGCGGCCGCGGAGGAACCTGATGGGACAGCGCCGCCGACGGTCAGGGGGTTCGTACGCCGGGTCAGCGCTCCGCGTCAGCCTTGATCCTGGCAAGGGTCTGGTTCATGCCCTGCTGCAGTTCCGTGGTGAACTCGTCCAGCCCGCCGAGGACGGTCTTGGTCAGCCGCACGGAGACGTCGGAGATCCCCTTGGGGGCCTCGCGACGCTGCACCACGCGGGTGCCACCGTCGGTGGTGGGCTCGAGGGTGAAGGACCAGATGGTCCAGTTCTCCTTGATCCGGAAGGCGATCTTCTGCTCGGGGACGAACTCGGTGACCATCGACTGGGTGGGCCAGACGAGCAGTCCGCGACGGTTGATGTTGACCAGCTTGCTGCCCTGGCGGATCGGACCGCCGCGCACGAAGGTCTTGCGGCACTGCGGGCTCCAGCGCGGCATGTTGCGCAGGTCCGAGAGCAGCCCCCACACGCGCGCCGGGGGCGCGGCGATGTCGATGGAGGCCTCGATGGGGGCGACGTCGGTGAGCGGCATGTGGGTCCCTTCCTGCGGTCGTGCCCGTGGACGGTCCGGACACCTGCGCCCGAACGTAGGGGGCGAGTGCGCTCGGCCGTCGGGAGGTCTCGCCTGACGGGCCGTGACCCGTGCCACAACCAGGTGCTGGCATCGGCCCGCGCCTTTTCGGGGGCCGCATGCGCGAGGGCTCGGCTACCGTGCACAGTGGGGGCTCACCGAGGGAGGTCGACGGTGCTGTCGGACATCGAGATCGCCAACGCCGCCACGCTGCGCCCGATCAGGGAGGTGGCCGCCGAGACCCTGGGGATCCCGGAGCGGCACCTCGTGCCCTACGGCCACTACAAGGCCAAGGTCGACCTGGCCTACCTGGCTTCTCTGGCCGACCGGCCGCTCGGCCGACTGGTGCTGGTGACCGCGCTGTCTCCGACTCCGCCGGGCGAGGGCAAGACCACGACCACCGTCGGGCTCACCGACGCGCTGCACGGGCTGGGCCGCCGGACGGTCGCGTGCCTGCGCGAACCGTCGATGGGACCGGTGTTCGGAATGAAGGGCGGCGCGGCCGGTGGCGGCTACAGCCAGGTCGTGCCGATGACCGACATCAACCTGCACTTCACCGGCGACTTCGCGGCGATCGCGGCCGCGAACAACCTGCTGGCGGCGCTGATCGACAACCACGTGCACCACGGCAACGAGCTCGACATAGACGTCAGGAGCGTCACCTGGAAGCGCGTGCTGGACATGAACGACCGGGCGCTGCGCGAGGTCGTCGTCGGGCTGGGCGGCCACGTGAATGGCTTCCCCCGCGAGGACGGGTTCGACATCGTCGTCGCCTCGGAGCTGATGGCGATCTTCTGCCTGACCGAGTCGTGGTCGGATCTGAAGCGACGCATCGGAGACATCGTCATCGGTTACACGCGAGCGACCAACCCGGTCACCGCGCGCCAGCTCGGCGCAGACGGAGCGTTGGCGGCCCTGCTGCGGGACGCGCTCGCACCCAACCTGGTGCAGACCCTCGAAGGCGCCCCGGCGTTCGTGCACGGCGGCCCGTTCGCGAACATCGCGCACGGGTGCAGCTCGGTGGTAGCGACCCACGCCGGCCTGCGGCTGGCCGAGCTGGTGGTCACCGAGGCGGGGTTCGGGGCGGACCTCGGCGCGGAGAAGTTCGTCGACATCAAGTGCCGCAAGTCCGGCCTGCGTCCCGACGTGGCGGTGGTCGTGGCAACGGTCAGAGCCCTGAAGTACCACGGCGGCGTGGCGCTCTCCGACCTCACCAACGAAGACCTTCCCGCGATCGAGGCCGGGATGGCGAACCTGCGCAGGCACCTGGACAACATTCGCGCGGTGTACGGCATCCCCTGCGTCGTCGCGGTCAACCGCTTCCCGAGCGACACCGACGCCGAGGTGGCGAAGGTCGTCGAGCTGGTGGCGTCCGCAGGCGTCCGGGCGTTTCCGGCGACGCACTTCGTCGACGGCGGTTTCGGCGCGCAGGACCTGGCGAAGGGCGTGCTGCAGGCGCTCGACGAGCCGTCGCCGTACACGTTCTCCTTCACCTACGACGACGACCTGTCCCTCACCGCGAAGGTCGAGGCCATCGCGACCAGGCTGTACGGCGCGGGCCAGGTGACGTGGGACGCCAAGGCCCGACGGCGGCTGCTCCGCGTCGAGCGGGACGGGTACGGCGCGCTGCCGGTGTGCGTGGCGAAGACGCAGTACTCCTTCTCGACGGACCCCACCTTGCTGGGCGCCCCGACGGGGCACGAGCTCCACGTCCGGGAGGTCCGGTTGTCCGCAGGGGCGGGCTTCGTCGTCGTGGTGTGCGGCGACATGATGACCATGCCCGGGCTGCCCCGCGACCCGTCCGCGTCACGCATCGACCTGGCCGACGACGGGACCATCCTGGGACTGTCCTGAGGGGGGTGGAGCCCGGATGGCCGGCAGACCGCCGCGTGGTGCTGCGCAACGGCGCCCTGGTGGATGCGGACGCCATCCTCGGGCTCACGGACTGACCCGTGCAGCGGCGGGCCGTGGGCTAGTCGTCACGTCGGGGGGTCGTCCCAGGCGCTTGCCAATCCGGTCCTCCGGGTCTGTGATCGAACTAGTCCTGCGCCGCTCCGGCGGCGTACCCCACGAGGAGGAACCATGGCCCAGACCCGCAGCATCGACAAGCCAGACGAGTCACGTCCCTTCAAGGGGCACGGTCACATGGACGTCGTCACGCTCGGCGACTTCACCCTGGGCCGGGGGGTCTTCGAGCCCGGCTGGCGTTGGTCCAACGACGTGAAGCCGATCGCGGGCACGGACTCCTGCCAGACGCGACACGCCGGCTACTGCCTCTCCGGCCAGATGACCGTGCGGCTCGACGACGGAACCGAGATGACGGTCGGACCCGGTGACGTGCTGGTGATCGAGCCCGGACACGACGCGTGGACCGTCGGTGACGAGGCCTGCGTCCTGCTCGACACAGGTGTGGCGGCGTACGCCAAGCCATCCTGACCTCCGGCATGCCCGGCACAGCGGGCCCGTCGAGGACGGGCCGCCCGTGGCGCATGCGCGCGGGTTGCGGCCGCAATACCCTCGGAGGTGGCCGAGTCGAGGTGGGCTTTGACGGCGGACGAGCGGGGTGCGAGCCGGATCGGTGAGCTGCGGGGCTCCGCCCGCGGCTGGCACGGCGTGCAGCTGGCCGTGCTGGGGTTCATCGGTCTGTGCCGGGTGCTCCAGCAGGAGCCCGTATCGGGCGAGCCGCACTCTGGTGGGCGCGCGAAGGGGCGAAGCGCAGGTACAGCGACGGGACCACGCACAAGTTGAGCAACGTCGAGGTGATCAGTCCACCGAGGATGACGATCGCCATCGGGTGCTCGATCTCGTGGCCGGGGATGGAGCCTGCCCAGACCAGGGGGATGAGGGCGAACGCAGTCGCTCCCGCTGTCATCAGGACCGGGGAGAGACGCTCACAGGCTCCTCGAATCACCAGCTCCCTCCCGAACGGCATCCCCTCGACTCGTTCGAGGTGCTGGAAGTGACTGATCATCATGATCCCGTTGCGTGCGGCGATACCGAAGACCGTGAGGAACCCGACCAGCGATCCCAGCGACACGACCCCCCCGGTGGCCAGCGCCGCCAGAACACCGCCCACCAGGGCCATCAGCAGGGTGGGGAAGAACAGCAGGGCCAGCCGCATGCTCCCGAACGCGAGATGCAGCAGCAGGAGAATCACGAGCAGCGCACCTACGCCGATGATGAGCAGCGTCCGCTGGGCAGCCTGGCGCTCCGCGTGCTCGCCGAGCACCTGCACGGAGTACCCGCGCGGCAGGTCGACGTCGGCGATGCGGCTCTCGAGCCTCTGGGCGACACCACCGACGTCGGAGCCGATCACGCCGGCGGTGACGTCCATCCGTCGCGTCCCACCCTCCCGCACGATGGCGTTCGGCGTCGGCTCGACGACGACGTCCGCGACCGAGTCGAGGCGGACCTGGCGGCCGTCCGGGGTGTCGATGAGCATGCCGCGGACGCTGGCGACACTGTGCCGGACCGAGGCGACGCCGTAGACGCTGACGTCGTAGGTCCGCCCGGCTTCGTAGACGTCCGCGACCTCGGTGCCTGCAACCAGTGTGGCGGCCTCGCGACGCACGTCGCCGGGCTTCAGGCCGTACTGCTGGGCCTTGGCCAGGTCGACCTTCACCTCGATCTGCGGAACGGGCGTCAGGAGCTCTGCCTGCGGGGCCTCCAGCCCGGGGGTATCGCTCATGACGTCCTCCAGGCGGTCCGCGAGCTCCCCGAGCGTCTTGAGGTCGTCACCTGATATCCGCACGACGATCGCCTCGTCCGTTCCGGTCAGGACCTCCCGGATCCGCTCCTTCAGGTAGGTCTGCACGTCGCGGTAGAGCCCGGGGTACCCGTTCACCTCGGTCTGCACGGCCCGCAGGGTGTCGTCGTAGTCGGCCTCGGGATCGATGCTGATCCAGTTCTCCCCGAACTCGGGACCGACGACCTCGTCGGCGTTGCTGGCCTGTCCGATGTGGGCGCCGAAGTTGCGCACCCCTGGGATGGTGCCCAGTCCCTCGGCGGACCGCGTCGTGATGCGCACCTCCTCCTGCAAGGACGTGCCCGGCTTGGTGACCCAGTGCATCAGCAGGTCGCGCTCCTTGAAGTCAGGCAGCAGTGCCTGCCCCAGTTGGGGCGTCCCCACCAGCGCCAGGAGGCCGAGCCCCGCAACCGCGAGGTAGGCGGGTCGCGCTGTGCCCGTCAACCACGTCAGCACCCGGGAGTACCACCGAACCAGCAGGACCTTGAGCGGTGACTCGCGCCGGATGTGGCCGTGCCGGCGCAGCAGGAGCAGGCCGAGCGCCGGCGTCACGGTGAGGGCAACTGCCATGGACGCCAGCAGCGCCAGGGCGTAGGAGGTGACGAGGGGCCGGAAGAACGCTCCCGACAGGCCCTCCAGGAAGAAGACCGGAGTGATGGCGACGATGTTGATCAGGGTTGCGTACACGATCGCCCGGCGTACCTCGACGGATGCCTCGAGCATGATCCGGGCGGTCGGAGTCGTGTCCCCGGTGGCCCTGGCGAGCTGGAGACGACGCCAGATGTTCTCGATGTCGATGATCGCGTCGTCGACGACCACGCCCACCGAGATGACGAATCCCGCCAGCACCATGGTGTTGATCGTGCTTCCCTGCAGGTACAGGACCAGGCCGGCGACGACCAGCGAGAGCGGAATGGCCACGACGCTGATGAGGGCGGTGCGCCACTCGAAGAGGAATGCGAGCAGGACCAGGATCACCAGCAGGGTTCCGAGCAGCAGCGCGTTCGTCAGGTTGTCGATCGAGGTCTCGATGAACGTCGCCGGGCGGAAGATCGTCGCGTCGATGCGTACGTCGGTCAGGCCGGGTTCGATCCGGTCCAGAACGTCCTCGACCCCCCGGGTCACCTCCAGCGTGTTGGCCCAGGGGAACTTCTCGACGACGAGGAGCAGCCCGGGTCCTCCGTCCACGACTGCGTCACCGATCAACGGCTGGTGGCCGACCTTCACGGCCCCCACCTCGTCGAGTCGCAGATCCTTGCCGTCCTTGTTGCGAACGGTGACCGCGCCCAGCTCCGCGGGGTCTCCGACCGCGGCGACGTGCTCGATCCCCAGGCGCGCGCCCTCGGACTCCACGAACCCGCCGGCGCCCCGCGCGGAGGCCGGGAGGTAGGACAGCAGGCCGGCATCGACGGCGTCGGCCGCCGCGTTCCTCACCTGGTCGACGGTGACCCCGTTGCGCCGCAGCCGCGGCGGGTCGACCTGGATCTGGTACTGGGTCTTCCGGTTCCCCCACACCGCGACGTTGGCGACTCCCGGGACCCGCATCAGGTTGTCGCGGATCTTCCAGCGGGTGAGCTGCGAGAGCGCGATGGTGTCGAGCTCGTCCGAGGACACCCCGATCTTCATCACCCGGCTGGTGGAGGAAAGTGGCTGGATCATGTGTGGTGGTGTCGCCCAGGAGGGCAGCGTGGGGGTCACCGTGGCCACGCGCTCCTGCACCAGCTGGCGGGCGTCCATGATGTCGGTGCCCGGCTCGAACAGGAGCGTCACCGAGGAGAGCTGACCGACCGACTTCGAACGCAGCACGTCCAGCCCCGGGACCCCTGCCAGCGACTGTTCGAGAGGCACGGTGATCAGCTCTTCCACCTCGGCCGCCGAGAGACCGACGCAGGCCGTCTGGATCTCCACCTTGGGAGGGGCGAACTCCGGGAAGACGTCCACCGGCGCCTTGCCGAGCTGCCAGGCACCGCCGACCATCAGCACGACGCCGCCGAGCACCACCAGCATCCGGAACTGCATGCTCACCAGGATGATCCAGCGCATCATGTCAGTGACCCACCTCGAACTCGGTGCCGTAGAGCTCGGCTGCTCCGGTCCCGACGACCGTGGTGCCGACCCCGGGGCCGCTGGTGAGGATCGCCCGATGACCGTCCACGGCCGC
>NZ_JAOPXP010000008.1 GCF_025965085.1 Marmoricola sp.
CGCTGCTGGCCGTGCTCGGGTTGCGCGCTCGGGACCTGATCGGGTTCACGTTCCTGCAGTTCCTCTTCCACCTGCCGGTGGTGCTGCTGCTCCTGTGGCTGCTCGGCATGACCTTCGAGTTCGTGCCACCCGCGGTGCCGTAGGCCGGTGCCGCTAGAGGAGGGGCAGGCGCTTGGCGTCGCGGGGCAGCTGCTCGTAGCCACGGCGTACGGCATGCCCGAGGTTCTCGCTCGGGTAGGGCCACGACGCGGCGTCGAGGGCGTGACCCAGGGGTACGCCGCGGCCGGCCAGGTCGCGGATGGTCTCTGCCACCACGCCGATCGAGGACCGCTGCTCCTGCACGAAGTCGCGGTCGACGCGGGCTCCGTGCCCGGGCACGACGACGGTCCCGGGACCGATCAGCTGGAGGGCCAGGTCGAGCGAGCGGGGCCACTCCATGGGGAAGCAGTCGTCGCCGTACGCCGGCATGCCGGACTCCTCGACGAGGTCCCCGGCCAGCACGATGTCCGCGTCCTCGATGCGCACGACGAGGTCGCCGGCGGTGTGGCCACGACCCGGGTGCACCAGCTCGACCGAGCGGTCGCCGAGGTCGATCGCGGTCACCGAGGAGAACATGTGGTCGGCGGGCACGATCGCCGTCTCGGCGATCTCCCGGGCACGGTCCCGGTCCGACCCGAGCAGCGAGGCCTTGACCTGCTCGCCGTGGGGCACCGTCGTCTCCGCCGTGGAGTCGGTGGCGGTGATCGGGATCGCGCCGTACTCCGCCCGAAAGGCGCCGTTGCCGAAGACGTGATCGACGTGGTCGTGGGTGTTGACGATCCCGGTCACGGGGCGTGAGGAGAGGCGTCGCAGGTCGGCGATGACCTCGCGGGCGGCCCTGTCCGAGGCGTGGGTGTCGACCACGAGCAGGCCCGCGTCACCCTCGATCACGGTGACGTTCACGTCGTACCACTCGTAGCGCGCGACCCACACGCGATCCCCGACCTCTGTGAAACCAGACACGAGCGCGAGCCTACGGTCCCCTTGTAGCATTGGCACTCTGACCGACGGAGTGCCAGACGGCTTCCCGGGCCGTGACGATCGAGGAGGCGAGATGCAGGAGGACCGCAGGCTGGCCGTCCTGCGCGCGATCGTCGAGGACTACGTCTCGACACGGGAGCCGGTGGGGAGCAAGGCGCTGGTGGAGCGCCACCGTCTCGGGGTCTCGCCCGCCACCGTCCGCAACGACATGGCCGCGCTGGAGGAGGAGGGGCTGATCGCCCAGCCGCACACCAGCGCCGGCCGGATCCCCACCGACAAGGGCTACCGCTTCTTCGTGGACCGGTTGACCCAGATCAAGCCGATGTCGGCTGCCGAGCGACGTGCGATCTCGACGTTCCTGGAGGGCGCGCACGACCTCGACGACGTGATCCAGCGCACCGTGCGCGTGCTTGCGCAGCTGACCCAGCAGATCGCGATCGTCCAGTACCCCTCGCTGGCCCGGTCGACCGTCCGGCACATCGAGCTGGTCTCGCTCTCGCCGTCACGGCTGCTGATCGTGCTCATCCTGTCCACGGGCCGCGTCGAGCAGCGGATGATCGAGCTGCCGGCCGACCTCGACACCGGCTCGCTCTCAAGCCTGCGGTCGCGGATCCTGCACGCCGCCGTCGGCGAGTCCATCACCGACGCCGCCAATGCCCTCGGGGCCCTGACCGAGCAGACCGACCACGTGAACCGCACGCACGTCGCCGTGATCGCGACCGCGCTCGTCGAGGCGATGTCCAACGAGCGTCAGACCGAGCGGGTGGTCGTCGGTGGCACGGCCAACCTGGCACGCTTCGGTGACGGCTTCGACCAGTCGATCAAGCCGATGCTCGAGGCACTGGAGGAGCACGTCGTACTGCTCAGACTGCTCGGTGAGGCGACGTCGTCGGACTCTCTCACCGTGCGCATCGGCGCCGAGGGGCCCTACCAGGAGCTGTCCTCCACCTCCGTCATCGCCACCGGCTACGGACCCGGTGACGATGCGGTGGGCTCCCTTGGCATCGTGGGCCCCACGCGGATGGACTATCCCGGCTCGATGGCTGCGGTCCGCGCAGTCGCCCGCTACGTCTCCACCATCCTCGACCAGGCCTGACCCGCATGGTCCGCAGCACCAGCTGAACTCCCCGCACCCCAGCCGAAAGACGAAACGTGAGCCAGGACCCTTACCAGATCCTCGGCGTCTCCCGCGACGCCGAGGCCGACGAGATCAAGAAGGCCTACCGCCGCCTTGCCCGTCAGCTGCACCCGGACGTCAACCCCGACCCGGAGACGCAGGAGCGCTTCAAGGAGGTCTCCGCGGCCTACGAGGTGCTCGCGGACCCCGAGAAGCGCCGCATGTACGACCTGGGCGGCGACCCGTTCTCGCGAAGTGGCGGCGGCGCCCAGGGCCCCGGCTTCTCGTTCACCGACATCATGGACGCCTTCTTCGGCGGACAGCCCGGTGGCGGTGCCCAGGGCCGCGGCCCGCGTCCGCGCACGCGCCGCGGGCAGGACGCGCTGGTGCGGCTCGAGATCGAGCTGGCCGAGGCAGCCTTCGGCGTCACCCGCGAGCTCAAGGTCGACACGGCCGTGGTGTGCACCGTGTGCGAGGGCAGTGGTGCCGCCGTCGGCTCCCACCCGGTGACGTGCGAGACCTGCCACGGCCGCGGCGAGGTGCAGCACGTGCAGCGCTCGTTCCTCGGCGAGATCCGGACCGTCCGGCCCTGTGCCGCCTGCCGCGGCTACGGCGAGATCATCCCCGAGCCGTGCCGGGAGTGCTCCGGCGACGGACGGGTGCGCTCGCGTCGCACGATCACGGTGAAGATCCCGCCCGGCGTCGACACCGGCACCCGGGTCCAGCTCGCCCACGAGGGTGAGGTCGGTCCCGGTGGCGGACCCGCCGGGGACCTCTACGTCGAGATCCACGTCGCCACCCACCCGGTCTTCACCCGCGACGGCACCGACCTGCGCTGCCACGTGACGGTGCCGATGACTGCGGCCGCCCTCGGTACGACGATCCAGCTGCCCCTGCTCGAGGCCGACGTGGCCGAGGCCGACTCCGACGTGGAGCTGTGGCTCGACCTGGAGATACACCCCGGCACCCAGTCGGGCACCGAGACCGTCCTGCGTGGACGCGGTGTGCCGCACCTGCGCTCCCAGGTGCGCGGCGACGTCGTCGTCACGGTCGACGTGGAGACCCCCGGCCGCCTCGACGGCGCCCAGGAGGACCTGCTGCGCGAGCTCGCCAGGCTGCGTCACGAGGAGTCGCCTGACGGCCACATCCAGTCGCCGCAGAAGTCGGTCTTCGGGCGGCTCAAGGACGCCTTCAACCCGCGATGACACTTCCGGTCTTCCTCGGTCCCGTCACCGGGGTCGCCGTGGGGGACAGCGTGGTGGTCGAGGGCGACGAGGCGCGGCACGCGGTCGTGGTCCGGCGCACCCGGGTCGGCGAGGAGGTCGTTCTCGTCGACGGGGCCGGCTCCGCTGCGACGTGCTCGGTGACGTCGACCTCGAAGACCTCACTGACCGCCCTGGTGTCGGCGGTCTCGTTGACGCCTCCGCCGGCTCCGCACGTGACGGTCGTCCAGGCGATCCCCAAGGGTGACCGCGGCGAGCTGGCCGTCGAGGTGCTCACCGAGATCGGCGTCGACCGGATCGTGCCGTGGGCCGCTGCCCGGTCGGTCGGCGTCTGGCGCGGCGAACGCGCCGAGAGGTCCCTGGCCAAGTGGCGCTCCACCGCTCGGGAGTCCGGCAAGCAGTCCCGGCGCCCGTGGCTCCCGGAGGTCACACCCGTGGCGTCGACGGCCGAGGTGGTCTCGCTGCTCGAGGCGGCCGACCTGGCCGTCGTACTCCACGAGGGGGCGAGCGCTCCGATGTCCGCCCTGTCCCTCGACGGCGTCGCGTCGATCCTCGTGGTCGTCGGACCCGAGGGCGGGATCACCGACGAGGAGCTCGAAGCCTTCGGTGCCGCGCACGTCGTACGGCTGGGGGAGTCGGTGCTGCGTACGTCGACCGCCGGGGTCGCGGCCGTCGCCGCGCTGTTGTCGCGGACCTCGCGCTGGGGCGGTCAGACCTCGAGGTGACGGAGGTGGGTGCTACTCGACGGTGATCCTCTTCGTGTCCTGGCTGAGGCCCACGCCTTCGCCGTTGGACGGGTCGGTGTCGTGCGCAACGAGGGTGTAGTCGCCCGGGGGGGCGTTGACGGTGAAGGTGAACGGCGAGAGGGTGCAGCACTCCGTGGCCGTGGCGAAGCCATGGCGAACGACGCGGCCGCCCTGCTTGAGCTCCCAGACGACGTTGGCCTCGAAGGTCGCTGCCATGCCCTTGACCTCGAACCGGGTGGGGACCGTCGCTCCCTCCATGGGATCGCTGATGGAGACCGGCGCCAGCACGGAGTCGGCGCCGTCCCGCTGCACCGGGAGGGAGGTGTCCGTGGCCAGCACGTTGCCCGCCGGGTTCCCGTTGACCTGGAACACCACGGGGAGCGCGCTCGACGTGGCCGCGTCCGCCGTCCACACCAGGGCCTGCAGCGCCATCCGGGCGTCCGCCTCGTTCATGCCGACGGTCGCGCCCTTGAACCCGGTGAGATCGATCCTGATCAGCTCGTTGGTGCTGTCGGTCGTGACGGAGAGCCCGGAGGTCGGCCAGCTCTCGTAGTCGGGGTCGAGCGGAGGGGCCGTCAGTGCCTCCTGCACAGCGACCTGCAGGTCGGTGCCCACGGCGTGGGGCACCGTGTGGTCCTCCCGGAACAGGCGCGGGCCATCGGCCGTCTGCCCGACGTAGTAGACCGGCACCTCGACCGTGCGGCCGGAGCCGGCGCTGCCCTGGGCGGTCGGGTCGGCGGTGCTCCCGGGGCCGGCGGCGGGCACGTCGCCGTTCAGGCGCCCGAGCCAGGCGGCGCCCCCGATCACGAGCACGGTGGCCACGGCGGCGGCCAGGGTGAGGGGCACCCAGCGAGCGGCGGAGGGCCGCTTCCCGTGGGCACGGGAGCGGATCTGGTGCGTCCCGCCCTCGGGGTGTACGTCGGAGACCGCGTCGTGCA
This sequence comes from Marmoricola sp., assembly GCF_025965085.1. Lineage (GTDB taxonomy): Bacteria > Actinomycetota > Actinomycetes > Propionibacteriales > Nocardioidaceae > Marmoricola. Next base: position 5,045 of record NZ_JAOPXP010000008.1, read on the forward strand.
TCATCCGGCGCAGCTCGGGGTCGTCGTTCGGCGGCGTGGTCACGAGGTCTCCTCGACGAGGTCGGACAGGTGGCGGCGCAGGGCGGCTGCCCCACGCGAGGCATGGCTCTTCACGGCTCCGGGGCTGATCCCCAGCGTCTGGGCGATGTCGCGCTCGGAGAGGTCGAGGTAGTAGCGCAGCGCCAGCACCTCGCGTTGACGGCGGGGGAGCTCCGCGAGGGCGTCGAGCACGGCCCGGCGGCGTACGCCGTGCCACACGTCGTGGTCCGCACCCGGCTCGTCGGCCGGCACCTCGGACGGCTGCCGGGAGGCCACCTTGAGGTGGCGAAGCGTCGAGCGGGAGCGGTTGACCACGGTCTGCCGCAGGTACGCCGGCGCATTGGAGAAGACGTCGGGTCCGTCGCGTCGCATGCGCTGGTAGATCGCCACGAACGAGTCCTGAACCACCTCTTCCGCGCGGCCGACGTCACCGAGCAGCAGGACGGAGAGCCGCACCAGCCGCACGTAGTGCTCGTCGTGCAGCCGCTCCAGCGCGGCGTCGAGCTCGCTCACTCCGGGGTGGTCGGAGATGGGGACCCCCTCGACCGGTGGCACGGTCTTCTCGGTGGACAGGATGGTGGTCACGTTAGTGGGACGCACTGCCGACTCGATTGGTTTACACGCCGTACGCCCGATCAGGCATGCTGGGCCCATGACCGACACGAACGGCGACGTGGACTGCCTCTTCTGCAAGATCGTCGCGGGCGAGATCGCCGCAGACATCGTGCACGAGTCCGCGACCACGGTCGGCTTCCGGGACCTGAACCCCCAGGCGCCGACCCACGTCCTGGTGGTCCCGCGCAGCCACTACGCCAACGCTGCCGACCTGGCCGCTGGCGAGCCGGAGACGGCGGCCCACCTCTTCCACGCCGCGCGCGAGATCGCCGCCAGCGAGGGGCTGGGGGACAGCTACCGGCTCGTCATCAACACCGGCGCAGACGCCCAGCAGACCGTCTTCCACACCCACGTGCACCTCCTCGGTGGCCGCGCCATGACGTGGCCGCCCGGATGAGGGGCCACCGGATGAGGGCACCAGGATGAGCCTCCACACCGCTCCTCGTCGTCCGACGGCACTGGCGGTCGCCTTCGTGCTCGCCCTCCTGCTCTCCGCCTGCGGTGCCACGCAGAGGGCCGCACCGGAGCAGGACAGCCGGCCCCGGCCGTCCGCCTCCCCATCCGTCTCCCCGTCCGCCTCCCTGGGCGCCGAGGCCGGGACCGGCCACGGCTCGCACGCAGCGACCGCTGGCGCGCCGGTCCGGCACAAGCCCCTCCGCACGGGGGAGCGGCGCGTCGCCGTCCAGATGCCCGAGGACTACACGCCGTCAGCGCCGAACGGCGTCGGGACCGACGACTACCGGTGCTTCCTCCTCGACCCGAAACTGGCCAGCGACCAGTTCATCACCGGGTTCAACGTGCTGCCGGGCAACCCCGACGTCGTCCACCACGTCATCCTCTTCCGCGTCCCGACCGACAAGGTGGCCGAGGCGGAGGCGAAGGACGCCGCAACCCCCGGCCAGGGCTGGACCTGCTTCGGCAACTCCGGTCTCGCCTCGGGCTCCGGCGCCGAGATCGACGACGCGCCCTGGCTGGGGGCATGGGCGCCGGGCGGCAGCGAGCAGATCTACCGCGCGGGCTTCGGGGAGCGCTTCGACCGGGGTTCCCGGGTGATCATGCAGGTGCACTACAACCTGCTTGCGGGCCAGGAGCCCGATCGCAGCACGGCCGAGCTGCGCCTGGCACCGGCCACCGACAAGATCACGCCGCTCGAGACCCGGCTGCTTCCGGCCCCCGTCGAGCTTCCCTGCAGGCCCGAGCACAGCGACGGGCCGCTCTGCACCCGCGCCGCGGCACTCGCCGACGTCAAGAAGCGCTTCGGCCAGGGTCCCGGAGCCACGGCCGACCTGCTGCACCTGCTGTGCGGTCCCGTCAAGGCCGGCCCGGTGCAGTCGTGCACCAGGACGATCGGGAGACCCGAGACGGTGCGCGGTGTCGCCGGGCACATGCACCTGCTGGGGAAGTCGATCAAGGTCGAGGTCAACGCCGGCACCACACGGGCTCGGACACTGCTCGACATCCCGGTGTGGGACTTCGACAACCAGGGAAGCCGTCCGATCAAGCCGGTCGCGCTGAAGCCCTTCGACACGCTCACCGTGACGTGCACCCACACCCAGGCGCTGCGCGACCAGCTGCCCGCCTTCGACGGTGTTCCGGACAAGTACGTCGTCTGGGGCGAAGGCACCACCGACGAGATGTGCCTGGGCTACGTGCTGGTCACCCGGCCCTGAGGCAGTGGGCCCTGAGGCGACGGGCCCTGAGGCGGCGGCCCGGGAGCGGCCCGGATGCGCCTCCTGTGGCGCTTGCGTAGCATTGGGCTGCCAGCACCCCCGAACGAAGGGCCGCCCCGCACGGGGCATCCATGACTGAGACCAGCAAGGCCGACGCGGTCGGCAACGGCCGACCCACCTCCGGGGTCGGTGGCCCCCACGAGACCCAGCACACCGTCGTGGTGCCCAACAGCATCAACATGGTCTCGTTGCTCGGCCCGGGTGACGAGCACCTCTCGGTGATGGAGAAGGCCTTCGACGCCGACCTCCACGTCCGCGGCAACCAGATCACCCTGCGCGGCCTGCCGGTCGAGATCGCCCGGGCCGAGCGCATGCTCGACGAGCTCGTCACCATCATCCGCACCGGTCAGGGCGTCACGCCCGAGACGGTCGAGCGCGTGATCACCATGCTGCGCGCCGAGACGACCGAGCGACCCGCTGACGTGCTGTCGCTGAACATCCTCTCGAACCGTGGCCGCACGATCCGCCCGAAGACGCTGAACCAGAAGCGCTACGTCGACGCGATCGACAAGCACACGATCGTGTTCGGCATCGGCCCGGCCGGCACCGGCAAGACCTACCTGGCGATGGCCAAGGCCGTGCAGGCCCTCCAGGCCAAGAAGGTGAACCGGATCATCCTGACCCGCCCGGCGGTCGAGGCCGGCGAGCGCCTCGGCTTCCTTCCGGGGACGCTGAGCGAGAAGATCGACCCCTACCTGCGCCCGCTGTACGACGCCCTCCACGACATGCTCGACCCCGAGACGGTGCCGAAGCTGCTCGCGGCCGGCACCATCGAGGTCGCACCGCTGGCCTACATGCGCGGGCTCACGCTCAATGAAGCGTTCATCATCCTCGACGAGGCGCATAACACCTCAACCGAGCAGATGAAGATGTTCCTGACCCGGCTGGGCTTCCTGCCCGGCACCCTCAACGACAAGATCGACCCCTACCTGCGGCCGTTGATGGACGCGTTGCACGACATGCTCGACCCCGAGTCGGTGCCCCGGCTGCTGAAGGCCGGCACCATCGAGGTCGCGCCGCTGGCCTACATGCGCGGGCGCACGCTCAATGACGCGTTCATCATCTTGGACGAGGCGCAGAACACCACTGCCGAGCAGATGAAGATGTTCCTGACCCGGTTGGGCTTCGGGTCGAAGATGGTGGTCACCGGCGACATCACCCAGATCGACCTGCCCGGTGGTCAGCCCTCCGGGCTGCGCGTGGTGCGAGAGATCCTGACCGACGTCGACGACGTCTCGTTCATCCTGCTGACCTCGGCGGATGTGGTGCGTCACCGGCTCGTCGGCCACATCGTCGACGCCTACGCCCGCTGGGACGCGATCAACGCCGAGCCCGCACCGGACCACCAGGAACGCCGCCTCGGACACTCGAACCGCCGCGGCGGCGGGCGATGAGCGCGGATCCAACATGACGATCGAAATCGCGAATGAATCCGGGGTCGGGGTGGATGAGCTCGCGCTCGTCTCGGTCTCCCGGTTTGCGTTGGCGAAGATGGGGATCAACGCGCTCGCGGAGCTCTCCATCCTGCTGATGGACGTCGACGCCATGACGGAACTGCACGTCAAGTGGATGGACGAGCCTGGTCCGACGGACGTGATGAGCTTCCCGATGGACGAACTCGACACCGCGCGACGACCTGACGAGGCCGGCCCTGGACCTGCTCTGCTCGGCGATGTGGTCCTGTGCCCGGCCGTGGCCATCGAGCAGGCGCAGCAGGCCGGGCATTCCCTGGACGACGAG
>NZ_JAOPXP010000022.1 GCF_025965085.1 Marmoricola sp.
GGGCGTCGGCGTCGTCGAGCGTCCCGAACCTGGGATCCACGTCGCGGTAGTCCGCGACGTCGTAGCCCGCGTCGTGCTGCGGCGAGGTGTAGAACGGCGAGAGCCAGACCGCGTCCACGCCGAGGTCCGCGAGGTGCGGCAGCCGTGCGGTGATCCCCGGCAGGTCACCGATGCCGTCACCGTCGGAGTCGGCCCAGGACCTCGGGTAGATCTGGTAGATGACTGCGTCGCGCCACCACTGCTGCTGCGTCATGTTCCCCACTTCTCTGCCAGCTTCGTGATCACCGTCAGGCTACGGGTCGTCGCGACCCCGAGGTCGCGCTCCACCTCCGCGTTGCCGTTCCTGGCCTCGCTGTAGGGCTTGTCCAGCATCAGGTGCACGGCCCGCTTCCCCACCCGGATCTCCTCCCCCGGCTCGGACCTGGCCTCGACCCTGCGGGCCGACTCGGCGTCCGGCGGCACAGCGATCAGGGTCACGTGGTGCCCCCTCGGCGCGGGGCCGCTCCGCTCGACGAAGTCACTCGCGAACGACCGGGCCTCGTCGTGCGTCTCCGTCAGCTCTGCGGGGGTCATCAGCACCACCGGCACCTGGAAGCCGCGGTCCTCGAGCATGGCCTGCTCGAGCGCCACGACCACCTTCGTCCGCGACCGCAGGTGGGTCCGGAAGCGCACGTTGCCGGTCTGGATGTGGGTCTCCACCTCCTCGAACCCGGCAGCTGCGAGGGCCTCGCGCAGCTCGGCCATCGGGTACCTTCGCGTGCCCACGTTGACAGCACGGAGGAACGCGATGAAGGTCGACATGGAGCCCATCATGGTGCGTCCCTGTGACGACTCCGATCTGACGCCCTCGCCCGGTGACCCCTAGCTGTTGGAGAACACCGGCGGACCGTCCTCCTCGGACCCGCGAGCCCAGGTCCAGGCGTACGCCGGGTCCTCGACCGCGAGGCCTGCCTCACCGAGCTCCAGTGGCCGGAAGGTGTCGACCATGACGGCGAGCTCGTCGAAGTACTCCACCCCGATGGAGGCCTCGACGGCGCTCGGCTGGGGACCGTGCGCGAAGCCACCCGGGTGCAGGGAGATCGAGCCGATCCCGATGCCCGACCCCTTGCGCGCCTCGTAGTCGCCCGCGACGTAGAACATCACCTCGTCGGAGTCGACGTTGGAGTGGTAGTAGGGCACCGGGATCGAGCCCTCGTGGTAGTCGACCTTGCGCGGGCAGAAGTTGCAGACCACGAAGTTGGCGCCCTCGAAGACCTGGTGCACCGGCGGCGGCTGGTGGACCTTGCCGGTGATCGGCATGAAGTCCTCGACGTTGAACGTGTACGGATAGAGGCAACCGTCCCATCCGACGACGTCGAGCGGATGCCTCGCATAGGTCATCCGGGTGCCGACCGGCCCCGAGGGTCCTCCGTTCCGGGACCTGCCCCGGTGCTTGACGAACACCTCGACGTCGGTGCCCGTCTCGACCAGCGGCTCCGGCGGCCCGTGGAGGTCGCGTTCGCAGTACGGCGCGTGCTCGAGGAGCTGCCCGTACTTCGACAGGTAGCGTTTCGGCGGCGCGATGTGGCTGTTCGCCTCGATGGCGTAGAGCCGCGACACCTCCCCGTCCACGTCACTCGGCAGCCAGCGATGGGTCGTCGCCCGTGGGATCACCACGTAGTCGCCGGTCCGGTAGGCCAGCACACCGAAAGTCGTCTCGACGGTGCCGCTCCCCTCCTCGACGAAGACGCACTCGTCCCCGACGGCGTTGCGGTAGTACGGCGAAGGCGCGTCACTGACCACGTAGCTGATCCGTACGTCGGCGTTGCCCATCACCAGCCGCCTCCCGGTCACGGCGTCGCCGCCCGCCGGGACGTCGTGCAGCTTGAGGTGTCGCGGCTTGAGGGGATGGTTGGGCGTGGTCGCGAGGTCCGGGAGCTCCCACACCTCGCTCGCGACGATCGCCGACGGGACGCCCGCGTGGTAGAGCAGCGAGGAGTCGGAGGAGAAGCCCTCCTCCCCCATCAGCTCCTCGTAGCGCAGATTCCCCTGCTCGTCGCGGAACGCGGTGTGCCGGGTGCGGGGCACGGCGCCGACAGATCGGTAGTAGGCCACACCCGTCACCCTGCCTCGCGGTGATCTAGCGTGGCAACCGTGACGCACCCCAGCGACTCCCGGGCGGTCCCGGACTTCCTGCGAGCCCTCGTCGACGACGCCGCGACCTTCCCGCCGGCGAGCACGCCGCTCGAGCAGGCAGTGGCCGAGCACCGCGCCCACCTCTCCAGCCAGTACGCCGGCCTGGTCGGCGGCTTCGTGGTCAGCGACGTGAAGGTCGCCGACCTGGCGAAGGTGGTGGCGGAGCACCCCGTGGTCGAGGAGGGCGTCACGACGGCTCCGGAACGACCACTTGCCTGCAACCTCGTCGTCACCGGAGGCGCAGGCGCCATCGAGCCGGCCGTCACCTGGCTGACCCGCTCCGAGGGCCTGGAGCTGCGCGCCCTCGAGTTCGCCCTGCGCGACGAGGACGACCTGGCGCACAACGCCCGGCGGCTGGTGCAGGTCGTCGACTCGCTCGCGGGGGTCCTTGACGACGTGACCGTCTTCGCCGAACCTCCGATGCCCCGCGGTGCCGCCACGCACGGCTGGCTGTCCGCCCTCGACGAGCTTGCGGTGCGGGAGATCCACCTGAAGTTCCGCACGGGGGGGCTGAGCGAGGACCTCTTCCCGAGCGCTGCCGCGCTGGCCACGTGCATCGAGTCCTCGCTGGACCGCGAGCTGCCGTTCAAGTGCACGGCAGGGCTGCACCACGCGGTGCGCCATGACGACGCCGGCACCGGTTTCCGGCACCACGGCTTCCTCAACGTGCTGCTCGCGGCGCGCGTCTCGCTCGACGGCGGCGGTCCCGAGGACGTCGCCCGCGTGCTCGACGAGACCGACGGAGCCGCGCTCGCATCGCAGCTGACGGCCGACCCGGCCCAGGCGACCCGGACCCGCACCTGGTTCACCTCGTTCGGCTCGTGCAGCGTGCTGGAGGCCCACGAGGACCTGGTAGACCTCGGACTCGTCGAGGCATCCGCGTGAGCTGGGTCGAGGACGCCGCGGGGTCGGCGTACGACCTCGACAACCTGCCGTACGGCGTCTTCTCCATCGACGACTCCGCGCGGCGCGTGGGCGTGCGCATCGGTGACTTCGTGCTCGACGCGTCGGCGGCCGCTGCCCTCGGGGGTGACCCGGGGAACGGCCCCGACCTGGCGACCGCGTGGGGCCGGCCGACGCTGAACGACTTCATGGCCCTCGGTCACGACGCCTGGCAGGTCGCCCGTGCGTGGCTGGTCGAGGTGCTCGGCGCCGAGGTCCATCGTGACCGCGTCGAGCCGCTGCTGGTGCCGTTGTCCGAGGTGACGCTGCACCAGCCGTTCGAGGTGGCCGACTACGTCGACTTCTACTGCTGCCTGCAGCACGCCACCAACGTCGGCAGGATCTTCCGGCCGGACGGCGAGGCCCTGCTCCCCAACTGGCGGCACCTCCCCGTCGGCTACCACGGGCGCGCGGGCACGGTCGTCGTCTCCGGCACCGACGTGCGGCGGCCGCGGGGACAGCGGCTGCCGGCGGGCTCGAGCGCCCAGGTCCGACCCAGCCCCGAGCTCGGCCCCACCCGGCGCCTCGACATCGAGGCTGAGCTCGCTTTCGTGGTGGGTGCGCCCACCCCTCTCGGCACGCAGGTGCCGACCTCGGCGTTCGCCGAGCACGTCTTCGGGGTGACCCCGCTCAACGACTGGTCGGCGCGCGACATCCAGGCGTGGGAGTACGTCCCGCTCGGGCCGTTCCTCGGCAAGTCGTTCGCCACCTCGATCAGCGCCTGGGTCACCCCGTTGGAGGCGCTCGAGCACGCCCGGGTCGCCCTCCCCGGGCAGGACCCGCCGCCGCTTCCCCACCTGCAGGTCGAGGAGCCGGCCGGCTTCGACGTCGACTTCGAGGTGGAGCTCAACGGCGAGGTGGTGAGCCGCCCGCCGTATGCCGCGATGTACTGGTCCCCCGCCCAGATGCTGGCCCACCTGACCAGCAACGGAGCGTCGCTGCGCACCGGGGACCTCTACGCCAGCGGCACGATCAGCGGGGACGACCGCGACCAGCGCGGGTCGTTCCTCGAGCTGAGCTGGGGCGGCAGGGACCCCTTCGGCTCGTCGGACCGCACCTTCCTCGAGGACGGCGACACGGTCACGCTGCGGGCGACGGCGCCCGGTGCCCTGGGCGGCCGCATCGCCCTCGGCGACGTCACCGGGACGGTCCTGCCCAGCTGCTCAACCTGAGGGTCGGTGGTAGGCGCCGCTCATCGGGGCGACGACCTGCCACCCGAGCCCTTCGTAGAGTGCGCGACCCTCGGCCGTCGCGCCGAGGACGGCGCGCCCCAGCCCGAGCTCGAGGGCCCGGTTGCCGAGCTCGGCCATCACCACCGTGCCCAGGCCGAGCCGCTGGTGCCCGGCCTCGGTGACGATCCGGTCAGGCACGGCGTACGACGACCCGGCGCCAAGCTGGCCACCGGCGGCCACCTCGTTGCGCGCATCGCTGATCCGGACCCGCACCAGGGTCGACGTGGACTCCACCTCCAGCGAGTAGCCGCTCGGCAGCTGCCCGGGCGTCGTCGGCCTGAGCGTGCGTGTCATGAACCATCCCGGAGGCTCGGGCACCCACGTGCGCGGGAACCGTGGCAGCCACACGTCCGGATCACCGGCGAACTTCACCAGACGCCTCTCGGGCTGATCTGCCTCGACCACCTCCCGGAGACGCTCCGGGCTCGGCCGGGTGAGGACGATCCGGCCGTTCTCCTCCGGGCTGCTCGACTGCAGGAACCACCCGTCAGGGACCGGCTCTGCGCGCGGGACCCCACGCGAGCACGCCCACCCGTCCACCCAGCCGTCGATGATCTCCGACACCGATGCCTCCACAGGGACATCCCACCCGAACGCGTCGCGGGCTGCCACCGGGGACGGCCATCGGCCAGGCCGCCGTGCACCTCGGATCCGGTCCATAGGGTTCCTATGTAATATGGTTGCCGTGAGCAACGAGCAAGTGCGACAGCTGAGCAGTGACCTGGTCGTGCTCAGCGCCAGGCTCGTGCGCGAGGTGCGTCGCAACACCTCGGACCTGCCCGCGGCCAGCACCCGGTTGATGAGCCTCCTCGACGAGCTCGGTCCCAGCACCGTCAGCGCGCTCGCGCAGGCCGACCGGTGCAGCCAGCCGACCATGACCGGCATCGTCAACGGCCTCGTGGCCAAGGGCTGGGCCCAACGCACGCCGCACCCCGGCGACGCCCGCTCCAGCCTGGTCTCGATGACCGCGGACGGCCGTCGCAAGCTCGCCGCCGTGCGCCGCCGCAACGCCGCCCTGGTCGCCGAGCGGATCGAGGGGTCCGGCCACTCCCCGGAGGAACTCGCCACTGCCGTGGCCGTCCTCTCCGACCTACTGGAAGAAGGAACAGAGTGCTGAAGCAGCCACGCGCCGTGTGGGCCGTTGCCTTTGCGTGCGTGATCGCGTTCATGGGGATCGGCCTCGTCGACCCCATCTTGAAGTCCATCGCCTCCCAGCTCGACGCGACTCCGAGCCAGGTCTCGCTCATGTTCACCAGCTACATGGCGATCATGGGCATCGCGATGCTCGTCACCGGCGTCGTGTCCAGCCGCATCGGACCCAAGAGGACCCTGCTCTGCGGCCTGGTCCTCATCATCGTCTTCGCGGCTCTCGCCGGCTCGTCGAGCTCGGTGGGCGCCATCGTCGGGTTCCGCGCCGGCTGGGGCCTGGGGAACGCGCTGTTCGTCGCGACGGCCCTGGCGACCATCGTGATGTCCGCCCGCGGCTCGACGGCCCAGGCGATCATCCTGTTCGAGGCCGCCCTGGGGATCGGGATCGCGTCGGGTCCGCTCATCGGCGGGCTGCTCGGCGAGCACTCGTGGCGGGCCCCGTTCTTCGGCGTCTCCGTCCTGATGCTCGTCGCGCTCGTGGCCACGACCTTCTTCCTGCCGAGCACGCCGCCGACCGGGCGCAAGACGTCGCTGGCCGACCCGTTCCGCGCCCTTCGCCACCCCCCGCTGCTGCTCATCGCGCTGACCGCGATCTTCTACAACATCGGCTTCTTCACGATCCTCGCCGCCGGGCCGTTCGCCCTGCCGCGGGCCGGCATCATCGAGATCGGCTGGATCTACTTCGGCTGGGGCCTGCTCGTGGCGTTCGTGTCGGTGGTCGTCGCCCCGATCGTCCAGCGCGCCATCGGCACCGTTCCGGCGATCCTCGCGACACTGGTGCTGTTCGCGGCCGACATGGCGATGATGGCCATCTGGGCCGACCACTCCGCGGTCGTGACGGTCGGGATCATCGCCTCGGGTGCCTTCATCGGCAGCAACAACACGCTGATCACCGAGGCCGTGATGGGAGCCGCTCCCGTCGAGCGCCCGGTCGCCTCGGCGGCGTACTCCTTCGTCCGGTTCACCGGCGGTGCCGTCGGTCCCTATGTCGCCCTCAGGCTCTTCGGGGAGGCTCCGCACGTCCACGTGCACGCGCCGTTCTGGTTCGGCGCGGCCAGCGTGCTGGTCGGCGTGGCGATCCTCGCCGCCGGAGCGCGGACGGTCGCCCGGACCACGCACGGCGAGCTCGCCGAGGCGGGCTTGGGGAACGACGGCCGGGACAGGGCAGAGACGGTCCTGATCGGCGACCTGGACTAGCGTCCGCGCCGGCGACCCAGCACCCGGCGCAGGACGCTGCGGTCGTCCTTGAGGTCCAGCAGGACGAGCAGCACGGGCAGCGGCGCTGCCTCGCCACCGGACGCAGCCACGACCCAGGTGCCGAGGAGCACGGTGAGCAGCAGGGTGGCACCCCGGACACGCAGCAGCGCCCGGCCGGCCCACGGGGGGGTCGACGGATCGGTGTCGCCGCGCCGCGCCACGGCACGCTGGACGAGCAGCTCCGCGACCAGCACGGCCACCAGACCGATCCCGATCCAGCCCACGGAGCCGCCGTACCAGACGAAGAAGACCCCGAGCAGCACGATGACCCCGACGTCCCAGGGGCGGGTGTCGACGGGCCTGACCGACTCGCGCGGCGCGGTACGCCTGCGCCACTGCTCGTAGGACTCCCGCTCCAGACTCACGGGCGCCATTCTCGCCCATGCGTGCTGGCAAGCCTGCTCGCCGCGCAGGCTCAGAGGTTGCCGCGCGCGTCCTGCTCGCGCTCGATCGCCTCGAAGAGCGCCTTGAAGTTGCCCTTGCCGAAGCCGAGGGAACCGTGGCGCTCGATCAGCTCGAAGAAGACCGTGGGGCGGTCACCCAGCGGCTTGGTGAAGATCTGCAGCAGGTAGCCGTCCTCGTCGCGATCGACCAGGATGCCGCGCTTCTGCAGCTCCTCGATGGGGACCCGCACCTTGCCGATGCGCTCGCGAAGCTCGGGGTCCTCGTAGTAGGAGTCCGGCGTGCTGAGGAACTCCACGCCGTTCGCACGCAGCGCGTCGACCGACGCCAGGATGTCGTTGGTCGCGAGGGCCAGGTGCTGGGCTCCGGCGCCCCGGTAGAACTCGAGGTACTCGTCGATCTGCGACCGCCTCCTGGCGATCGCCGGCTCGTTGAGGGGGAACTTCACACGGTGGTTGCCGCTCGTGACGACCTTGCTCATCAGCGCCGAGTAGTCGGTCGCGATGTCGTCGCCGATGAACTCCGCCATGTTCGTGAAGCCCATGACCACGTTGTAGAACTCCACCCACTCGTCCATGTGGCCGAGCTCGACGTTGCCGACGATGTGGTCCAGCGCCTGGAACAGCCGCCTGGGCTCCCCGGCACGCTTGACCCACGTCGACTCGGCGGCGACGTATCCCGGGAGGTAGGGCCCGTCATACCTGGAGCGGTCGACGAGGGTGTGCCGTGTCTCGCCGTACGTCGCGATGGCGGCGATCCGGACGGTGCCGTGCTCGTCGGTGAGGTCCTCAGGCTCGCGTACGACGGTCGCGCCGGTCTTGCGGGCCTGAGCGACGCAGCGGTCGACGTCGGGGACCTCGAGCGCGATGTCGACCACGCCGTCCCCGTGGCGGCGGTGGTGGTCGGCCAGCTCGCTGCCGGGGTCCACTGCACCGTTGACGACGAACCGGATCGAGCCCGAGCGCAGCACGAAGGACTTGTGGTCCCGGTTGCCGTGCTCCGGGCCGCAGTAGGCGACCAGCTCCATGCCCCACGCGGACTGGTAGTACTGCGCGGTCAGGGTGGCGTTGCCGACGACGAACACGATCGCGTCCCAGCCGGTCACGGGGAACACGTCCCTCTCCTCGTCGTACTCCACGAGGCCGACGAGCTGCTTGAGCTGCTCGAGGGTCAGGTCAGCGCGGATCTCTTCAGGGGTCAGCGAGCTCATGCGGCCAAGCATCACCATGGGCGACAATGTGCGCAATGGTTGCCTGACAGACTGGACAACCTGCCCACTCTGGAGGCTTTCGATGGATCAACTCGACCGCAACGTGATCGAACTATTCGCCGCCGAGCCTCGCGTGGGCGTGCTCGAGGCGTCCCGGCGGCTCGGGGTCGCCCGCGGCACGGTCCAGGCGCGGCTCGACCGCCTCCAGCGCACGGGCGTCGTGTCGGGGTGGGGGCCGCAGCTGGAGCCGGCAGCGCTCGACCACCCCGTGACCGCGTTCCTGACGCTGGAGATCCGGCAGGTCGGCGCGGGTGGGCACGACGCCGTCGGCGTGCACCTCGCGACGATCCCCGAGCTGCTCGAGGCCTGCACCATCACCGGTCCGGGCGACATGTGGTGTCGTGTGGTGGCGCGCTCCAACTCCGACCTCCAGCGGGTCATCGACCTGGTCCTGGCCCATGACGCCATCGTGCGCTGCTCGACGGTCATCGCGCTGGCGACCCAGGTGCCGCACCGGGTGCTGCCGCTGCTCGGCACGGTCGTCGCCGACTGACGCCTGCGCCGCGCCCGGAGAGGGCCGGCGGCAGTGGGCCGCGGCGCGCCTGGCTCGACACCGGGCTCAGCGGGCGCGCTTGCCGCTCGCCCAGTCGCGCAGCAGGTCGATCCGCTTCGTGAGCTGGTCGGCGGTCGCGGCCGCCGCAGCGGGGCCACCGCACTCCTTGCGGAGCGCGGCGTGCGTGACGCCGTGCGGCTGGCCCGTGCGGTGGTACCACGCAGCCACGAGCCCGTTGAGCTCGCGGCGCATGACGGCGAGCTGCTCATGGGTGGCGATCTCCCGGGGCTTCTCCGCCTCCGCGACCGGCACCCGCTGACGCGCGCGCTCGCTCTGCCTGCTGCGCAGCAGGTCGCGCACCTGGTCGGCCTCGAGCAGGCCCGGGATCCCGAGGAAGTCCATCTCCTCCTCCGAGCCCACGTGCACCTCGCCTGCGTGGCCGAACTCCGCGCCGTCGTACAGCACGCGGTCGAACGTGGCCTGCGAGCCGAGCGCCTCGAACGGCACCAGCGTCTCGTCGCCGGAGGCGTTCTCGGCCTGCTGCGCCTCCTGCATCAGCGCATCCTCCGCGGCGAAGATGTCGCCCTCGTCGGTGACCTGGCGCTTGAGGGCGTGGTCGCGCTCGACCTCCATCTCGGCGGCGTGGGTGAGCAGCAGCGGCACCGACGGCACGAAGATCGACGCCGTCTCGCCACGCTTGCGGGCGCGCACGAAGCGGCCCACCGCCTGAGCGAAGAACAGCTGCGTGGAGATGGTGGTCGCGTAGACCCCCACCGCCAGCCGCGGGACGTCGACGCCCTCGGAGACCATTCGCACCGCGACCATCCAGCGCGACCCGTCCTCGGCGAACTTCGCGATCTTCTTCGACGAGGCCTTCTCGTCGGAGAGCACCACGGCGGGCTTCTCCCCCGAGATCGACGCCAGCACCTTGGCATAGGCACGCGCGGAGTCCTGGTCGGTCGCGATCACCAGTCCCCCCGCGTCCGGCACGTGGCGGCGGACCTCGGAGAGCCGGCGGTCCGCCGCCTCCAGCACCGACGGGATCCACGCACCCTTCGGGTCGAGCGCCGTGCGCAGCGCCTGCGCGGTCAGGTCCTTGGTGAGAGGCTCACCCAGCCGCGCGGCGATCTCGTCGCCGGCGCGGGTCCGCCACTGGAGCGTGCCGCTGTAGGCCATGAACAGGACCGGGCGGACGACGTGGTCGGCCAGCGCATGCGCGTAGCCGTAGGTGTAGTCGGCCACCGACCTCGGCACGCCGTCGGCGTCCGGCGCGTAGCTCACGAACGGGATCGGGTTGATGTCGGAGCGGAACGGGGTCCCGGTGAGCGCCAGCCGTCGTCGTGCCGGCTCGAAGGCCTCGCGCACCGCCTCGCCCCACGACAGGGCGTCGCCGGCGTGGTGCACCTCGTCGAGGATCACGAGGGTGTTGAAGCGCTCGGTGCGGATCCGGTGTGCGAGCGGGTTCGCCGCCACCCCGGCGTACGTCAGGGCGATGCCGACGAAGTCGCCGCTGGTGCGTCCCTTGCGCCCGGAGTACGCCGGGTCGAGCGGGATGCCCACCTTGGCGGCGGCCTCGGCCCACTGGGTCTTGAGGTGCTCGGTCGGCGCCACGACCGTGATCCGCTCCACCACGCGCCGGGCGAGGAGCTCCGCGGCCACGGTCAGCGCGAAGGTCGTCTTGCCGGCGCCCGGCGTCGCCACCGCGAGGAAGTCGCGGGGACCCTTGTCGAAGTACGCCGTCAGCGCTGCCGTCTGCCACGCGCGCAGACTCGTCGCCGTTCCCCAGGCAGCACGGTCCGGGTACGCGGGCGGCAGGTCGAGCGGGACGGGTGGGACAGCGTCAGGCGGAGTGTGTCCGTCAGTCACAGGTGCTACATCCGCCACTTCTCGAAGGCCGTGTCGATACGGCGCACCTGCCCCGGCGTCAGCATGTTCATGCACGCGTCCTGCGAGTAGTCCATGAAGTTGTGCACCGGGTCGAGACCGGGCGCAGGGCAGGTGTCGCGGGTGGTCTGGCAGTAGAAGCTGGGCTCCGCCTCGGCGGGTGTGTCGGACACGAGGTCACCACCGCCCTCGCAGCCGCCCTGGAACGTGTGCAGCAGGCCCAGCCAGTGACCGGTCTCATGGATCAGGGTGTCGCCCAGGTTGTAGTTGGTGGCCCGCCCACCAGGCAGGGAGTCGACGTTGATCGTGACGCCGTCCAGGTAGGGAGCACCGGCGTACTGCCACGGAAACCGGGAGTAGCCGAGCACCGGGTAGTCCCGGGGGCCGCCACCGTTGATGTAGAGGTTGAGCGTGCGGGAGTTGCCGCGGTGCAGCCTGTGCTTCATCTTCCGGTCGCGTGGCCCGTTGAAGAAGGCGTGGTACCAGCCGTCACGCTTGGTCCAGTCGACCTTCTTGAGCGAGAAGCGGTAGCGCGTGGGAGCGCTGAGCGGGCTCTGCTTGCCGGCCATGCCGTTGTTCAGGATGGTGATCAGGTTCTGCGCGCGGCGCGGACCGATCGGCTTGCGCTCACCCTTGTGCCTGCCCTTGATGACGTGCACGTGGACAGGGATCACCACGGTGGCCGGCAACTGCGGTTCGACCTCCCGGGCGACGACGCCGGGCCGGGTCTCGCGCGCCGGCAGAGCGTCGAGGTCGGCCTGGGAGACGTCGGCGGTGTCGGCATGCCGGCGCCACGCGGGAACCACACCACCGTGCTTGGCGCGCAGCGCCAGGTCCGTCAGGCACGGGACCAGGGCCGCGGTGGACGCACCGGGACTGGCCGAGGCCGGGGAGGTGAACGCCAGGGGCACGCCTGTGAGAGCGATCGACACCAGGAGGAACAGTGTGCGCTGGAGGACCGTCACTCCTTGTCGCCCTGGCTCATGCTCTCCCAGATCTCCTTGCACTCGGGGCACACCGGGAACTTCTGCGGGTCCCGGCTCGGCACCCAGACCTTGCCACACAGCGCGACCACGGGTGTCCCGTTGACCATCGCGTCCATCAGCTTGTCCTTCGGGACGAAGTGGGAGAGGCGTTCGTGGTCACCGTTGTCCGTGGTCCGGGTGCGCTCGTCGACGCGTGTGTCCTCCAGGACATCGGTCCCGAAGCCCGGTGTCTGTGGGCTGCTCATCATCGGATCCTAACGCCCCGTGCTGTCGGACCCGTGCACGGCAGGCCCCCTCGGGCATGACGAAACCCCAGGCCCGGTGGTGAGCAGACGTGCGGAGGGAGGGCCCGCAGATCAAAGGCCTGGGGTTCGTCGGCCACGGGGGTCAGGCGGCGAGCGCCGCCCGGATCCGGTCAGCGAGCGACAAGGCGCTCCTCGACCGGTCGGCGCCCACGGGTGCGCAGGAAACGGCCCGTTCCGCCGTTTCCGGCGGCGCCGCGGCGGCCAGTTCGAGGCGCGCCCGCTGCTCGACGCGTCGACCCGCTGCGACGGCTGCGGGCCCGCGCCCGCTGGCCAGACCGGCCGCTGCGGCCAGCCGCACCCACGCCGCCTCCCGGGCCCGCTGCATCGCGTGCTCCATCTCGGGTCTGCCGGGGTCGTCCAGGCACCGGTCGATGACCAGGCGGACGCCCGGAAGCTCCTCGGCGGTGGTCTGCCATGCGGAGGCGACGGCACCCTCCAGATCCATCGGCTGGCGCGCCAGGGCGCGTTCGATGTTGCCGGAGAGCCGGGCGTGCCACTTCAGCAGCAGCGCGCCGACCAGGTCCAGCTCGTCGGTGAAGTTCTCGGCCACTCCGGGCACTCCTGTGGGGAGTACGCCGTCACGGCGCTCGTTCGCACGGTCGACCACGGCGCGGAGGGTCTCCCCGCGGCGGTGGAAGGTGTTCCAGCTCATCGTGTGCACCCTTCTCCAGTTTCACATACCAAAAGTACGTACTGAGAGTATGTGGCGTCCGGGGAAGGCCCAAACCCGGACGTGCGTGACGCCATTCACAGTGACGGACCCCTTCGGGTGCGGACCCTCCTACACTGCGGGGATGACCCGCTCGCACGCCGAGAAGCTGCTCACCGGCCTCCCCAAGGTCACCGGAGGTTCACGCCGGGCTCAGTACTCCGCCTCCACCAAGCGGGCACTGATCGAGGTCGCCACCGCGCAGTTCAGTGAGCACGGGTACGGCGGGACCAGCCTCGACGCCATCGTCGCCGGCGCCCGGGTGACCAAGGGTGCGCTGTACCACCACTTCAGCGGCAAGCAGGGGGTCTTCGAGGCCGTCTTCGCCAAGGTCGAGGACGATGCCTCCCGGACGATCAAGGCGGCCCTGCGTGGGTGCCAGGACCCGTGGGAGAAGGCGCGCGCCGGACTGCGGGCCTTCCTCGCGGTCGTCCAGGAGCCGGTCTACCAGCGCGTGGTGATCCAGGACGGACCCGCCATCCTCGGCTACGAGCGGTTCCGGGAGCAGGAGGAACGCTCCAGCTACGCCATCGTGCAGGACATCGTGGGCTCGGTCCTCGAGGCCTCCACCTACGAGCTCGGCGAGCCGATGAGACAGACCTTCAGCCGTATCTTCTTCGGCGCCATGTCTGCCGCGGGCGAGAGCGTCAGCACGGCCGGCGACCCCCAGCAGGCCGTCGCCCGCATCGAGGCGGCGATCCTTTTCATCCTCGAAGGCCTGAGGACCCTGGCGGAGCAGGGCATCGTGCTGACCGACCCGCCGTCTGACCGCGGCTGACCGCCGAGCGGCGCGTGCTCACTTCGCGAAGGTGACCTGCCCCCCAGCCTTCTGGTTCGGGACCAGCTCGACCCACACGTGCCCGGCCGGCACCTTGAGCGGACCGGCCGCGGTGCTGAGCTGGATCGGGGTCTGCTTGGACTTCTTGGTCCAGGTGCCACGCACCACTTGCCCCTTGTGGAACAGCAGGAACTGGCCGGTGCCGGAGTAGATGGTCTCCGGCACCCGGTTGCCTGCCGGGTCGAGGTAGCCGGCGTCCCCGACGCGTACCCGCACCACCAGGACACTGTCGGGCACGAACTGCTGCCGCGGTTCGGCGAAGCTGTTGTCGTTGCGGTACTTGCCGCCCTGGTAGCGCCACGAAGTGGTGTGCGACCGGCTGAAGACCGCCTGGATCGACTTCGCCGGCTGGCCGCCGCTGAAGTCGCTCTCCTGTCCCCAGGGCAGATAGCTCGCGGGTACGACGGCCTTGTTCTTCAGGGTCGAGGCCAGCTTGGGGATGTCGACCATCAGGTTGTACGGCGCCCGCCGGGTGCTGTCGCGGAAGTAGCCCGGGGCGCCCTCGGTGAAGAACGGGATGTCCGCGGCCTTGAGCCGGCCGATCGTCGGCGGGGCGGCGCCGCTCGCGACGATCGTGCCGTGGGCCGGCTTGACGATACCGATGTCGCTGGCACGCATCGACCTCACCGGACCGGCCGTCTTCGGCAGGTTCTGGTAGAAGAACACGGCCAGGCGGGTCATCCCGCCCTCGACGAGCTCCTCGGTCACCAGGTCGGCCCTGTCCAGCCCCTGCTGCGGCCGGCTGCTCGCGGTGTTGTCGATCTTGGTCACGAGCACCGGGTGGTCCGGCGTGCTGCCCGTCACCGGCTCGCCGGTCAGCGGCCACAGGGCGGCCAGCTTGGCGCCGCCCTCGACCGGCTGCGAGTCGGGCTTCGCCGCCGCCTTGTCCTCCGCGCTGCACCCGGCGAGCGTGAGGCTCAGAAGGAGGACCGAGAGCAGCGCGACCAGACGGCCGGATCCGGCGGCACGCCTGCGGACAACATGGGCACGAGAAGTCATGGGGTCAGCATGACAAGGTCGACCCTGCGTTCGACGCAGGATCCACCCGTGTTGGCCGATTTCCGGATGTTGCCGGACACGCCGTCAGATCTTCGCGCCACCGTCGACGTAGAGCGTCTGGCCGGTGATGTAGGACGCCTCGTCGCTGCACAGGAAGGCTGCGGCAGCAGCGATGTCCTCGGGGTACCCGACGCGCTTGATCGGGTTGGCCTCGGCGCTCAGCTTCCGGAACTCCTCGACGTCCAGCTTGAGGCGGCGGGCCGTCTCGTCGGTCATCTCGGTGGCGATGAAGCCGGGTGCGATGGCGTTCACGTTGACGCCGAACTGGCCGAGCTCGAGGGCTAGGGTCCGGGTGAAGCCCTGGACGCCCGCCTTGGCGGCCGAGTAGTTGGCCTGCCCACGGTTGCCGTTGGCCGAGACGCTCGAGAGGTTGAGGATCTTGCCGTACTTCTGCGCGACGAACGTCTTCTGTGCAGCCTTGCTCATCAGGAACGCACCCTTGAGGTGGACGTTCATGACCGCGTCCCAGTCGTCCTCGGTCAGCTTGAACAGCAGGTTGTCGCGGGTGATGCCCGCGTTGTTGACCAGGATGTGCAGGCCGCCGAGCTCCTCGAGCACGCGGGCCACTGCCGCGTCGACCGAGGCGGCGTCGGTGACGTTGCACGCCACGCCGATGGCCTTGGCCTCGCCGCCCAGGGCGTCGGCGGTCTCCTTGGCCTGGCCCTCGTCGAGGTCCAGGACCGCGACGGAGGCGCCCTCCTCGGCGAAGCGCTTGGCGGTGCCGGCGCCGATCCCTCGTGCGGAACCGGTGACGATGGCTACTCGTCCCTCGTAGCGACCCATCTGGCGTGTCCTCTCATCGGTGGCGTTCAAGTCCGCAGTCACTCTAGGCGGAGCCAAGAGCGGCGGTGATGCGGGCTGCCCAGGCGTCCCGTTCGGCGGTGTCGGCGTACTTCGTGCGCGGCCAGAAGAAGCCTCGGAGACCGTCCCCCTTGGTGCGGGGTACGACGTGGCAGTGCAGGTGAGGCACCGACTGGGAGACGGTGTTGTTCATCGCGACGAAGGACCCCTGGGACCCGAGCCCGTCGACCATCGCGGTCGCCAGCCTCTGGGCGGCGGCCAGGAAGGGGTCGCGCAGCTCGCCCGGCAGGTCGGGCAGCGTCACCACGTGCACCCGCGGCACCAGCAGGACATGCCCCTTGAACAACGGTCGGACGTCGAGGAAGGCTGCGAAGTCGTCGTCGCGCCACACGACGGCCGCCTCCGTCTCCCCCGCCGCGATCGAGCAGAACAGACAGTCAGGCATCCCGCGTCAGCTGAGCTGGTCGGGCTCGACGTCGGACTTGTGGCCTCGGTCCGAACCCACCGGGTCGCCGTGGCCCTCGGAGGTCGCCACACCGCTGGACGGGCGCTCGAGCCGGATGATGATCGACTTGTAGCTCGGCTGGTTGCTGCCCTCGGCCGTCGAGTCGAGCGGCGTCAGCGGGTTGACCTCGGGGTAGTACGCCGCCGCGCACCCGCGGGGGGTGTCGTACTCGACGATCCGGAACGACGGAACCGTGCGCTCGCTGCCGTCCTCCCACTCGCTGACCAGGTCGACGACGTCCCCGTCGGCGAAGCCCTGCGCGGCGATGTCGTCGGCGTGCAGGAACACGACGCGCCGACCGCCGGAGATCCCGCGGTAGCGGTCGCTGAGCCCGTAGATGGTGGTGTTGAACTGGTCGTGGCTACGCAGGCTCTGCAGCAGCAGCCGCCCCTCGGGCACGTCGACCACCTCCATCGGGCTCGCGCTGAAGATCGCCTTGTCGAGCTTCGTCGGGAACGTGCGCGAGTCGCGCGGCGGGTGCGGGAGCACGAAGCCGCCGGGCTGGTTCACCTTCTCGTCGTAGGCCTCGCACCCGGGCACCACGCGGGAGATGGCCTTGCGGATCTGCGCGTAGTCGGAGCGGTACTCCGACCACGGGACCGGCCCGCCGGTGCCGAGCGTGGCCTCCGCGATGCTGCAGACGATGTCGACCTCGGACCTGAGGTCGGGGCTCGCCGGCTTCAGCGGGCCACGCGACGCGTGCACCGCGGACATCGAGTCCTCGACCGTGACGCGCTGGTCGATGCCACCGGTGTTGTCGCGCTCGCTGCGCCCGAGTGCCGGCAGGATCAGCGAGACGCGCCCGCAGCGCACGTGGGACCGGTTCAGCTTGGTGGAGACGTTTACCGTGAGCTCGGCCTGCTCCATCGCCTCCTCGGTGACGATCGTGTCCGGGGCAGCCGAGACGAAGTTGCCGCCCATGGCCATGAAGACCTTCGCCTTGCCGTCGCGCAGCGCGCGGATCGAGTCGACCGTGTCGAGGCCGTGCTCGCGCGGGGGCTCGAAGCCGTACTCGTCGCGCAGTGCGTCGAGGAAGTGGTCGGGCGCCTTCTCCCAGATGCCCATGGTGCGGTCGCCCTGCACGTTCGAGTGCCCACGGACGGGGCACAGCCCCGCGCCGGGCTTGCCGATGTTGCCCTGCAGCAGCGCGACGTTGACGAACTCCTTGATGGTGGCCACGGCGTTGCGGTGCTGGGTGATGCCCATCGCCCAGCAGTGCACCGTGGCGTCGGAGCCGAGGAGCATGTCCGCGGCCTCCTGGATCTGCTCCCGGCTCAGGCCCGTGGCGTCCACGACCCGTTCCCAGTCGAGGTTCTTGATCTCGCGTGCCCAGTCCTCGAAGCCGGTCGTGTGCCGGTCGATGAAGTCGCGGTCGAGCACCGAACCATCACTGCCCGCTGCCTCCTCGGCCTCGAGGATCAGGTAGCCGATGCCCTGCCACAGCGCCAGGTCGCCGTTGATGCGCACCGGGAGGTGCAGGTCCGACAGCCCGGTGCCCGGACCGACGACGCCCTTGGGCGTCTGCGGGTTCTTGAAGCGCATCAGCCCGGCCTCCGGCAGCGGGTTGATGGAGAGGATCTTCGCGCCGTTCTGCTTCGCGACCTCCAGCGCGGAGAGCATCCGCGGGTGGTTCGTGCCGGGGTTCTGGCCGCTGATCACGATCAGCTTCGCCTCGTGGACGTCGTCGAGGCTGACCGAGCCCTTGCCGATGCCGATCGTCTCGGCGAGCGCCACCGAGGTCGACTCGTGGCACATGTTGGAGCAGTCCGGGAGGTTGTTGGTCCCGAAGGCCCGGACGAACAGCTGGTAGGTGTACGCCGCCTCGTTGGACGTCTTGCCCGAGGTGTAGAAGACGGCCTCGTCGGGCGACGACAGACCTCGCAGCGTGTCGCCGATGAGGTCGAACGCGTCCTGCCAGCTGATCGGCTCGTAGTGCGTGGCGTCCCTCCGGCGTACGACCGGGTGGATCAGGCGGCCCTGGTGTCCGAGCCAGTAGTCGGTGTGCTGGCGCAGGTCCTCGATGCTGTGCTGCTCGAAGAACGCCGGCAGGAGGTGGTCGGTGGTGGCCTCCTCAGCCACCGCCTTCGCGCCGTTCTCGCAGAACTCGGCCGGGTGCCGGTGCCCCGGGGCGGGGTCGGGCCACGCACAGCCCTGGCAGTCGAAGCCGTCCACCTGGTTGAGCCGGGTGAGGCTCCTGGCCGTGTTCGTCACGCCCATGCTCTCGATGGCGCGCTTGAGCGCCACAGCGACGGCGGGGACTCCCGCGGCGACCTTCTTGGGGTGTCCCACCTCCACCTTGTTCTCGTCGATGTCGGCCAGGGGGGACTTGCGTCGCAGAGACATGGGTCCTCAGTACCCGGTCATTGCGCCGTCAAGCAAGCGGACGCACCACAGGTACGCCGAGGATCCCGGGAGGTCGAGCCCTGGTCAGCGCAGCTTCGGGAGCACGTGCTGGCCGTAGAAGGCGATCATCTCCCTGAAGTGCGGGCCCATGTTGGCGACGTAGAGCTCGTCGTACCCCGCGTCGGCGTACTCCTTGACCTGCTCGAGGTGGTCCTCGGGGTCGTTGCCCCCCACGACCGAATCCCGGGTCATCTGCTCAGTGACCAGCCCGGTGGCCTGCTCGAAGTGCTCCGGCGTGGGCAGGATCTGGGCCATCTCGCCGGGCAGCCCCGCGTTGGGCCACAGCCGGTGGGCGTGCTTCCAGCCCTCCTCCTTCGTGGGTGCGAACGCGACCTTGGCGCCGGCCTGCGCGGGCTTGCCCCCGGAGGCCTCCTGGAACCTCGTGAGCAGCTCGGCGTCGGGAGCGGTGTTGATGTAGCCGTCGCCGATCCGCGCGGCGAGCTCGGTGGCCTTCGGGCCGAACCCGGAGACGTAGATCTCGGTCGGGACCTCCGGAAGGTTGTAGATGCGTGCGTGGTCGACCTTGTAGTGCTTGCCCTCGGTGGTCACCACCTCGCCGGTCCACAGCTCACGGATCAGCGCGACGGCCTCCTCCAGCATCTCCAGGCGTACCTCGGCCGAGGGCCACACGTCCCCCAGGATGTGCTCGTTGAGCGCCTCCCCGGAGCCGACACCCAGGGTGAACTTCCCGCGCAGCATCTGCGCACTCGTCGCCGCAGCCTGGGCGATGATCGCCGGGTGGGTGCGCACCATCGGGCACGTCACCGCCGTGGTGACGGGGAGGTCGCACACCTGGCTGATGGCGCCGATCACGCTCCACACGAAGGGGCTGTTGCCCTGCTCGTTGTTCCAGGGGTGGAAGTGGTCGCTGATCCACAACCCCTCGAAGCCGGCGTCCGCAGCGGCCCTTGCCTGCTCGACGAGCTCCGCCGGGGTGTACTCCTCGCAGGACAGGAAGTAGCCGAGGCGCATGCGCTTTCTCCTTCGTCGAGAACGTGTGTTCTCGCCGTACCCACCCGGAGCCTGGCCAACACGGTGGTCGAGCAGGGGCGTCAGGAGGTTCGGAAGGTCTCCTGGCCGCGCAGGTCGTAGCCGAGGGACGCCCATCGCTGGACACCCACGTCGTTGACCTCCTGGACCAGGGCGTCGAGGACCTCCTGAGGAGAGGCGTGGTGCCCCACGGCGTACAGCTCGACCAGGGACATCCGCTTTGCTGCGGGGACCAGGCGCAGCGCGCGACCGAGGTCGGCGAGGGAGCCGTCAGGGGCGGCGTCCAGCAGAGCCTGCTTGCGCCCGGGAGCGGCCATGATGCCGCCGCTCGGCTGCTCGGCTAGCCGCTGGACCGGCACCAGGGCAGGGGTCGGCTGCACCTCACGAGCCCGCGTCCGCGCCTGCCGCTTCGCCATCATCGCGTTCACGACCAGCACGCCGAGAACGAGCACAGCCAGGCCCGGCAGGCTCCACTGTCCGTAGCTCTGGGAAGCGTTGCCCTCGCACGCCTGTCCGCCCCCGTCGGCGTCCAGCCGGTCCGGGTCGGCGGCACGCCCCTCGAAGTATGCCTGAGCCGCACTGCGCGACCCGAGGTCCGCACAGTCGACGTCGGCCGTGGCCGGGACCGCCCCGAGCAGCGCGATGGCGAACATGATGATGCCCACGACGAGCAGTCGTCGGGGTCGAAGGGTTCGCACGGGCGTTGGTCCTCTTGGTCATGCTGTCGGGCGCGTTGGCGGGGGCACCAGATCAGTGAGGACCACACTCACCCGAACATTACGAGCCGCGCGAGACCGGGATCTCGCGGGCCGCCCGCAATGCCCTTCGCATCCGGATATGTCGCTCGAAAAACATGCGACGGCTCCTGTGGTGGGCCTTCGGAGCGACGCCGTCGGCCCCTGCTACGGCGTACAGGCGGGAAGACCCTTCAGGACACCGCGCCTCAGGGCGTCCACGCGGTCGAACGACGTGCTCTGAACCTCCTGGACGGTGTTCGGGGACAGCGGCGTGAGCACCTCCAACAGCACCTCGTCGACGTCACCGGGCGAGAGCTTGACCGGTGCGTCGCCCGACGCGATCGCCGCGACCCAGGCACCCGTCAGACACACCCGTTGGAGCTCCGCGCTGTTGCCCGAGGTCGGCAGCCCGGCCTGTGACTGCGCCGACCGTGCCCAGGCCTGCGCCATGGCCGCGCCGGGAGCCATGTCCCCGATGGCGGAGTACAGCGCCGCGATCGGCGCCGCCCCCCAGGTCACCGTGTTCGTCGGCGTGCAGTAGGAGATGACCGCTCGATCGTCGAATCCGGGGTCACGAGGGCACTTCGGCAACGGGAGGGACTGCGCCACTGCCGGCTTCGGCGGACGATAGGCCGCCTTGCCGGAGAACCGCCCGAGGTTCGCGGACCAGAACGCGTCGAGGTGGCCGATGAAGAACGGGATCGCCGACGGGAGGTCCATGTTGCCACCCGTCAAGGCCTCGGCCGGCGTGCTGAACGGCAGCTCGGTGATGACCACCTCCCCTTGCGGGAACTTGGAGCACTTCTCGGCGCCCTGCTCGTAGCCTGTCTGGTAGGCGTTGACGCGGTCGAAGGCAAGCCCGTGTGCCTGCGGGTTCGTGCCCGGGGTTCCCGGCTGGTCGCGCAGCGCCGGCAGGGCCCGGATCGAGCTGTCGAGGGCGAGCTTGTCGATGGCCACCGGGTCGCTCGGGGACGACTGGGCGTGGGCCACCCAGGCCCCCGCGAAGCAGTCGGCCTGCAGCTCGATCACCACGGAGGGGGCCTGGACCCCCGCGCGTGCCTGGATGGCGTGGCCCATCTCGTGAGCCAGCACCACAGCGGGCGTCAGGGAGCCGAAGTTCTTGTCCAGCTGGGGCAGGAGGAACGCCGCGTCGTAGGCGATGTAGTCGTCATGGGGACCCCCGCAGTAGAAGGCGTTGCCCTTGATCTGGGCGTAGGTGACCCTCTTGGCGTTGCACGTCCACGCCGGACTCTTCGGCGTCTTCGGCTGGAAGCCCCCCGCCAGGTCGTGGAAGGGCTTCCCGTAGACGGTCTGGAGCTCGCTCGACCAGTAGTCGTGCAGGCTGACACGTGTTGCCGCCAGCACCTGGGACAGGTCACCCGGTGCGGCACGCAGCTGGACCACCGGGTGCGCGGCCGCGGACCGACGACGACCGTGGTCGCTTGCGAAGACGATGACCGCGAGAACCAGTGCGATCGCCAGTACGACGAGCACCGCGGCCCCGACCAGGCCACGCGATACACGACGCGGCGGGGGGCTGGCGGGCATGCCTGAGACTTGGCTCATCGACCTCAGTATCAGGAGGCGGAAGTGGGCGGTCATCCCCCATTCGGGGGCGGTTCGGCGCAGGCGCGAACACCCGTGTTCACGGGATGCCCCCATGCGTTGCCGCGCCGTAGATTCCAGTCCGCCGCGTCCCACCTCGAACGTCAGGAGCACCACGCATGGAACTCTTCGGCATCGCCACGTTCGAGCGTTTCTTCCGCGAGGCCGCCGGGCTGGACGTCGACAAGGGGGACCTGCGCCGCTTCGACGACTTCGTCGACGTCAGGATTCACAGCCTCCTGCTGCGCGGGGTGGCTACGGCGAGGGCCAACGCCCGCGACGTCGTGGAGCCGCAGGACCTGCCGATCACCAAGGGACTCCAGGAGTGCATCCACAACTTCAAGGCGATCGACGAGGCGGTGCCCCTCGACGCCGTCCTCGAACAGCTGAACCGGCACCCTCCGCTCGAGCTCGCCTACAGCGACGAGACCAGGGACAGGCTGCCCCAGCTGGCCGGGGGGCTCGGCGTGGCGCTCGCCCGCACCTTCCACATCCTCGACGAGGACGTGCAGAACCCCCAGACACGACACTGGGAGCAGGCGGACCGGGTCTTCGACCTGCTGCTGTGAGGGCGGGTCGAGCAGCTTGCACACCGTGGAGCAGCGGGTCGTACGGCGAGAGCAGCGCCGCGCGGCCGGCGAACCGCTGGCCGAGCCGCACCGTCGCCGCTGGACTCGAGACCCACCCGCGCACAGGACGGGAACGCCCGGGCCCTGCGGCTATGAGCCCAGGCAGCGCTCCAGGAAGAGGTTGCCGAACTTCCTCGAGGGGTCGACCCGGTCGCGCAGCGCGGTGAACTCGGGCAGCCGGGGGTGCACTCCTCTCAGGTCCTCGGCCCGCAGCGTGAAGCACTTGCCCCAGTGGGGACGGGCACCGAAGGAGCTCAGCGCCTCCTCGACCAGGGGCAGGACTGCATAGACGCCGGGGACGTCCAGCAGCCAGGTGAAGTGGAAGGCGACGGCGTCCTCACCGTAGGCCCCACTGAGCCAGAGCGCGTCGGCAGCGATGCTGCGGATCTCCCCGACCTGCAGCAGGTGGGCGAACTCGGGTGCGGCACCGCGCAGCGCCGCGGCGGCAGCGGGGGCGTGACGACGCGGCACGAAGTACTCGCTCTGCAGCTCCGCTCCCCGGCTGGGGGTGAACTCCATGCGGAAGTGCGGCAACCGTTCGTGCCACGGACCCGGCGCACCCAGCTGCGTGGTCACAGCCTCCTGTGGAGCGCCACGCAGCATGTGGGTGGTCGCGACCGCGGGCGACACGCCCCGGAGGTGCAGGGCCTCGAGCGGGTCGGCGAACTCCCCGCCGTCCGCCGGCACCTTCGACTTCACCCACACCTGGTTGCCCTCCGCGTGGGTCCAGTCGGTGAAGAGGCTGACGCTGTAGGCGCTGCCCATGATCGCGTCGAACTGCCCGACCAGGTCCTCCCACCCCAGCCCCAGGTGCACGTCCTGACGCACCTCGAAGGTCGGTTCGATGTCCAGGGTGACGTGCGTGACCACGCCCAGCGCGCCGAGCGAGACCACGTGACCGTCGAAGTCGGGCTCGCCTCGGCGTACCGTGCGCAGCCGGCCGTCGGCACCGACCAGCTCCAACGCACAGACTGCGCTGGCGAGCGACCCCACGGTGTCGCCAGAGCCGTGCGTGCCGGTGGCCACAGCTCCGGCGACCGTGATGTGCGGCAGTGACGCCATGCCGCCGAGCGCCCAACCGGCGCGGTGCAGCTCGGCGGCCAGGTGCGCGTAGGTCACTCCACCAGCAACGCGTACGACGCCCGCGCGGGTGTCGATCTCCACGTCAGCCGGCAGGCCCGACAGCGAGACCAGCGACCCCGGGGTGTCAGCGAGGTCGGTGAAGGAGTGCCGAGAACCGAGCGCCCGGATCTGCTGGGCCGCGCTGACCGCCTCCCCCAGCTCCTCGAGGGTGCCCGGGCGCAACCACCGTTCCGCGGCGTACACGTAGTTCCCGGACCAGTTGCTCTCTCGCGCTCGCACCTCCGGAGCCTAATGGGCCACAGCCAGAAGATGCGCAGCGTCCGGATTGCGCTACCCAATTCCGCAGTTCGGCTTCCTCATCATCTTGGCGACGTCAAGAAAAGAACTACTACCTCCTTCGTGGCAACTCCAAGAACCTGCTGGGAACCGTCTTCGGCCCCACCGACACGGCCCTCGTGCCTGGGCTCACTGCTCCCCCTGGTCCCGACCCTCTTTGTCAGTCAGTGCGGGCGCGTTGTCGCCGAGGGTCTTGACCAGTTCCCTGGGATCGTCGCCCTCGAATCCCTCGATCACTTCGACCGCTGCCGCGGTCGGCACGAACTCGTCCCTCTCTGGGTCGTAGAAGCCCTCGAGTCGCTCGACCAGGACGACGAGCTCCGGATCGGCGTCTGAATCGACGTCGCTGGCGAGTTGGTCCAGTGCCGTCGACGACGGAGTGCCGCCACTCGTGTCGTCGTTGCTGTTTCGCTGCGATTCAGCCCTGCCCCGCAGAAATCTTGAGAATGCGTCCTTCAGAGCCATGGTGGATTCCTTCCTTGGTGGCCGGGAGGAGGCGTGTGCCCTTCAGGACAGGGTCGCCGCACCTGAGGAGGTTGTGCATCCCCCGATCGGGGGTGGGCCCGGATCGGTCCCAGCAGGCACACTCGTCCACGGTGCCCCCGCTCCCGGCAGGGTCAGGGCCGGACGACCACCTTGCCCCGCATGCCCATGAAGTCGTGAAGGGCGCACACGTAGGGGTAGGAACCCGCCTTGGTGAAGGTCACCTTGAAGGTCGACCTCGGCACCAGGAGACCGCAGTTGAGGTCCCTCCGGAGTAGTGGGTGGGGTCCCCTGATGGCACGAAGAACTGTGGTCCGGCGGGCTCCTTGCCGAACGTGATCGTGTGCGGCTCCACCATCCCGGGGACGGCCCAGCTGACCGACTGTCCGACGCGGACCACCACCGTGCCCCTGAGGAAGCGCATCAGCGAGACT
>NZ_JAOPXP010000055.1 GCF_025965085.1 Marmoricola sp.
CCAGCGCATCATGTCAGTGACCCACCTCGAACTCGGTGCCGTAGAGCTCGGCTGCTCCGGTCCCGACGACCGTGGTGCCGACCCCGGGGCCGCTGGTGAGGATCGCCCGATGACCGTCCACGGCCGCCACCTCGACAACGTGCCGACGGAACTGGAGCGGAGCTCCCACAGAGGCGTAGACCCACACGGTGCCGTCCGCGCCGTGGATCAGGGCGCCGTACGGGACGGCATGCTTGCCGGCGGGGTGGCTCGCGGGCACTACCCGCGCCAGCTCCAGACCTATGTTGTCGGCCCCGGCGGGGGTCAGGGTGACGATCGAGAACTCGCTGCCCTCGACCGCTTGCACCGTCCCCGGGGTGGGGTGCGCGACTTCGGCCTGACCGCTCTGGCCGGCGGTTCCAGCCCAGACAGCCAGCGCCAGCACGAAGACGACGGCGACGAGCGACAACACCCGGTGGCTGGTGGTGACGCTGCTGCTCTTGCGCGCCCCCGCCGTCGCCATGGACATCACGCCTGGACCGGGGCAGGAAGGGCCAGGTCTTCGACGAGGTCCGATTCGCGATGCTCGCCCCAGCGCAGGTAGAGGGTCGGGAACAGCACGAGTGGCGCCAGCGTCGCGGTCACCGCACCGCCGATGACGACGACGGCCATCGGATACAGGATCTCGAGCCCAGGTCGCGCACCGGCGAACGCCACGGGCAGCAGCACCGCCAGGACCACAGCGCCGGACAGCACGGTCGGCACGCCGCGCTCGGCCGCGCCGCGAATGGCGAGGTCAGCGCCGAACGGTACGTCCTGGGCCGCACGCAACGCGTGGTAGTAGCCCACGAGCCCCAGGAGGTTGCGCACCGCGAGGCCGAGCACCGCGGCGAAGCCCAGCACCGCGCCGATCGTCAGCTCGGCCCCTGTGAGGCCGAGGGCGAGCAGGCCCCCCGCCATCGAGAAGGCGATGACGGCCAGGGCGGCGGCGACCAGCCTCCAGCTCCGCACCGCGGCCTGGAGCAGCAGGATCATGGCCGCCAGCGAGCAGCCCCCCCAGAGGAGGAGCCGGCCGAGGTCCACGGCGTTCTTCGAGTTCCCGATCACCTCGGCGTGGTACTCGCGGGGAAAGTCGACCGTTGCCAGAGAGGCCTCGATCGCGTCTGCGGCGTCGGCGCGGTCGCCGGACACCGTCACCACGAGGTCCAGTCGACGCGAGACCGACTCGCGGTTGATCACCGAGAACGACGTGCCCTGGCGGACGTCGGCGACCTGGTCGAGTCGAACCGTCCCACCGTCGGGGGTGTCGATCGGCAGCTCACCGATCCGGGCAGGATCCTCGAAGTACCCGCGGGCACCGTTGACGACGACGTCGAAGACCTTCTGCTCCTCGAAGAGGCTGCCGGCCTTGAGCCCGGCGGCCAGTGTGGTCGCTGCCCGACGGATGTCGCCCGGCTTCAGGCCGTGGCGTTTCGCCGCCGCGAGGTCGACCTCGACCTCGAGGTTCGGCCCGACCGGAGGGAGCTCCACCTTGACCTTCGTGACGCCGTTGACGCCGGACAGCGTGCGCTCGATCGCCTTGGCCTGCTCTGCGAGCACGGGGAGCTCTTCGCCGTACACCCGCACCACCACTTCGTCGTCGCGTGCCTCGACCCGACCGCGGTCGGTGTCCGAGATCAGGGCTCCGCCGGCCTCGAGTCGGTCGGAGAAGTAGGAACGCACCTCGGCCGAGGCGCGGTCGTACCCCTCGGTCACCGCCCGAACATCTGCGACTGTCTCGGCGTAGTCCGCCTCGGCGTCGATCCCGACCCACAGCTCGCCCTGACCGATGCCGTTGACCCGGTCGGACAGGACGGCGCGACCCACGTGCCCGCCGACGTTGCGCACCCCGGGGACGGCCCGCAGCTCGGCACCGAGCTCCGCGGCGATGGTCGTCATGCCGGTCCGCGAGATCCCCGGGTTCCCGCGCCAGCTGACCACCAGATCCGATTCCTTGAACCGGGGAAGCAGCCCCGGTTCCTGCGACGCACGCAGGAAGGGAACGACGAGCGCACCCGCCACGACCGCGAGGGCGAGAACGACAAGGACGGGCCGAACTGCATGGACGGCACGGCGGGAGAGGTCGGCGACGGCGGCTTCGAGCCACAGCGAACCTCGTGGCCCGGTCACCGGACCCCCGCGGAGCAGCACCGAGGACAGCGCCGGCGTGACGGTGAGGGCGACGATCATCGAGGTCACCGTGGCGAGGGCGAAGGCCACCAGGGCCGGCCGGTAGAACGCCTCGGACAGAGGGTCGAGCACCAGCAACGGGACCAGGGCCACGAGCACGATTGCCGTCGCGAACCCCATGGCCCGTCGCATCTCGAGGCTGGCGTCGCGAATGACCGACACGGGGGTCACCTCGGCTTTCGGACGCCCGCGGAGTCGGCGCACGACGTGCTGCACGTCGACCACCGAGTCCTGGACGAGCACGGTGGTGGCCAGCGCCAGTCCGGCCAGGACCATGCTGTCCAGGGCCATGCCGAGGACCTCCAGGAGCACGGCGGTGCCGGAGAGGGACACCACGGTCGAGACGAGGACGATCAGTGTCGCCCGGAGATGCAGCAGGAACAGCAAGGTGAGCAGCAGCGCCAGGAGGAGTCCTGCACCGAGGGTGATCACGTAGTTGTCCCGTGCCTGGTCCACGAAGGTGGCCGGCCTGAACAGGTTCGTGTCCACCGACACCCCGTCGAGTCCCGGTCGCAGCGTCTCCAGCGCCGCTTCGATGCCCTTCGTGACCTCCACGGTGTTCGCGCCGGGGAACTTCTCCACCACCATCACCAGACCCGGACCGTCGTTGACGACGGCGTCACCGATGAGCGGCTGGTGGTCCTCGGTGACCCGGGCGACGTCACCCAGGGTCAGCCCGTTCGCCCCCGGCGAGCCGGGCGGTCGTTCGAGGGCGACCTGGCGCAGGTCCTTGGGGGAGACGATCGGGGAGACGTGCCGGATCTCCAGTCGCGTGCTCGGGCTGTCGACGAACCCTCCCGTCCCTGGTGCGGACGCGTTGAGGAAGGTGAGCGGGGAGACCCACAACGCGTTGCCTGTCGTGTTGATGACCTGCTGCAGGGTGACCCCATGGCGCGCGAGGCGCCTGGGTTGCACCTGCACCTGCAGCTGCCGTTCGCGCTGTCCGAAGATCGACACGTTGGCCACGCCCGGGACTCCGAGCAGCTGGGGGCGGATCGTCCAACGGGCGAGCACTGACATCTGGATGGGTGACACCCGCTGGGAGCGGAAACCGACCACCAGCACCCGGCTGGAGGATGACCGCGGCTGGACGATGACGGGGGGCTCGGTGAGGTGAGCCAGGAGGCGCTGCTGGGTGAGCCGCTCCTGCACCACCTGGCGAGCCTCGAGCGGGTCCGTGCCCCGCTCGAAGATCAGCGTGATCGACGACAGCCCGTTCACGGACTCCGAGCGGATGCCGTCGAGGAACGCCACCCCGTTGAGCAGCAGGTTCTCCATGGGAGCGGTGATCAGCTGCTCGACCTCCTCCGCGGAGAGGCCCAGCGCCTCCGTCTGCACCTCGACGTAGGGCGGCGAGAACTCCGGGAGCACCTCGGTCTGGGCCTCGCGGGCCTGCAGCGTGCCGAGCACGACCAGCACTCCGGCGACCGTGAGCACGAGAACGCGGGCTGCCATCGCGCGCGAGATCAACCAGGAGGTCACCGTCATGACCGGCCTGCCCAGTCGACGCCGGGCCGGCCCATGGTCTCCGGACGCCTCACCACGGGGTAGCAGGCACAGGGCGGCCCCGGCGACGTCACAATCGCAAGGATCCCGATGCGGCGCATGTGCGGCCTCCCCGAGCGCGTGCCCAATGGTTTGCTGACCATACGAGCGGTTCCCGCACCCGGAAATAGGCTCATGAGTCCGGTCCAGACCGCGGTGCGTGGTTGGTTCCCGAACTCACCGCTTGGCGCGGGACGTCACAACGGTCCGCAATGCGAGGTCAAGCGGCAGCTCCGCTGGGAACGGGACGCCGACATCAGACGATCGCCGTGGGCGTGGGCGTGGGCGTGGGGGTGGGCGCGCTCCCGGACCGTGCGGACCGTGCGGTCCGTGCGGTCGTTGCGCGCACCCGAAGTACTCCACCTGATCCGTGCCGGTCGCCTTCACGGATTGGCTGGCCAGGTGATCATCCGGCCGCGTCGGACCGCCCGGTTGCGACCGCGTCGGACGCGGAGTCTGCTGGTGTTCGGTCCTCTCCGACCGTGGGCCGGCCCTTGGGTCGCCCGCGGCGGTGGTCCCAGAGGTCGCGGGCGATGACCTGGATCATGCTGGCCACCGGGATGGCCAGGAAAGCGCCGAGAATGCCGGCAAGCTCGGCGGCCACCAGCACGGCGATCAGCACCGTGAGTGGGTTGAGCTTCACGGTGCGGGACAGGATCACCGGCTGGAGCAGGTGGTTCTCCACCTGCTGGTAGACGACGAAGAAGATCGCAACCGTGATCAGCGCCGGCAGTGAGTGGATCGCCGCGGCGATCAGGGCCACCGTGGCGCCGAGCGTCGCGCCCACGAGGGGGATCAGGTCGGCGACCGCCACGAACAACGCGATGAGTCCCGCGAAGGGCACTCCGGTGGCCAGCAGCACCAGGAAGGTGAGCGCCCCGGCGATCACCGAGATCAACAAGTTGCCCGAGAGGTAGCCCGTGACGGACCTGGCGCAGTCGGCGCCCACAGCCCGCACGCGTGCCCGGGTCGTGGTGTCGTCCAGGAGGTTGAGGCTTCCCTGGACCACCTTCGGGCCCTCCAGCACCATCAGGTAGGCCAGCACGAAGATCGTGACCGCCCCCGCGACACCGGAGACCACACTTCGCAGCACGCCCGTCAACGGTGTCGTCAGGCCCTTGGCGAAGCTGCTGACCTGGCTCTGGTGCTGTTGCAGATAGGTCAGGACGTGCGTGCGCTGGAGAAAGTGACCCACGGGGCCCCTGCCGGCGCGCGCGTCGGCGAGGATGTGCGGCAACTGCCCGGCGAACGCCGTCGCCTGCTGTGCCAGCGGCACCGTGAACTCGGCGATCAGCGCGACGATCACCAGCACCACGAGGACGAACACGAGCAGGGTGGCGAGCGCTCGCCGGCCTCTCGTGACGCGACGTTCCACCCACCCCACCACGGGATACAGCGCCACTGCGAAGAACACCGCCACGACGATCCAGACGGCGACTCGGCTGACCTGACGCAGTACCAGCAGCGCCAGCACCGTGCCCAGGACCATGGCGATGGTCGCGGCAATGGTGCGGACCGGCACCGGCTGCCGAGTGCTCACGTCGTTCTGCATGGCTGGAGACATGCCTGCACGTACCCGAACCGACGGTCGTAAAAGCGCGTGCGGACGACGCGGGCGGGGTGATGCCTTCTCCGCGAGGCCCGCCGGCGACCTTGCCGGGCTCCGCTCGTCCGAGTGGTTCACCCCAGGACGTGGGCCGGCGGATGCCGGACGGCCCCGACGACGCGTTGGCCTCCGTCTTCGGCGCAGGTCTGCTGCAGGACCTGGTCGAGGCGCGATGGGAGGAGCGTCCGGTTGCCGAGCGCGGAATCAGGCCGACCGCCCGTCACCCGTGTCCGCCGTACTAACGTGTCACCCGTGAGCAGCGCTGGCGCCGAGGGTGCCCCCGGCCCCAGCGCCTCGGCACCCGATTTTCGCCGGCGGCTGCTCGACGGGATGGCCGCGGCGCTGCGGGAACGCGGTTACCGCGAGACCACCATCGCCGATGTGGTCCGCCAGGCGCGGACGTCGCGGCGCACGTTCTACGAGCACTTCTCCGGGAAGCAGGACTGCTTCGTCGCGCTGCTTCGGGAGACCAACGCGGACACCATCGAACGCATCAGGAGCGCAGTCGAGCCATCGGCTCCGTGGCCGACGCAGGTGCGTCAGGCGATCGAGAGCTGGATCGCAACCGTCGTGCTCGACCCGACCATCACGCTCAGCTGGATCCGTGACGTTCCCGCGCTCGGCGACGAGGCCCGACAGCTCCAGCGCGACACGATGGAGGACTTCGTCGTGCTGCTCCAGACGCTCACCGACACGCATGACCTGTCGAGCGTCGGGGTCCGGCCGCCGTCGCACGGGCTGGCGATCATCCTTCTCGGCGGGCTGCGCGAGCTCATTGCGACCACCGTCGAGGACGACGGGGACCCGGCGGCCATCGTCGAGCTCGCCGTCGAGACTGCGACGGTCGTGCTCGGCCCCCGCGGCGCCGCGTAGCGGGCGGCGACGGCCGATCAGCCCTCGAGGAGGCGAAGCGCACCGGTCGGACAGCTGGCCACGGCGTCCTCGACGTCCTCGTGGAGCTGGCCGGCGGGCGCCGACCGGTCCGGCTCCCGCACGACCATGGTGTGGTGGTCATTGACCTCGAAGACCGACGGCGCGATGGACTCGCACACGCCGAGGGCGGCGCACCGTGTGCGGTCGACCTCGATCCTCATGCCGAGACCACGGCGGGGGCGGTGGACGCGGGCGAGTCCCCGGTGGCGCGCCGCCGGACCACGGCGAGACCCTTTCGGCCCGGCGCGATCGCGATGCCCCGGGAGTGCCAGCTCTCGTCGGGTTGGTCGGTCGGGAGCAGCGTGAAGTCGCGGAGCAGGGTCCGCAGGACGACGTCGAGCTCCATGGTCGCGAACGCGGCGCCGATGCAGCGTCGTACGCCGCCACCGAACGGTATCCAGCCGTAGGTGTCCGGACGGGCGCCCACGAACCGGTCCGGGTCGAAGGTCGCGGCGTTCTCGAACAGTTCTTCGTCGGCGTGCATGAGCGCGATGCTGACCAGCACGGTCTGTCCGCGTGGCAGGCTCCACCGCCCCAGCGTCAGTGACTCGGCGCGCACCTGCCGCGCCGTGAGGTCGATGACGGGTCGGACGCGCTGCACCTCGATCAGCGCGGCCTGCCGGAGCTCCGAGCCGCCGGCGTCGACCTCCTCGACCAGGCGGCGCAGCACGTCGGGGTGGCGGCGCAGACGTTCCACGGTCCAGGCCAGCGTCGTGGCCGTGGTCTCGTGGCCGGCGCTGAGCATGGTCAGGAGCTGGTCGGCGACGTCGCTGCGGCTCATGGCCGTCCCGTCGTCGTACGTCGCCTGCAGCATCATCGACAACACGTCCTGCCGCCCGTCGAGATCAGGGTCGCGGAGGGCCTGGTCGATGAGGCGGTCGACGATCGCGTCGTACCGGGCACGCTGGGCCTCGAAACGCTTCCACGGGGCATATCGCCCGGGAAGGTTGCGCGGGACGGGCACCACCGCGAGCCTGCTGCCGAGCGTCACCATCCCGGGCAACAGGCGACGCAGCTCGTCGAGCTCGGCGCCGTCGGCTCCGAAGACCGTGCGCAGGATCGCGTTGAGGGTGATCCGCATCATCGAGTCCATCGTCGGGAACTCGCGCACCTCGGGCCAGGTGGCCATCTCCAGCACCGCCTCCCGCTCGATGAGCTCCTCGTAGACCTTCAACCGGCGGCCGTGGAAGGGCGGGGTCAGCAGCTTGCGCTGCCGGCGGTGCTCCTGTCCCTCCAGGGCGAACATCGACCCGGGGCCGAGCACCGACCCGAGGTTGGCGTCGATCGTGTCGGCCAGCTCGGGGCTCGTCTGGAAGAGCTGCTTGACCTCGCGAGGGTCGCTGAGCACCAGCGTCCTGCCGAACACCGGCATCTGCACCATGAAGGCGGACCCGTAGCGCCCACGCAGCCGCCGCATCGTGCGGTTCCGGTCGAGGAGGAGCTGCGCCGACTGCAGCAGGCGCGGGGTGGTCGGGCCCTCGGGCAAGGTCACGGTGCTCACGGTCTGCCTCTCGTTCGGTACATCTACGTACCGAGGGGACGGTACGCATGCGTACCGTGACGGCGCAAGGGGTCGGGTCGAACGTCGGCACACCCGGGCATGATGGTTCGTCACGATGTGACGCGCGTCTCACTGGCGTCGGGACCGTCGAGGTCCCATGCTGGTACCCCGTCGTACCACCAGGGAGAGCCGATGACTCAGACACCCAGCCCGACCGAGCACGTCGACGTCCTCGTCGTAGGCGCCGGCATCTCCGGGATCGGAGTCGGGCGCTACCTGAGGACCGAGCACCCCAAGAAGAGCTTCGCGATCCTCGAGGCGCGTGGCGCCTCCGGCGGGACGTGGGACCTCTTCCGCTACCCGGGCATCCGCAGCGACTCGGACCTGCACACCTTCGGGTACGAGTTCAAGCCGTGGCGAGACCGCGAGTCGATCGCAGCCGCGCCCCGCATCCTCGGCTACCTCCGTGAGGCGGCGACGGAGAGCGGGTTGGACCCGCACATCCGGTACCACCACCGTGTCGTGTCCGCGGCGTGGTCGACCGAGGACGCCCGATGGCTGGTGGAGGTGGAGCGGACCGACACGGGGGAGCGCCTGCAGCTCACGGCGGGCTGGGTCTTCGCTGCCTCCGGCTATTACCGGTACGACGAGGGACACACCCCGCACTTCGAAGGGCGCGAGCGGTTCCGGGGCCAGATCGTGCATCCCCAGCAGTGGCCAGAGGACCTCGACCACAGCGGCAAACGCGTGGTGGTCATCGGTAGCGGCGCCACCGGTGTCACGCTCGTCCCTGCGATGGCCGCGACCGCCGCACATGTGACGATGCTGCAGCGGACGCCGAGCTACATCCTGCCGGTGCCGACGGAGGACGCGATCGCCAACCTGATGAAGCGAGTGCTCGGCGAGCAGCGCGCCTACCCGCTCATCCGACGCAAGAACATCGCCCAGCAGCGGGCGATCTGGCGGTTCTGCCAGAAGTTCCCCCGGGCCGCACGGAAGCTCATCCGGGCCGTCAACGTCAAGCAGCTCCCCGAGGGGTTCCCGGTCGACGAGCACTTCAACCCGCCGTACGACCCCTGGGACCAGCGCCTGTGCGTCGTCCCGGACGGCGACCTCTTCCGGTCGATCCGCAACGGGCAGGCGTCGGTGGTGACCGACCGGATCACCACGTTCACCGAGACGGGCCTCCTGCTGGAATCCGGCCAGGAGCTCGAGGCCGACATCGTCGTCACGGCGACCGGGCTGACCCTGCAGCTGTTCGGCGGGATCGAGCTCACGGTGGACGGCCGCCCCGTCTCGGCGCCGGACACCGTGGTCTATCGCGGCATGATGCTCAGCGGCGTTCCGAACTTCGCCCTGGCGATCGGCTACACCAACTCGTCCTGGACGCTCAAGGTCGGGCTGCTCTGCGAGTACTTCTGCCGCCTGCTCGCGCACATGGAGGTCCACGGGTACGACACGGCCTGGGCGGTCGCGGACCCGGAGATGCCGCGGCGGCCCCTGCTGGACTTCGGCGCCGGCTACGTGCAGCGCTCCCTCGACCAGCTGGTCAAGCAGGGCCAGGAAGCGCCCTGGCTGATGTCGATGAACTTCCACGACGATCGCAAGCTGCTCCGCGGCGGTGATGTCGCCGACGAGCACCTGCACTTCTCCTCGCCGGCCACCCGTCGCGCGGCCTACGACCAGCAGGCGCAGGTCGCCGGATGAGCGCGGACCGCTTCGCCGACCTTCCCGACGGCATCCGGCTGTGCCACCGCACGCGCGGCGAGAGCGACGGCGTACCGCTCGTCCTCGTCTCCGGGCTGGCGTGCGACCTCACCTGGTGGCCCGAGGCGCTGCTCGACGGCCTCGCGGACCGTGGCTTCCGCGTCGTGCACTTCGACAACCGGGACTGCGGCCGGTCCACCACCGTCGATGCCACGCCCCCGAGCACGTGGCGGCAGCTGCTCGCCAGGCCTCGCTCCGACGCCTACACGCTCGCCGACATGGCCGAGGACACCGTGGGCCTGATGGACCACCTTGGCATCGAGCAGGCGCACCTGGTCGGTGGCTCGATGGGCGGCATGATCGCGCAGACGGTCGCCGCCACCCACCCGCAGCGGGTCAGGACACTCACCTCGATGCTCTCGACCACGGGTGCCACGAAGATCGGTCAACCGGCCCGGTCGACGCTGTGGAAGCTGCTCAAGCCGCCTGCCGGAACCAGGCAGGAGTCAGTGGCGCGCCACCTCGCCATGGTGCGCCACCTGGCCGGCACCGCGTTCCCGGTCGACGAGGCGACCGAGACGGCTCTGGCCGAAGGGGTCTGGGACCGAGCCGGGGGCGATGAAGCGGGACCGCGCAACGCACGTCAGATCCAGGCCATCCAGGCATCCGGCGACCGGACCGCGCAGCTGCGCCGGATCACGGCCCCGACTCTGGTCGTCCACGGTGACCGCGACCTCATCGTCCATCCCAGCGGAGGGCGGGCCACCGCCCAGGCCATCCCGGGCGCCCGCCACGTCACCGTGCCGGGCATGGGCCACCACTTTGCCGCGGGCGCCGTCCCGCACCTCGTCGACCTCATCACCCAGCACACCCAGCACGCCAGTGCAGAGCAAGGAGCGCAGTCATGACCCAGGTCCGCGACAAGGTCGCCGTCGTCACCGGAGCAGGATCCGGCATCGGCCGGGCCCTGGCCGTCGAGCTGAGCCGGAGGGGCGCCCGTGTGTCCGGGTGCGACGTCGACGAGGTCGGCCTGAAGGAGACCGCGGCCCTCTGCGCCGGCGACATGCACCAGGCCCTGGTCGACGTCGGTGACCGGGAGGCAGTGTTCGCCTACGCCACCGAGGTCGAGGACCACTTCGGCGCGGTGCACCAGGTGTACAACAACGCCGGCGTCGCCTTCAGTCGAACGGTGCTGGACAGTGAGTGGGCCGACTACGAGCGGGTCCTGAGCGTCAACCTGTACGGCGTCATCCACGGCACGCAGGCCTTCCTCCCGCGTCTGATCGCCTCCGGCGACGGCCACGTCGTGAACATCTCCAGCCTCAACGGCTACCTGGCCCAGCCGAAGATGTCGCACTACTGCACGTCGAAGTTCGCCGTGCGCGGCT
This sequence comes from Marmoricola sp., assembly GCF_025965085.1. Classification (GTDB taxonomy): domain Bacteria; phylum Actinomycetota; class Actinomycetes; order Propionibacteriales; family Nocardioidaceae; genus Marmoricola. The sequence continues at coordinate 10,889 of NZ_JAOPXP010000055.1, forward strand.
TCACCGAGACGCTGCGCACGGAGATGGCCCTGGAGAACCTGCCGGTGCGGGTCAGCGTCGTGCATCCCGGCGGGATCGCCACCAGCATCGCGGACAACTCCCTCGCGCACGCGCTGGCTGCCGGCCTCCCGGTGACGCCCGAAGACGAGGCGCGCCGCGACACGTACAACAAGGAGATGCTCCGCATGGCCCCGCAGAAGGCGGCGCAGATCATCGTCGACGGCGTCGAGAGGAACCGGTTCCGGATCCGCGTCGGGCAGGACGCGGTGATGGTCGACCGCATCGTCCGGCTGCTCCCGACGGCCTCTGGCCGGCTGGCCACCGCCCTCGAGCGCAGGATGCTGAAGAAGCGCTGACACGGCCGCCGTCCCACGTCGAGTGTGATGTCGATGACCCGGGGTTGACGCGCCAGCACTTTACAAACAGACTCTCGTTGTAAACCGCGGCGTCCGGATGGTCGCTGCCCTGCACATGGGAGCACCGATGACGGCACCGACGGTCCAACGCCCACCGGCCGAGGCCAGACAACCGGTCCAAGGTCTGCCCGACCCGGGCGAGCAGGTGCCCGGGCTGGCGTGGCCCACGGCCGCCCTCTTCGTGGGCACGCTCGCGCTGTTCGCGCTGGAGACCTGGGCCGTGCTGGTGGTGCAGAGCCCGCCGTGGCTGACCGTCCCCATGGGGGCGGCCGTGACGTTCCTGATGTTCTCGGTCCTCCACGAGGCCACGCACCACGCCATCAGCACGCACACCCGCGTCAACAACGCCTTCGGGCACCTGTCACAGCCCTTCGTGGCGGTGTACACCACGTTCCCGCTGATGCAGTTCATCCACATCGAGCACCACCGCAACACCAACGAGCCCAAGGCCAGCGACCCCGATGCCTGGACCAGTGAAGGTCCGTGGTGGCAGCTGCCGTTCAGGTGGGCGACGATCGACGTCTGGTACATGGCCTTCTACCTGAGGCGCGTCAACCAGCGGCCGCGGGCCGAGGTCGTCACCACTCTCGGGACGTTCGCGGCCGTGGCGGCCGCGTTCGGTGCGGTGATCGCCAGCGGCCACCTCTACGAGCTGGTCGTCCTGTACGTCGTGCCGCAGCGAATCGGTCTCACGGTGCTGGCGTGGTGGTTCGACTACCTCCCGCACCACGGGCTCACCGCGACCCAGCGGCAGGACAAGTACCGGGCGACCCGCGTCCGGGTGGGTGGCGAAGCCTGGCTGACGCCGCTGTTCGTCTACCAGAACTACCACCTGGTGCACCACCTGCACCCGAGCGTGCCGTTCTACCGCTACGTGCGCGCGTGGCGCCGCAACGAGCAGGCCTACCTCGATCGCAACGCGGCCATCTCCACCTGGTTCGGCCGTTCCCTGACGCCGAGCGAGTACCGCACCTGGCGACGACTCACCGACCAGTTGCCCGTCCCGACCGCCTCGGGGCGCCGGCCGGCCTTCCACCCGCTGCGCGTCGCCTCGGTCGAGTCGCTCACCGAGGACAGCGTCGTGGTCTCCTTCGCCGTGCCGGCCGACCTCGCGGACCAGTACCGCTACGTGGCCGGCCAGCACCTGACGCTGCGCGCCGTGATCGACGGCCAGGACGTACGACGCAGTTACTCGCTGTGCGCCCCCGCGTCGACCGGTCAGCTGCGGGTGGCGGTCAAGCGGGTTCAGGGTGGCCTCTTCTCCGGATACGTCAACGAGCAGGTCCGCGTCGGCGACATCCTCGACGTGATGACGCCGACGGGCCGGTTCGGGACCGTGCTGGAGGACGGCACGAAGCGGTCGTACGTCGGCGTGGTCGCCGGCTCGGGCATCACGCCGGTCCTCTCCATCCTGGCCACCGCCCTCGAGGTCGAGCAGCGCAGCACCTTCGACCTCGTCTACGGCAACCGGAGCGCGGCCACGACCATGTTCAGGGACGAGCTCGAGGACCTGGTCTCCCGGTTCGGCGAGCGCCTGCGTGTCCACCACGTGCTGTCCCGCGAGCCGGGTGGGCTGACGGGTCGGATCGACGGGAGCATGGTGAACACCCTTCTGGCCGACCGTCACACGTCGGTGGACGCCTGGTTCCTGTGTGGTCCCCAGGCGATGGTCGAGGATGTGACCGCAGGGCTGGTCGAGGCAGGAGTGGGCCACGAGCGCGTGCACAGCGAGCTCTTCCACAGCGTGGCCGCGCCCGTGAGCGAGGTCAGCAGCGACCTGGTCAGCCAGGTGAGCGTGACCGTTGACGGGGAGGAGACCTCCTTCGAGCTCCGTGCGTCCGGGGAGACCGTGCTCGACGCCGCGCTGTCGGCCGGCGTCGACGCGCCGTACTCCTGCGCCGGGGGTGCCTGCGGCACCTGCCGAGCCAAGGTCGTCCTGGGCACGGCGACCATGGACCAGAACCACGCCCTCGACGACGCCGAGGTGGCCGAGGGGTACGTGCTGACCTGCCAGGCGCATCCCACCAGCGAAGCGGTGCGCCTCCAGTACGACGACTGACACCTGCGTGCTCACAGGTCGCCAGCCCGAACGTCGGTGGTGACGCATTGCCTCGGGGGAGGGTCGGGGCGAGGATGGAAGGTGCCGGCGACGCCGCCGGGGCGTCGCCTCTTCTTGGAGGGAGGTGGACCATGGACGCCTGCGCACGCTCCGTCACCGTCATGGCCCAGCCCGATCGCATCGACGACGGCATTGCACTGAACAGCGACCTGGTGCCCGTGATGACCCGCATCGACGGCTGTCTGGGCCTGTCCATGCTCGTCGAGCGCTCGACCGGCCGCTGCATCACCACGAGCTCGTGGGACTCCAAGGAGGCCATGCACGCCAGCAACGAGCAGCTCAGACCAGTCCGACAACGCCTGCTGGAGACCCTTGGTGGGGACAGCCTCGAGGTCGCTGAGTGGGAGGTTGCGATCTTCCACCGTGACCACGAGTCGCCTGCGGGGGCCTGCGCTCGAGTGACGTGGTCCCGGCCGCCGGCGGGTCGGCTGGACGCCGCGCTGGAGGCTTTCCGGGCGAACGTCCTGCCGCAGCTGGAGCAGCAGCGCGGCTTCTGCAGCCAGAGCATGCTCGTGGACCGTGAGAACGGAGTGCTGTGTGGCACGACCTGCTTCGACAGCATGGCTGCACTCGAGGCCACTCGGGAGTTCAGTGCCGAACGACGAGCCGAGATGGCCGAGCGGACCGGAATGGAGTTCATCGACGTCATCGAGTGCGAGCTTGCGGTCCACCATCTCCGGGTGCCAGAGCTGGTCTGAACAGCCCGGGGCCGTCGCCCTTCCGCGGTCGCGGAGGCACCCTGAGATCGAGGCAGTGCTAGCGTCCGAAAATGGCGGCGGTCGTGTGGATCGGCACGAGTTGGAAGATGACCAAGACGCTGGGCGAGAGCCGGGCGTTCGCGCGGTCGTTGGCTGCGGCACCGGTGCCGGAGGGCGTCCAGCCGTTCGTCCTCCCCGCTCACACCAGTCTCGCGGCGGTCCGCGACTGCTTGCCCGAGGACTCGCCGGTGCTGCTCGGTGTCCAGAACGCTCACTGGGCGCCCGAGGGGGCTGCGACGGGGGAGATCTCGATGCGAATGGCGGCCGACGCCGGCGCTCGGCTGGTCGAGATGGGACATTCCGAGCGACGCGAGCAGTTCTGCGAGACCGACGACTCCGTCTCGCGCAAGGCGCGGGCGGCGCTCGACGCCGGTCTTGTGCCGCTCGTGTGCGTGGGTGAGCCGGCGGCGGTGCGCGACGCCGGCCAGGCCGAGGAGTTCGTGACCGCCCAGGTGAGGGCGGCCCTGTCCCGGCTGCTTGCCGAGGAGGTGGCCGACACGATCGTTGCCTACGAGCCGGTCTGGGCCATCGGCGAGGCAGGTCGCCCGGCGACACGAGCAGAGGTGTCTCCCGTGACGGCAGCCATTGCCCGGGAGTCCGAGCGACTGGGTGGCGGCCGCGGCTGTCGAGCGCTCCTGTACGGCGGCAGCGTCAGCGTCGACAACGCCACCGTGCTCCTCGAGGACCCGCACACCTCGGGGTTGTTCGTGGGCCGTGCCGCGTGGGAGGTCGAGGGCTTCCAGGCGCTCATGGCGATCGGCGGTGCCCACGCTGCGAGGGTCGATATCTGACCGTTGACACATGCCGGACCGGCGGCGTAGACCTGAGGAAACCCGAACCGCGTCACGACCACATGAACCTCACACTGTGACGGCCGGCCTCTCTGCATCCCAGCGTCGTCCGACCGGTAGAGGGGAAGCCATGCGGGGACATCAACCCGGACCGAGCCCATGAGCGAGTCGCCTGCGCGGCGACGGCGAACTGGTCTGACCCGCTCGGCGAAGCGAGCGATCCTGGTGGCGGGCGTGGTCGTGCTGCTCGTCGCCATGGGCCTGAGCACCAAGGTCGTCAGCAGCGGCTCCTCCGCTGCGGCGGGCGCGCAGGCCTTCAACCCGACCACCTGGGCCAAGGAGAACTTTCCCAAGGTGCAGGCCGCCATCGAGAAGCGCGCCGTCGACGCCCGCGTCCTCGCGGCTGCCTTGGCCAAGGACCCCACCGGGGCCGCCAAGAAGTACGGCGTCCAAGCAGGCACCGGCCCGGAGCTGTGCGTCAAGTTCAGCGGCGTGGTCGGCAAGGGGGATGCCGGGATCTACGAAGTGAAGGTCCCCGGAATGCCCAAGAACCTGCTGGTGCGGATCCAGACCGGCCCTGCCATCAACGGGACCGACCTGCGCGACGCCACGGGCACCATCAACTTCGGCCAGTTCACCAACCAGATCGACTACCAGAACGCGGCCGCTGCGCTCAACGACCAGCTCAGGAAGCAGGTGCTCTCCAAGATCGACACGGCGCACCTCACCGGCAAGCAGGTCACGGTCGTCGGGGCCTTCCAGCTGATCAACCCAGACGCCTGGCTCGTGACGCCGGTGAAGCTGAGTGTCGCGTGAACAGGGCCAGCGCAGCCGGGAACGGGAACGGGGTCGACGAGGTCGTGCTGTCGGCCCGCCACGTCGTCAAGACGTACGGCGGAACCCAGGCGCTCAGGGGCGTGAACTTCGACATCCATCGCGGCAAGGTGACGACGCTGTTCGGCGAGAACGGCGCAGGCAAGTCGACGCTCATGAAGATCCTGTCCGGCGTCGAGCAACCCACGTCGGGTGAGATCCTCCTGCACGGCGAGACGGTGTCGTTCCACTCGACCGTCGACGCGCGCGACCGTGGCATCTCGATCATCCACCAGGAGCTCAGCCTCGCCCCCAACCTCAACGTCCGCGACAACATCTTCATGGGCCGTGAGATCCGCACCGGGACGGGCATCGACTTCGCCGAGGAGGCGCGGCAGACCCAGGAGCTGATGGAGCGGCTCGAGGAGGACATCTCGCCGTTCACGCCGGTGGCGGACCTGCGGCTCGGACAGCAGCAGATCGTCGAGATCGCCCGGGCGCTCTCGGTCGACGCGCGGATCCTCATCATGGACGAGCCGACGTCGGCGCTGAGCGCCTCCGAGGTGGAGGTGCTGTTCAAGGTCATCGCGGACCTCAAGAGCTCGGGTGTCTCGATCGTCTACATCTCGCACCACCTGGAGGAGGCGCTCCAGATCACGGACTTCGCCGTGGTGCTCCGTGACGGCAACATCACGGCGACCGCCGAGGTCAGGGACATCGACCTCGAGTGGATCGTCCGACGCATGGTCGGCGAGCACTTCAGCCTCGGTGAGGCGCCGTCGGTCGACGAGTTCGGGCCCATCGCGCTCTCGATCGAGGACGTCAGCGTGGCCGACGTCGAGAACCCCCAGCGTTCGATCGTCGACAACTTGTCCCTGGAGGTGCGGTCCCGCGAGGTCGTGTGCATCTACGGGTTGATGGGCGCCGGACGTACCGAGCTCCTCGAGGCCGTGGCGGGCCGGGTGCCGCTGACCGGTGGCCGCGTGGTGCTCAACGGCGCCGACGTGTCGGGCCTGTCGATCTCGGAGCGGATCGACGCGGGCCTGTGCCTGGTTCCTGAAGACCGCCAGCGGGACGGGCTCGTGCAGACGATGTCGGTCGGCCAGAACCTCACGCTCGCCAGCCTCACGTCCTTCGTCAAGGGGCTGTTCCTGTCGCGGTCAGCGGAGGAGGCGCGCGTGCAGGAGTCCATCAAGGACGTACAGGTGAAGACCGAGAGTCCCGCAGCGCCGATCGGGGCGTTGTCGGGCGGCAACCAGCAGAAGGTCGTGATCGGGAAGATGCTGGCGACACACCCGCAGGTGATCCTGCTGGATGAGCCCAGCCGCGGCATCGACGTCGGCGCCAAGGCGGAGGTGTTCCGGCTGCTGGCGGAGCGTGCCGGGTCGGGCCTTGCCGTCGTCTACTCCACTTCCGAGGTCGGAGAGTGTCTCAGCATCGCCCACCGCATCATCGTGATGCGCCGCGGGCGGATCTCCGCCGAGTTCGGACCCCACACCAGCAAGGAAGAGATCATGGCCGCCTCCGGCGAGGCCGTGGTCGCCTGACCTCGAAGGAACGGACGCCCGCTTATGACAACCTCCACCCAGGGCCGCAACCGCAGCCGTCCGGCCGCGCTCGCCGGGGGCTTCGATCTTGGCAAGATCCTGCTCGAGGGGCGGGCGTTCCTGGCCCTGATCGTGATCATCGTCGTGTTCTCGATCCTCTCCCCGAACTACCTCACCACCAGCAACGTGCTCTCCATGGCCTCGCACGTGGCGGTGTACGCCCTGCTCGCGATCGGCATGCTGCTGGTCATCCTCAACGGCGGTATCGACCTCACGGTCGGCTCCATCCTTGGCCTGTCGGGCGTCATCGCAGGCTGGCTGATGCAGGGCGTCCGTCTCAAGGCCCTCGGTGACGTGACGCTCTTCCCGGCGGTCTGGGTGGTGGTTGTCCTGGCTGCCCTGGTCGGCGCGGTGATCGGCCTGGTCAACGGTGTCCTCGTCTCGCGGTTCAAGGTGGCGCCGTTCGTGGCCACCCTCGGGATGCTGTACGTCGTGCGCGGCATCGCCCTGCTGATGACGAACGGGCTGACCTACAACAACCTCGACGGGAAGCCTGAGCTCGGCAACACCGGGTTCAGTTGGCTGGGCTTCAACCGCATTCTCGACCTCCCCATCGGCGTCATCGTCATGGTCGTCGTCGCGGTCATCGTGAGCCTGGTGCTGCAACGCACCGTGTTCGGCCGGTGGCTGTACGCCTCTGGCGGCAACGAGAGAGCGGCCGAACTGTCAGGTGTGCCCGTACGCCGCGTCAAGGTGTGGGTCTACGTGGCCTCGGGGGTGTGCGCGGCCATCGCCGGCCTGATCCTGTCCTCCGAGCTCACCTCGGCGAGCCCGACCGCGGGCTCGTCGTACGAGCTGACGGCCATTGCCGCAGTCGTGATCGGTGGCGCCGCCCTGAGCGGTGGCCGCGGCAACGTCCGGGGCACCCTGCTCGGCGCCTTCGTCATCGGCTTCCTCTCCGACGGCCTGGTGATCGTCGGGGTCTCGGCCTACTGGCAGACCGTCTTCACCGGCGCCGTCATCATCCTCGCCGTGCTGCTCAACGCAGTGCAGTACCGGGGTCGGCGCAAGGCTCCGGCCTCGAGCGGTGACGCACAGGGCCCGTCGTCCGAGCCCGAACCCGCCGACGCCACCTCGCCGCAGACCGCACGCACGACCGGCTGATCGCGTCTCGGCATCCCGCAACCCACCCCGGTATCGAACGAAGGAAGAACGCATGTTTCGCAAAACCGCAGTCGCCGTCGTCGCCAGCGTCACCGCCCTCACCCTCGCTGGATGCGGATCGGGGGGATCCTCCAGCAGCAGCTCGTCGGGGGGCTCGGGCGCCAAGACCAAGGGCGGCCTGATGACGATCATCGTCAACGACCCGTCGAACCCGTACTGGAAGACCGAGGGCAGCGTGGCCGCCGCCGAGGCCAAGAAGCTCGGCTACAAGGCCAACGTGGCCGCCTCGAAGGGGGACACGAACACCGAGAGCACCCTGATCGACACGGCGATCACGAACAAGTCGGTGGCCATCATCCTCGACCCCGCCAACGCGAGCGGCTCGGTCGGCGCGGTGAAGAAGGCGAACGCGGCCAACATCCCCGTGTTCCTGGTGAACGCCGAGATCAACCAGTCGGGGCTCGCGAAGGCCCAGCTGGTCTCCAACAACGCCCAGGGTGCCGCTCTCGGCGCCCAGCAGTTCGTGAAGGTCATGCCGAAGACGGCCGAGTACGTCGAGCTGTACGGCGCCCCCTCGGACAACAACGCGCAGACACGCTCCAACGGCTACGCCACCGTGCTCTCCCAGTACCCCGGCCTGAAGAAGGTCGGCAAGGAGGTGGCGAACTGGGACCGCACCCAGGGTCACGACAAGATGCAGTCCCTCCTGCAGGCCCACCCGAAGATCTCCGGGGTGATCTCCGGCAACGACGAGATGGCCCTCGGTGCCATCGCAGCGCTCAAGGAGGCCGGGAAGCTCTCCCAGGTGAAGGTCGGCGGGTTCGACGGGTCGCCTGACGCCGTCGACAGCATCAAGAAGGGCGAGCTGCAGTACACCGTGCTCCAGCCCGTGGCGAGCTTCGCCAAGAAGGCCGTCGACGAGGCCGACCAGTTCCTCAAGACCGGCAAGACCGGCAGCACGGCCGAGAAGCAGGCCTTCGACTGCATCCTGATCACCAAGGACAAGGTGAACGACTTCATCGGTCCCTTCACGCTCAAGTGATCGCCGGGTGACCGCCACGGTCCGGAGCGGCCACCCACCACCCACCACGTCCGGACCGGCGCCAGGAAGGACGTCCGTGAGCTATCTGCTGAACGACCCTTCCGACTTCGCCGACGAGATGGTCGAGGGATTCGTCTCCGCTCACCCCGACCTCGTCCGGCGGGTGGAGGGCGGCGTTGCCCGCAGGACTCGCACCCCGGCAGGTGAGGTGGCCGTCGTCATCGGTGGGGGGTCCGGTCACTACCCCGCGTTCGCAGGCCTGGTCGGGGCCGGGCTGGCCCACGGGGCTGCGCTGGGAAACGTGTTCGCCTCCCCGTCGGCCCAGCAGGTCTGCTCCGTCGCCAGGGCGGTGGCTGCGGACGCGGGCGTGCTCCTCGCCTTCGGGAACTACGCGGGCGACGTCCTGAACTTCACCCAGGCCAAGGAGCGGCTGGTCGCGGAGGGAATCACGGCACGGACGATCGCGGTCACCGACGACATCTCCAGCGCTCCCGCCAGCGAGCGCCATGACCGTCGAGGCGTCGCCGGAGACATGGTGGTGTTCCGCGCCGCGGCCTGGGCGGCAGAGCAGGGACGCACGCTCGACGACGTCTGGGCGCTGGCCGCTGAGGCGAACGAACGCACCCGCACGCTCGGGGTCGCCTTCTCCGGCTGCACACTCCCCGGCGCCGAGGAGCCGTTGTTCACAGTCCCGCCGGGGCGGATGGCCCTCGGCATGGGCATCCACGGCGAACCAGGCCTGGAGGAACTGCCGATGCCGACCGCGGACGCCCTCGCCGACCTGCTGGTCAGCCGCCTGCTCGAGGAGTTCCCCGCCGCCGGAGAGCTCAGCGGCAGCCACGTGGCCGTCATCCTCAACGGTCTGGGATCGGTCAAGTCCGACGAGCTGTTCGTCACCTACCGCCGTGTGGCTGCCCTGCTGGGCGATGCCGGGGTCACGGTGGTACGTCCCGAGGTCGGTGAGCTGGTCACCAGCTTCGAGATGGCCGGTGTCTCGCTCACACTCGGGTGGCTCGACGACGAGCTGGAGGCGGCGTGGACCGCGCCGGCGGAGACACCGGCCTACCGGCGCGGGACGGACCACCCGACCACCGGCGAGGAGGCCGCGGTGGAGGACTCGGAGCCCACCCACGTCGCGCCGGCGACCGCGGTGTCCCAGCTGGCCGCGGGAACCATCCTGGCGGCCCTGCTCGCCATCGCGGCAACCATCGACGAGAACGCCGAGGAGCTGGGCCGGCTGGACGCGGTGGCCGGCGACGGCGACCACGGCATCGGCATGCAGCGCGGTGCCAACGCCGCCGTGCGTGCCGCGCAGGAGGCGGTCGAGGCGGGAGCCGGAGCGGGGACGACGCTGCGCTCGGCAGGCGAGGCGTGGGCCGGCCGCGGCGGCGGCACCTCGGGTGCGCTGTGGGGCACGGGCCTGCGAGCAGCCGGCGACGAGCTCGGCGACCAGGCTCCTCCCGACGCCGCCCGGGCGGTAGCGGGCGTCACCGTGGCAGCGGAGGCCGTCGCAGATCTGGGCAAGGCCGGCGTGGGGGACAAGACCATGGTGGACGCCATGGTGCCGTTCACCGAGGAGCTGCGCCGCAGGGTCGCGGGCGGTGACGACCTCGCGGTCGCCTGGAGCGGTGCCGCTCGGGCCGCGACGGACGCCGCGCAGGCCACCGCCGAGCTGCTTCCTCGCATCGGACGTGCCCGTCCACACGCGCAGAAGAGCGTCGGGACCCCGGACCCTGGTGCCGTGTCGTTCGCCCTGGTCGTCACCGCTGTCGCCGACGTCATGGCCCGACTGCAGCTAGCCGAGGGGACGTGATGACGATGCCGTCCGACCGGGTCCCACCGCGTCCCCCGTCCGACGCCGCAGCCGGGCCGCCGGCGGGCGGACACACGCGCCGTCGCCACCGACGGCTCAGGACACCGATGACCGGAGCAGAGTAGGAAGGAACGACCGATGACTCAGACACAGACGACCGCGACGAGCAGCGCGATCCCCGAGAAGATGCAGGCGGTGGTCTGCCACGGGCCCGAGGACTACCGCCTCGAGGAGGTGGCCGTGCCCTCGCCCGGACCGGGCCAGGCGCTGGTGCGGGTGGAGGCAGTCGGCATCTGTGCGAGCGACCTCAAGTGCTACCACGGCGCTGCGAAGTTCTGGGGCGACGCGAATCGTCCCGCCTGGGCCGAGACCGAGGTCATCCCGGGCCACGAGTTCGTCGGCGAGGTGGTCCAGCTCGACGACGCCGCCGCCCGACGGTGGGGCATCGCGGTGGGCGACCGCGTGGTGGCCGAGCAGATCGTGCCCTGCTGGAAGTGCCGCTACTGCCTGCGGGGTGAGTACTGGATGTGCGCGCCTCACGACATGTTCGGCTTCAAGCGCCGCAACCCGGGCGGCATGGCGTCGTACATGCTCTTCCCGGTCGAGGCCCTCGTGTACGGGATCGACAAGGGCCTCCCACCGGCACACGCTGCTTTCACCGAGCCGCTCTCCTGTGCACTGCATGCGGTCGAGCGGGCCGGGATCCTCTTCGAGGACGTCGTGGTGGTCGCCGGCTGCGGGCCGATCGGTCTCGGCATGATCGCCGGGGCGGTCGCGAAGTACCCCGCCGCGGTCGTCGCCCTCGACATGTCCCCCAGGAAGCTGGAGCTGGCCAGGAAGTGCGGGGCGACGCACATCGTCAACATCGCCGAGCAGGACCCGGTGGCGTACGTCAAGGACATGACCGACGGGTACGGCGCCGACGTCTACCTGGAGGGCACCGGGCACCCCGCTGCGGTGGGGCAGGGGCTGAACCTGCTGCGCAAGCTCGGCCGCTACGTCGAGTACAGCGTCTTCGGGTCGGACGTGACCGTCGACTGGAGCATCATCAGCGACGACAAGGAGCTCGACGTGCTCGGCGCCCACCTCGGCCCGCACTGCTGGCCGGCCGCGATCCGGATGCTGGAGTCGAGGCTCCTGCCGATGGACGAGATCTGCTCCCACCAGCTGCCGCTCGAGAAGTTCCAGGAGGGCCTGGAGCTTGTCGCCGACGGGACCACGTCGATCAAGGTCACCCTGATCCCCGCCTGAGCAGACCCGCTGCGCCGACGGATCGCCCCGTCGGACCCGGCGTCCGGGGCTCCGCACGAAAGGACACGCACATGACTCGCATCTTCGACGATCCTGCGACCTTCACCGAGGACATGCTCGCCGGGTTCGTCGACGCCAACCAGCGCTACGTGGCCCCGGTGCCCGGCGGGGTCGTCCGGGCGACGGAGACCCCCACGGGCAAGGTCGCGGTCGTGGTCGGCGGCGGCTCGGGCCACTACCCGGCGTTCTGCGGCCTGGTCGGTCCCGGCTTCGCCGACGGGGCCGTGGTCGGCAACGTCTTCACCTCTCCCTCAGCCGCCGACGCGGTGTCCGTCGGGCGAGCGGCCGACGGCGGTGCGGGAGTCGTCTTCAGCACGGGCAACTACGCCGGTGACGTCATGAACTTCAACCAGGCCGTCGCGCGTCTGGCCGAGGAGGGCATCGACGCTCGGTATGTCCTGGTCACCGACGACATCGCCAGTGCGCCGCCGAACGAGCGAACAAAGCGGCGTGGGATCGCCGGCGACTTCACGGTCTTCAAGGTCGCCTCGGCCGCAGCCGAGGCCGGCTACGACCTCGACGGGGTCCAGCGAGTGGCGGAGCGCGCCAACGACAGGACCCGTTCGCTCGGGGTTGCCTTCGACGGTTGCACCTTGCCCGGAGCCGACAAGCCGTTGTTCACCGTGGACGAGGGAAAGATGGGGCTCGGACTCGGCATCCACGGCGAGCCCGGCATCGCCGACTACCCGCTCCCTTCGGCGGCGGAGCTGGCCAAGATCCTGGTCGACGGGGTGCTGGCCGACGCGCCGGAGGACGCGGGGACCCGCGTGTGCGTCATCCTCAACGGCTTGGGACGCACGAAGTACGAGGAGCTCTTCGTGGCGTGGAGAACCGTGAGCAGGCTCGTGCGTGAGGCTGGCCTCGACGTGGTCGAGCCGGAGGTCGGCGAGCTGGTGACCAGCCTCGACATGGCGGGCTGCTCCCTCACGGTGATGTGGCTGGACGACGAGCTGGAGAAGTTGTGGTCCGCCCCGGCTGACAGCCCCGCCTACCGGAAGGGTGCGCTGATCTCCTCCGACGCGGGCCAGCGGCGCACCGGCGCCGACACAGCGGCCGTCGCGTCGGGCCTTCCCCAAGGACCGGCTGACGAGGGTGCGCGCGCGGCAGCGGCCACGATCGTTGCCGCACTGGAGGCGATGGCAGGCGCGGTGGCGGACGCCGAGGAGGAGCTGGGACGGATCGACGCCGTTGCAGGCGACGGGGACCACGGCCGCGGCATGGTGCGTGGCACCGGCGCGGCCGTCGAGGCGGCACGCGAGGTCTCCGCGGCTGGGGCGGGTCCGGCCACCACGCTGACGGCTGCCGGGGACGCCTGGGCGGCCAGGGCCGGCGGGACGTCCGGTGTGCTGTGGGGCGCCGCCCTCGCGGCGGTCGGCAGGGCCCTGGGAGATGCGGGCCGCCCCGACGCCCGGCGCGTCGCTGAGGGGGTGCGCGCCGGCTACGAGGCGCTGGTCCAGCTCGGGGGCGCGAAGCCCGGCGACAAGACGATGCTCGATGCGTGGCTGCCCTTCAGTGACGCACTCACCACCGCGGTCGGGCACGGCGAGTCCCTCGTCGACGCGTGGTCGGTTGCTGTGGGGGAGGCCCAGTCGGCTGCACAGGCCACGGCGGCCCTTCGCCCGAAGGTGGGCCGCGCCCGCCCACTTGCGGAACGAAGCCTCGGGACCCCCGACGCGGGTGCGGTGTCGCTGGGAATGTGTGTCGCAGCGGTGGCGCGGGTGCTCAGCGAACGGGACGGCGGCGGTGAGGCCGCACCTGACGAGGGAGGCGGGTCCTGATGGGCCCCGTGGTCCGCGCCCCTCGCACCGCCGCCGGGAAGCAGGCAACCGACGCCTGCGCGCAGTCCTCGGACGAGCACCGGGCGCGCCTGCAGGTGAACGCTCTTGACGGATCAGGCCGTCGAACGGGGGAACTTCGAAGGAGACAGGCATGACGGATGAAAAGCTCCGAATAGTGGTGGGCAGCGATGACGCCGGACTCGCCTACAAGTCGGTGATCGCACAGGATCTGCGGTCCGACGACCGGGTCAGCGAGGTCGTCGACGTCGGGGTCGACGAGGACGAGGACACGCACTACCCCCACGTCGCCGTGGCCGCGGCCCGCCTGATCTCCGAAGGGAAGGCCGACCGGGCACTTCTGGTCTGCGGAACGGGTCTGGGGGTCGCGATCAGTGCCAACAAGATCAAGGGCATCCGCGCCGTCACGGCCCATGACGGTTACTCGGTGGAGCGCGCGGTGCTCAGCAACGATGCACAGGTCCTGTGCTTCGGTGAGCGAGTGGTCGGCCTCGAGCTCGCCCGTCGGCTGGCCAAGGAGTGGTTGGGATACCGGTTCGACCCCGCCTCGGCCTCGGCCGAGAAGGTTGCCGCGATCGCCGCCTACGAGTCGACCGGGACCGACCTCCCCGCCGAGGCCTGAAGCCGATCTGACGCGGAGCGCTGAGGAGTGGGCGAGTTGCAGGGGTGGCTCATCAGGAGCGCGGCGGGTGGACAGCGTCCGCCGCCGCACCCTCGCGGAAGAAGGTGACGAGCGCCCCGCGACGGCTCAGTCGAGGAATCCCCGGACGTGCGGTGTCGGAGCCGCCCGACCATCGGGGGACGGCGCCTCGGTGAGGCAGCCACCTCGTGCTCCGAGGTTGGTCAGCCCGGCCACGTCACCAGCACCCCAGGTCGCGTACTTCCGCCCCATCACCGGATACATCATCTGCACCTTGTTGGGAGCCTCCATGGTGGTGTGGCCCAACCCCATCGCGTGGCCGAGCTCGTGCATGAGCAGCTGGCCACGGGTGCCCTGCCAGCCGCTCGACCCGAGGCCGAAGCCGGCCGGGAGGGCCTTGACGATGTCCAGGTTGAGGGCCACGAAGCCCTGGGTGAGCTGCCCCTGGACCCCGGACGTGGTGTTGACCGTGCGCCCGGAGGCGCCGCCCATGCCGGCGAGGCCACGGCCTGTGGCGTCGGCCGGGATCAGGTCGCTCTGACCTGGCTTCACGTACCCGATGAGCAGCTGCTCGCCGTTGGTGGCGTACTCCTGGGACCGCGACGGCAGCGCGCTGCTGGCGCCCAGGTACCTGAACTTGAGCCCGGACGCCGCGGTCACCCGCTGGAGCGCGCCCGTGACATCGGCATTCCATCCGGAGGGGGCGCCGTTGGGGTTGACCCGGTAGGCGATGGGTCGACACGGGTTCCAGCGGAACTTGGTCCCCATGAGGTAGCTGAACGCGGTCTTGCTTCCCAGGGGCGTGCTCGCCATCCCGGGTCTGGCCACCAACCTCACCGTCCGGGCACGGGACGTGGCGGCCCGGTGCCGCCCGGCGGCCGGCGAGTAGGCCCTGAGGACGAACCTGCCTGTGGTGGCGGGCACGGAAAGGGAGACCGAGTAGCGTCCCGCGGACGTGGTGGTGCCGCGCCCCGCGGTGACCCAGCCGGAGCCGGAGCGGTGCTGGACCACGACGGCGCGCTTGGCGGCAGGGCGGATCTGGCCGGAGAGGCGGAGCGCGGACCCGGCCGCGACGCGGGCCGGCGCGGTCAGAGTCGCGGAGGAGGCGCGCCTCGTGGCGGCCGTCGCGGTGGTCGGGAGTGCGGCCACCAGGACCATCACGATCCCCACGCCGAGAGCGCGCACGCGCGTGGCATGCGGCATCACAGCGAGGCCTCCATCGGCGGAGCCGGCCGGCGCACTGGCGAAAGGGTCATGAGCAGGTGATTTCTTCCTGTGCGCCGCGCCACCGGCAACGACAGCCGGGGTCACCATCATGTATAGGGGCTGGCATTCCTTATTGCAGGCAAACGTCCCAAAATAGCCCAAAAGGGCTACCTATAGCGGCGGCACTGAACGCCGCGGCTCAGGAACCGGCCGACCCGAGCCATTCCCGGGTCCGGGTGGCGTTCAGCCAGCGACGGCAACCAGTCCGGCGAGTCCTACGAGGTAGAGCGCGACGACCGTCACCGAGTCCACGCCCATGCCGAGCACGCGGCGGGAGGGGCGGAAGAGCAGACCGACCGCGTAGACCAGGGTCAGCAGGATGGCGAGCGCGGTGAGATAGATGTCGGTGCTTCCGGCAGAGGGCAGGATCGCCTTCCCGGAGATGACGGTGGCCACGAGGAACAGCACCGGCAGGAAGGCGTTGCCGCCGAAGATGTCACTGATGGCGAGGTTGTCGTCTCCCAGGCGCACGGCCTGCAGCCCCGTCGAGATCTCAGGGAGCGAGGTCGCGAGGGCCAGGACGGTCGCGCCGTAGAGCACGCCGGAGAGGCCCACCTGGGACGAGGCCGCTTCTCCGGACTGCTCGAGGACGACCCCGGCCACGAGGGTCGTCACCGCGGAGACGGCGAAGATCGCGACGGACCTGGCTGTGGAGGGGCCGCGCTCGGTTCGCACGCGGTGGCCCTTCCGGTGCGGGCTGCTGTTGGGTGCCTCTCCGTCCTCGTGCCACGGCAGGCCATGACCCGCGCGCTGGACCAGCAGCAGCCCGGTCGCCCACAGCAGGGCGATCAGGAGGACGTCGGGAGTCATCCGGGCCACGACCAGGGTCGCGGGCAGCTGGCTGCCCGCGACCACGGCGGCGAGCACCCCCACGACGACGAGAGCCTCGAGCACCAGGGTCAAGGAGGCGGCACGGTAGGTCAGCGGCTTGACCCCGTGCCCGCGTCTGCCGAAGAGGTCGATCACGGCGATCACGACGGTCTGGATCGCGATGCCGCCCAGGATGTTGCCGACAGCCACCTCCACGTTGCCGGCCAGGGCTGCGCTGACGGTGATCGCAATCTCGGGCAGGTTGGTGGCCACGGCCAGGAGGATCAGGCCACCGAACGCGCTGCCGAGGTGGAGCCGTGTGTCCAGCACGTCGGTGGTCTCGGAGAGCTTGACGCCCGCGCCCCAGATCGCGGCTGCCGAGGCCACGAAGATGACGATCAGCAGCCAGAGAGGTTGAGAGTCCACCGGCCACTCCTCCGAGTCCTCGACGACATGTGTGCCTCCGCCAGCATCGCATCGCCCGGGCCGTACGGCGCCGCCGTCGATCGATCCGGGTTCTGCCGGGCACGCGTTCCGAGCGTCGCCCTGCGCCCGGTAGGGTGGTCACCGGTGAGCCGGGAAGACTGGTCGGCAACAACGACCCGACCGCGAGAGTGACCTCCCATGGCTCAGAACCGTCCCCCACGCACGTTCATGGGCCGAGGGTCCTTCAGTGAGGCCATCCGCATCGCCGAGGTGCTCCGGAAGGAGACCGTCGGCGGCGCCCTGCTCCTGCTCGCCACGGTGGTGGCGCTGGTGTGGATCAACTCCCCGGCCTCTGACTCGTACGAGGCCCTGCGCGGCTACACGATCGGGCCCGAGGTGCTGCACCTGCGCCTCTCGCTGGAGACCTGGGCGGCGGACGGGTTGCTGGCCGTCTTCTTCTTCGTCGTGGGGCTCGAGCTCAAGCGGGAGTTCGTCGCGGGGGACCTCCGTGATCCGTCCCGGGCAGCGTTGCCCATCCTGGCCGCCCTCGGCGGGGTGGCGGTGCCGTCCTTGGTCTACGTGCTGGTGAACCTCGGCACGGGCGGTGGTGCACTCAGGGGCTGGGCAGTCCCCACGGCGACGGACATCGCGTTCGCCCTCGCCATCCTGGCCATCATCAGCACGCACCTGCCCACCGGACTGCGCACGTTCCTGCTCACCCTGGCCGTGGTCGACGACCTGGTGGCGGTCACCGTCATCGGCATCTTCTACACCGCCCAGCTGCACCTGCTTCCACTCCTGGGCGCCCTCGTCCCGCTGGGATTGTTCGCGCTGGCCGTGCAGCGCCGCATCCGGTGGTGGTGGCTGCTGTTGCCGCTGGCCGCGGCCACCTGGGCGCTGGTCCACGCCTCCGGGGTGCACGCGACGGTCGCCGGTGTGCTGCTCGGGTTCACCGTGCCGGTGACCAGGTCCCGGGCCGCAGGGGGGCCCGGCGCCGGGCCGGGGCTCGCCGAGCACTTCGAGCACCTGCTGCGACCCGTCTCCGCCGGAGTGGCCGTGCCGCTCTTCGCCTTCTTCGCCAGCGGCGTCGCTGTCGGTGGTCTGACCGGCCTGGGGGAGTCACTGGGCGATCCCGTCGCCCTGGGTGTCATCGCCGGGCTGGTGCTGGGCAAGCCGATCGGGATCTTCGGCACCGCCTGGCTGACAGCCCGGTTCACCCATGCCGCCCTCGACGACGAGCTGAGCTGGCTCGACGTGCTCGGCGTCTCCGTGCTCGGCGGTGTCGGCTTCACCGTCTCCTTGCTGATCGGTGACCTGGCCTTCGCTGCTGGCAGTGCCGCTGACCAGCACGTGAAGGTCGGCATCCTCACCGGTTCGCTGGGAGCCGCGCTGCTGGCCGGAGTGCTGGTGAAGTCGCGAGACCGCACCTACCGGCGCATCGAGGCCGCCGTGACGGCTGACGAGGACGGCGACGGGGTGCCGGACGTGTACCAGCAGCCCCGGCCCCCACGGGGTGAGTAGCAGTACAGCAGCGCCACGGGGTGCTCGCCCCTGAGCCTGTCACGGCAGGCGCATCGTCCCGGTCTCCATGAACCGCGTGTGCCAGCTCAGGGCCTCGCCCAGCAGGTGGGGCGTCTGACGTCCCCACGCCCCGGACACGGCCCTGTCGAAGTAGTCCTGCAACATGGGCCGGTAGTCCGGGTGGGCACACTGGTCGATGATCCGCTGTGCCCGCCTGCGGGGGGCGAGCCCACGAAGGTCCGCCAACCCCTGCTCGGTGATGACGACGCCGACGTCGTGCTCGGTGTGGTCGACGTGGGAGACCATCGGGACGATGCACGACAGCGCGCCGCCCTTGGCGGTGGAGGGCGTGACGAAAGCGGAGACGTAGGCGTTGCGGGCGAAGTCCCCCGATCCGCCGATGCCGTTCTGGATGGCCGACCCCATGACGTGGGTCGAGTTGATGTTGCCGTAGATGTCGGCCTCGATCATGCCGTTGGTGGCGATGACACCGAGGCGGCGGATCACCTCTGGGTGGTTGGAGATCTCCTGGGAGCGCAGCAGGACGCGGCCCTGGAAGCTCCCGATGTTCTCGTTGAAGTGGGCCGCCCCTGCCGGGCTGAGGGAGAACGCGGTCGCCGAGGCGAAGCGCAGGGTGCCCGACTCCAGCAGGTCCAGCATGCCGTCCTGGAGGACCTCGGTGTAGGCGGTGAGTCCGCGGTGCCGCGTGTCACCGAGCCCGGCGAGCACGGCGTTGGCGATGTTGCCGACGCCCGACTGCAGGGGCAGCAGGTCCGCAGGCATCCGTCCGGCCTTCACCTCGAGCTCGAGGAAGTCGATCAGGTGGCCCGCGATCGCCCTGGAGTCCTCGTCGATCGGCTTGAAGAGGGTGTGTCGGTCGGGAGCGTCGGTCTCGACGATGGCGACGACCTTGTCCGGCGGGCACGCGAAGTGCGGGACGCCGATGCGGTCGTCGGGTCGGGTGATCATCAACGGTCGACGGTTGGGGGGCAGTGCGGTGCCGTAGTAGATGTCGTGCATGCCGTCGAGCTCGAGCGGCTGGCGGGTGTTGACCTCGAGGATGACCTTGTCCGCCAGATCGATCCAGGTCTTGTTGTTGCCCACGGAGGTGGACGGCACGAGGTCGCCCTCCTCGGTGATTCCGGCGACCTCGACGAGGGCGACGTCCAGCCTTCCGAGGAACCCCTCCCACGCCATCTGTGCGACGTGGGAGAGGTGGACGTCGATGTACTCCATCGTGCCCGCGTTGATCTTGGCCCGGCTCACGGGGTCGGACTGGTAGGGCAGTCGCAGCTCGATGCCGTCGGCCTCGGCGAGTGCCCCGTCGAGCTCAGGCGCGGTCGAGGCTCCCGTCCAGACGCCGATCCGGAAGTCCTCGCCCCGGGCACGGTGCTCGGAGAGCATGTCCGCCAGCGCCCGGGGAACGGCCTTGGGGTGGCCGGCGCCGGTGAAACCGCTCATGCCGACGTTGTCCCCCGGCCGGATGTGTGCCGCTGCCTGGGCGGCGGACACGACCTTGCTCCTCAGTCCCCGGTGGGCGATGCGTCCGCTCATGGCTCTCCCGAATCCGTTGGACCGTGACTCGCCAGACTATGCCCGCAGTCCGGTCCAGACCGACACCACGAGACGACGCTCGCCCCTGTTCAGCCCGCTGTCGAGGTCGCAGGCTCGTAGGTGACACCCGGGACTCTGGAGATGATGGCGATGGTCACGACGTTCCCCTTGCGTGTGGACGCCGAGCTGCAACCCGGTCTGAGCCGCTGGCTGTGGCTGGTCAAGTGGGTGCTGCTGATCCCGCACTACATCGTGCTGGTCTTCTTGTGGCTGGCCTTCTTCCTGCTCAGCGTGGTGGCGTTCTTCGCCATCTTGTTCACGGGTCGTTATCCCCGGGGCATCTTCGACTTCAATGTCGGAGTACTCCGGTGGTCCTGGCGGGTGAGCTTCTACGGGTACGGCGCCCTCGGTGTCGACCGCTACCCGCCCTTCACCCTCCGCGAGGTGCCCGACTACCCGGCCCACCTCGAGATCGACTATCCCGAGCGGCTGTCCCGGGGGCTCGTGCTCGTCAAGTGGTGGCTGCTGGCGATCCCGCACTACCTCGTGGTCGGCGTGTTCGTCGGTGGCAGTTCGTACGTCACGACCGAGAACGGGCAGGTCGTGTCGTCTGGCGCGGGTCTGGTCAACCTGCTGGTGCTCTTCGCCGGGGTGTTCCTGCTGTTCACCGCCGGCTATCCCGTGCGGCTCTTCGACCTCGTGGTCGGGCTCGACCGCTGGGTGCTGCGGGTCGCGGCCTACGCCGCTCTGATGACCGACCAGTACCCTCCGTTCGCGCTCGACCAGGGCGGTCACGAGGAGAGCCTCGACCCGGCGGGGCCAGCCCATGCCTCCGCGGTCCCCCCCGCGCCGCTGCCCTGACCCGGGCGGCCACCACGGCCCCTGCGTCTGGCAAGCCGGTCTGCGAGCGCTGCCCAACGACTGCACGCTGAAGCGGTCGCCCGGGCCCAGCAGCACCGAGGGCCTCATCGACGTCAGCCGGCTCATCACGGAAGGCGCGCGGCGTCACGGGGAACGAGGACGACGTCAAGCATTGCGCACAGAAGTGCTCTGCACCCCCCGACCACCCCACGACGTCCCGGTCGGCGCGGTCACGTCGTGCTCACCCGGTGGTCGAGCCGGTGACGGCGAAGCTGCCGGCTGTGACAACGGCGTTCAGATCCTGGTCCTGGACCGTGAGGGTGACCTTCCAGGTGCCACTGAGCGGGAACCGGTAGCGCGCGCCCCACAGGCGGGAGCGTTCGACCATGGGCACCGGGATGGCAGCCACGCCGCGGCCGGGGTTGCTGACCTTCAGGTCGACACGCGTCAGCCTGACGGGTCGACCGCTGCTGTCGGTGACCACCAGGTTGAGCAGGCTGCCGTCGGTCGTCGCCGGAAGGACAGCGAGGACGGCGGTGCGTCCGTCTCCGAGAGGCATCTGCACCTGCTGATTCCTGGCTGGCGACTCCCCGCGAGCGGCTGCCGCCGGGCGGCCCGCGGCGGCGGCCTCACTGGGTGGCGGCGTGGTCATGCTCAGCACCGCCGTCATCAGCAGTACCGCCGCCGTGAGGAGCGCTTCGACCCGGACCGACAGCAGCGGGATCCGATGCTGCCTGAGGCGTTGCCGTGAGACCGCCGCACCGACCAGCGCTGCCCCGACCAGGGCCAGCTTCGCAAGCAGCAGCAGACCGTAGCGGGTCCAGAAGAGCTGGTCGACGGCGTGCACGTGCTGGAGAGCGTTCACCACGCCGGTGGCCACGAGGATGAGCACGGAGAGCATGGCCAGGGCAGAGAATTCCGCGATGGCGTCCCGGTCGACCGATCGCCCCAGGACGGTGAGGGCCAGCAGACCACCGACCCAGATCCCCGCGGTGAGGACGTGCACCGCGACCACGGCGAGGTCGCTGATCCGGCCCGAGGCGGCACCATGACCGGCTGCCGCGATCGCCACGGCGGTTCCAGCGACCGCGGCAGGGATGAACCAGCAGTTGGGTCGGTTGGTCACGCTGGGCAGCCGCCAGGCCAGAGGTACCAGCACCGTGTACAGGGCCAGCCGCCACAGCATCGCGAGCCCGAACGGGGTCGAGAGCGTTTCTCGCAGGAGGCTCGGGTCGAGCAGGTGGCTCATTCCCACCCCGGCTGTGTAGGGACCCTGGAGGAGCAGGCCCACCAGCGCTCCCACGATGCCGCCGCTGAGTCCGAGCCGTGCGAGCTTCTGCAGCCCGGGGGCGGTCCTGGCTGCGGGGCCGCATCCGAGCACGAAGGCGACGACGCCCGTGAAGGCCGCGAACGCCAGGTAGCCGGCGAGTCGAGCAGCCAGGACCGGCCATGGAGCGGTCGACACGGACGCTCCCGTGCTGCTCCCGGTGGCGGAGTCCGGGATCACGTGCGCGGCTGCGCCCACTCCGAAGGAGAAGGCGCCAGAGACTGGATGCCCGTCGGAGGAGATCACCCGCCAGGTCACGACGTACGACCCGGGGGGAAGGTCCGCAGGCATCGGCCAGGTGACGGTGCGCCCGGCCGACACCGGGGCCGCAGTCGTCACCGTGGCGCCCCCGGGGCCGACCAGGCGCATGCCACCTTCGATCAGGTTCACCGACTCGGTGAACCTCAGCCGGACCTCCGGCGGCGGGGCCTCCAGTCTCGCTCCGTTGGCCGGTGTGCTCCTGACGAGCTCCGCATGTGCCGAGGCGGGGGTCACGAGCCCCAGGCCGAACACGGCAGCCAGCACCATCGGAACGATCCCGCAGCGCACGGCTCGTCGCAGCAACGGCACGAGGACCGCCCTGCTCGCCGGGGACACCCGACCGTGCCGGGGACGCGACACCGTGAAGGCGGACACCCGCCGAGAGGCACGACACACAGGAGCTCCCGCGGCTCAGGCTCGGCTGTTCTCGGGCGTCTGCTTGGCGGAGACCCCCGAGGGTCGGTCCGACCGGCCCCGGCGCCACGAGAGCAGCGCCGCGAGGAGCGAGACCGCGAGCGCTGCCGCCGACAGTGCGAGCGCCAACACAGTGTGGGAGCCGTTGCTGTTCGTACCAGCCGCGGCAGTCGTCGCTCGCGAGGCACCTGTACCCCCGGTGGTGCTCGCGTCGGTGCCGGGCCCGTTCGCGGTCGTGCCCTGCCCGGCGGCCGCCGGTGTGATCCGCAGCGTGGGTGCCGGGTGCTCGGGCTCCACGGACTTGTCGGCCGAGACCTCGTTCCAGTTCACCTGCTCGCCGTTGGAGTAGGTCTGCACGGCCCTGAACACCATCTCCCCGGACTCGGGGAGTTGGCCGAGGCTCAGGCTGAAGTCCTGGAACTGTCCGGGCGCGAGGCCGCGGTTCGTGGCGGTCCAGGTGACCTGGGAGACGACCTTGCTCAGCTTCTCGCCGAACAGGGTGATCGGCCTGGCGAGCGTGCGCATGGACGTGGCGACCGACCAGCCGGGGACGGGAGTGGTCTGGACCGAGCCGATCGGGTGGTCGTCGGGAAGAACCACCCGCAGGCGGGTCGTGCGCGTGTCGTCGCGCTCGTTCGGGACCCGGAACGCGACGACGGAGAAGCTGCCGGCCTCGGCGGCGTCGGGCTCGACGGTGACGTGCGCCGCCGCCACCCCGGGAAGGGCGATCGTTGCGGCGAGGCCCGCACTCAGGGCGGCCCCGATCCTGACGAGAACGCGGAATGGGGAGGTGGACGACGTGGGCGTGCGCTGGAACATGGTGAAGTCTCGATTCGTGACGAAGGTCGGTGATCCGTGCTGGGCGACGTGCTCGCCTCGGAGACCTCGGGACATCACCGTGTGCGGCGTCGCGCCTCACGAGCCGCGCAGGCGTGCGACAGAGGTCTCAGGCGATGCAGCTCCGCGGAGGACCGCGCCGTGAGACCCCGGAGCCGACCCAGGCCGTCGACCGGGCCGGCTCGGGCAGCCGCCAGCCCGGCAGGACGCCCGGCGACGAGGTGAGCACGGGACCGGCGGCTGCCGACTTCCACAGGTCCCTCAGGGTCAGCAGGGCAGAGACCGCGGGAGCCGTCGCCACCGACACCAGCGTCCAGGCCGCGCGCTCCCCGGCGGCGAGCCACAGGCCGACGGCCACCGCGGCAGCCGAGTGGGCCAGCAGCATGCCCAGATGCGATCCGGGCGGGATGACCGACGAGAGTGCGGCCCCGTGCACTGCTGTGCCGTGGACGGCCGTGCCGTGACCCACGGCCTGCGACAGGGCAGCCCCGGCGGGGATGCCGTCCGGCGACGGCGCTGGGCCCGCGTGGCCGACGGCCGTCGTTCCGCTGATCAGCTGCAACACGACGTGGAGCACGACTTGGCCCGCGACGAGCAACCCGGTGACCCGTCGAGCCGATGCGGGCTGGTCGAGGAACGGTGCAGCACACACGGTGAGCACCACGATCACCGGCAGCAGCAGCGAGACCGACGGGGCGACACCATAGGCGGCGACGTGTCCCGCGACGCTGGTCGCGGACATGACCACCGCCAGCACGAGCGCGCGTATCCAGCGCAACACCGTGTCACCCCCTCGCGACCTCACGGCCAACTGTCCTCCCGGTTGTCCAAGGTCGCACCCACACCTTGCACTTACCTCGGCCCCACCACCCCGCACCCTCGGACCTGCGGCCGGGGAGTGCGAGCCCGGCCGGCGCGCCTGACGGCGGCCGTCGGGGGGTCAGGACTCCAGGATCGCCTTCGCCTTCTCCAGGTTGGAGCGCACGTCGCGGGAGTACAGCTTCGCGACCATCGGGCCCGCGACCTTGAGGAACCCCGTGAGGGACTGCACCTCCTGGTGCCAGGTCACCTTGGTGGCTCCGCCCTCGCCATCGTCGTAGGTGACCGTGAGCGTGTAGGGGATGGTGGCCTGCACCGAGGCGATCCTGGCCCGCCGACCCGGCTCGACCTCCACGAGCTCATCGGTGAACTCCAGGCGCCGCCCGGCCATCCTCACCGCCCCGCGACTGCGCCGCCCGACCTCGTGCTTGTCTCCCGAGACCAGCTCGTACTCGATGATGTTGCTCGCGTAGACCGGGAGGTTGTCGGGATCGATCAGGAATTCCCAGACCTCGTCGCGCGGCTTGTCGATGAGGATGGACGCCTCAACGCTCGGCATGAGGACCCTCCCTTCGCGGGACCGGTCCGAGCGACCGGTCACTTCGGACGCTAGACCTCGGTGATCTGGACCGGGGAGAGCCGTGTCCGGGCTGTCGCTTTCGCACGACGACCGGGTTAGACCGGCCTGACGCTCCGCTCTGCGCCGCGGGGACAGCCGTCAGCGTCAGCCACCCGTGCGCTCGGGACGCGTTGGGCTATACCGGGTCGGCAGGTCTCCAGAGCCGAAGCTTTGTCCCCCTTCGTCCGACGGCATCCGCCTGAATGTCGGCGGAACGCGCGGATGCACCCGCTCGGTGAGGGTTGCGCCTTTCGCAACCATTGACACCAAGCGCCGCGCACGACAGCGTCCGACAGACCGCGGGCTCGCCCCGCACTGCGACGGGAGACCTCGGTGAAGAAGTTCAGAACGGTGGCGCTGGCCACCGCGTCGGTGGTGGTAGCGGCACTGTCCGTGGGCGGGGCCTCGGCCAGCGATGCCAGCGCCCGGGACCGCGGCCCCGCGCCGGCGAACCGGGTCGTCATCGTCCTGTTCGACCAGATGCTCCCGCAGTACGCCGACCAGTTCCACATGCCCAACTACCGCAAGATCCGCGACCGCGGCACCAACTACCAGCAGGCCTACCTGGGCTACATGGCGTCCGAGACCGTGATCGCGCACAACGTGATCACCTCCGGCCTTGCGCCGAAGAGCATGGGTTACACCGACGAGGCGTACCGCGACAGCGCGAATGTCTTCGGCAAGGGTGTCGACGCCATGCACATCACGGGCGACCTGAGCCTGGCCGACTTCGCGACGATCGAGAAGAACGACGGCCAGCCGTACCCGAAGCTGGCCGACTACCTGCACAGCGGACGCCCGGGCGCCAAGTTCATCACCGTCGGCGAGAAGTCCTATGCCGTCGAGTCCGCCACCGGCTCCGGCGGCGACATCGCCGTGCGACTCTCCAGCAGGCGATCGAACGTCGTCGACGACTACCCGACGGGTTGCCGCAACCTGTCGATCCCGGGGGTCCCCGGCAACGGGGCGTGGCGTTCGCCCGCCGGCAAGAACGTGCCGACGTACCTCACCACCCCCGACAGAACCGACCCGACGCTGTGCGGGCGGTACTTCATCAACTCCGACAAGGCCAACCACTACGGCACCAAGGACGCGTTCCCCTCGTGGCTGTACCCCTCCGAGGGCAACCGGTTCTGGCCCGGAAACGACCCCGCCCACCTGGGCGGGGACAACTGGGTGGCCGACGCGGCCGTCGAGATGATGGCGAGGGAGAACTGGTCGGGCATGTTCGTCACGCTCGGTGCCATCGACAAGGCGGGCCACATGTGGGGTGCCCAGGACGACACCTCGCCGCAGGACTGCACCACGCTGGCGGGCATGACGCACGTGCGCTGTGCCGCTGAGAACGCCGACGTCCAGTTCGGCAAGCTGTTGGGGCAGATCAAGAAGGTCGATGCAAAGCGTGGAGGAAAGACCCTGGTGGTGCTCACGGCCGACCACGGCGCCACCTTCGGTGAGAACTTCTACGGCAAGACAGCGGCGGACTCGAGCGACAGCAACTGGTACAACGCACCCGCGGAGCTGGGCGTGTACGACGCCGGGTCCGGCGCCGGCGCCCCGGACAAGGTGACCTACTCCAACCCCTCCGAGGCCGTCAAGGCGCTCAACGCAGATGGCAACCTGCAGTTCTCCTACCAGTCGTCAGCCATCGAGTCCTGGCTGGTCGACCACTCCGTCACCAAGAAGAAGGCCGGTGCGCAGACGATGCTCGGCATGCCGGGGGTCACCGCGTCCTACTGGCGAGACGGGGACCACTTCGTGCTCCACGGGACCAACGCGATGACGAAGTCCGAGAAGTCATGGTGGAAGCGGCACGGCCAGGAACTCGTCGACACCATGGCCGCGCCCGACGGTCCGGACGTGGTCGGCCTCGAGCACGATCGCACCAGCTACGGCGTCTACGGCGACCACGGCGGCGCGCAGGAGAGCGTCCAGCGCGTCCCGATGGTCTTCTGGACACCGGGCATGGAGGGCAGGAAGACCTCCGAGAGCTTCCGCACGCTGGATGTCACCCCGACGATCCTGCGGGCCATGGGCATTCCCGTCACCACCACGATGGACGGACGGGCGCACAGTCTGCGCCGCTGACTGACCGGCGGGCTGGGTGCGTTGATCTCGCCCACCAGCGCCGCCGTGAGCGACAGGAGCGGCGGTCACGCCACGCAGCGTGCAGAGGGTCAGGGCGCCCAGCCGGAGAGCCGGCAGGGTCCGTCCCCGACCGGCGTCGTCCGGGGGTTGTGCGCGGCCGCAGATCGGGGTTTGTTGGTTCCATGGCGGAGCATCACGGGGCGCGGGGCACGAGTCACCGACTCGACGTCTCGGCGCCCGAGAAGATACGCAACGTGGTCCTGGTCGGGCCGAGCCAGTCGGGCAAGACCTCGTTGGTGGAGGCGCTGCTGCTCGCGTCGGGGGTTCTCACCCGGGCTGGGACCATCGCCGACCAGAACACCGTCAGCGACTTCGACGACCTCGAGCGCCTCCACGGGCGGTCCAGTGCGCTCGCGGTCGTGCCCACCACGCACTCCGGCTTCAAGATCAACCTGCTCGACACTCCCGGATACGCAGACTTCGTCGGGGAGGTGCGGGCCGGTCTACGTGCCGCCGACTGTGCGCTGTTCGTGATCGCCGCGAACGAGCAGATCGACGAGAGCACCCGTGAGCTCTGGCGGGAGTGCGCCACGGTCGGGATGCCGCGGGCCGTGGCGGTGACCAAGCTCGACCACGCACGCGCCGACTTCGACGCGACGTTGCGGGCGGCACGCGAGGCCTTCGGGGACCAGGTGGTGCCGGTCGTCGTACCCAAGGACGGTGCCGTCACCGGACTGTTCACCGGCACGAAGGACGATGACCGTCGGGCCGCGCTGATCGAGGCGGTCATCGAGGAGTCCGAGGACGAGACGCTGATGGAGCGCTACCTGGCCGGTGAGCAGGTGGACGAGGACCTGCTGGTGCGCGACCTGGAGAAGGCGGTGGCCTCGGGCCGGCTGCACCCCGTGCTCGCGGTCTGCGCGACCGACGGCCGGGGGTGCACGGAGCTGCTCGACCTGTGCGTGCGCGGCTTCCCTGCTCCCTCCGAGCACCCGGCCCAGGAGTGCTACAGGCTGAACGGCGCCAGCGCCGGGAACGTGTCGGGCGACCCGGAGGCGCCCTTGGTCGCCGAGGTCGTGAAGACCAGCAGCGATCCGTATCTCGGGCGGGTCAGCATCGTGCGGGTCTTCTCGGGGACGTTGTTGCCCGACACCCCGGTTCACGTGTCCGGTCACTTCTCCGCCTTCTTCCCCCAGGACGCCGGCCACGAGGACCACGACGAGGACGAGCGCATCGGGGCACTGGCCCATCCCTTCGGCCAGCACCACCAGCAGGCGGCACGCGTGCTGGCGGGTGACATCGCCGTGGTCGGCAGGCTCAGTCGAGCCGAGACGGGCGACACGCTCTCCGGTCCGGACGAGCCCCGGGTGTTGCGCCCGTGGACGATGCCGGTGGGCCTGCTGCCAGTCGCGATCGAGGTCATGTCCCGTTCCGACGAGGACAAGCTGTCCCCGGCCCTGAGCCGGCTCCGTGCCGAGGACCCAAGCCTCCGGATCGAGCAGAGCGCCGAGACCGGACAGGTCGTTCTGTGGGTGATGGGTGAGGCACACGCTGAACAGGCGTTGGACCGACTGCGCAACAGGTACGGCGTGGCGGTGGAGCAGCGGGAGGTGCTGGTCCCGCTTCGGGAGACCTTCACCTCTCCCGCCAAGGGGCACGGTCGACACGTGAAGCAGTCGGGCGGCCACGGCCAGTACGCCATCTGCGACATCGAGGTCGAACCGTTGCCGCAGGGCGCCGGCTTCGAGTTCGTGGACCAGGTGGTCGGCGGCGTCGTGCCGAGGCAGTTCATCGGGTCGGTCGAGAAGGGCGTTCGCGCCCAGATGGAACGTGGTGTCGTCCGTGGGCACCCCGTGGTGGACATCCGGGTGACGCTCACCGACGGGAAGGCGCACAGCGTCGACTCCTCCGACGCCGCCTTCCAGAGCGCGGGCGCACTGGCATTGCGAGAGGCGGCGGGGGAGGGCGTCATCGCCCTCCTCGAGCCGTACGACGAGGTGGTGGTCGTCGTACCCACACCCCACGTCGGTGCGGTCATGAGTGACCTTTCGGGCCGAAGGGGGCGCCTTCTCGGCACCGAGGAAGCAGGCGGGGACCGTACGTCGGTCCGGGCGAGCGTGCCCCAGAAGGAGCTCTTGCGGTACCCGATCGACCTCCGCGCCCTCACTCACGGCGCCGGCACGCTCGCCCGCACCTTCGCCCACTACGAGCAGATGCCCGAGGACCTGGCCCGCCGGGTGCCGGGTCGCAGCTGACCTGTGGGAGGTAGGCCGGCCGCGGAGCAGTGAGCTCTCAGGGCGGCAGTCCGACCGCTTGAGCATCCGGGGCCAGCGGGTGGGTACACGGCAGGCATGACGACCACACCGAACGAACCCCTCGAGGACCCCGACGTCGTCCCCTCCGGTGAGCCCGGCGTGGGGCCGGGCGAGGACCCTGGCTCCCAGCCCGACGTGATCGCTGACCCCGACGCCGGCCGGGAGGCCGATCCGGAGACCGAGAGCGGGCTCTAGGACGTCTTGCTCAACCCGTTGGTGCACTGCTGAGCAGCTCCCGCACGCGCGGGATGACCTCCTCGCCGTAGAGCCGGATCGACTCCAGGCGCCGTTCGTGGGAGAGGTCGCCGACGGCGTACTTGAGCTGGAAGCGGGAGAGTCCAAGGGTCCGCAGGGCCCAGGCGATCTTCTGCGCGACGGTCTCGGGAGACCCCACGAAGTAGGCCCCGGTCGGTCCGGCCTGGGCGTCGTAGTCCGCCCGGGTCAGGGGACTCCAGCCGCGTTCGCGTCCGATCCGTGCGAAGTTCTCGCGTTGGGCCCAGAAGTGCTCCTCGCGTGCCTGGTCGTCGGTGTGTGCCACGTGGCCCGGGCTGTGCATCGCGATCGGTAGCGTGGGCCTTCCTGCCTCGGCCAGTGCTCGGCGGTAGAGCTCGACGAGGGGCGAGAAACGGGCGGGGGAGCCGCCGATCACGGCCAGCACCAGCGGCAGGCCGTACGTCGCCGCACGCACCACCGACTGCGGGGTCCCGCCGACCCCGATCCAGGTCGACAGCTGTCCTGACTCGGTGTGGGGGAAGGCCTGCAGCCCCTCCAGCGGGGGGCGCGTCGTTCCCTGCCAGTACACCGGCTTCTCCTCGAGCAGCTTGGTGAACAGGTCCAGCTTCTCGGCGAACAGCAGCTCGTAGTCGTCCAGCGAGTAGCCGAAGAGCGGGAAGGACTCGATGAAGGACCCCCTCCCCAGGGTCACCTCCGCTCGGCCGTGGGAGACGGCGTCGAGGGTGGCGAACCGTTCGTAGACGCGTACGGGGTCGTCGGAGCTCAGCACCGTGACGCCGGTTCCGAGCCGGACCCGCTCGGTCTGGCCGGCGACGGCAGCGAGCACGACGTCGGGGGAGGTGACCGCGAAGTCCGCGCGATGGTGCTCGCCGATCCCGAAGTAGTCGACTCCCACCCTGTCGGCCAGGACTCCTTCGGCGACCACCTGGCGGATGGCTTCGGGGTGGCCCACCGGCCGCCCGTCGGGTCGGTCTGAGACGTCGCCGAACGTGTCCAGGCCGAACGTCGGGTGCTCCGGTGTGCCCAGGACGTCGAGGGGCATGCATTCTCTCCTGAGGTCTCAGCGGCGGAGTGGCAGAGCAGCCGATTCTCCCACGCGCCGCGCCCGTGACCGGAGGCTGCGGGCAGGATGGCGTCATGACTGCCTACTGGATCAGTGTCTACAAGGAGATCGTCGACGAGGCCAAGGTCGCGGCGTACGCCGAGCTGGCGGGTCCCGCCCTGCGGGGTGCGGGCGGGAGGTTCATCGCCCGCGGCATGCCGGATCAGACCTACGAGGCCGGTGAGAGGACACGCACCGTGCTCATCGAGTTCGACTCGGTCGACGCAGCCCGAGCCGCGCACGACAGCCCGGCGTACCAGGAGGCACTCGCGGTTCTCGACGGCGGCGCCGTGCGGGACCTGCGCGTGGTGGCCGGGGCGGACTGAGGCCGGGGGCCCCGGACTCCCACGTGCGGAACGGAACACTCCCGGCAGAACAGTTGACGCTACAACTATTTCGGAGTAGGCTCGTGCCCAGTAGTTGAAACTTCAATCTCAAGGAGTCATGTCATGGGCATGTTCAACCGTTCCAGCAAGTCGGCCGCCCCGGCCGCCACCACCGAGTCCGCGGCACCGGCCGTCTTCGACCCGGGCACCACCGCGATCGACGACATCTCCGGCGACTACGTCCTCGACGTCACGCACACCCGCATCGGCTTCTCCGCGCGGCACGCGATGGTGACCACCGTCCGCGGCCAGTTCGGCGAGTTCGAGGGCTCGGCCCACATCGACACCGCGAACCCGGGTTCCTCCAGTGCCAAGGTCACGATCAAGGCCGCCAGCATCAACACCAGCCAGGCCGACCGCGACGGCCACCTGCGTTCCGGCGACTTCTTCGACGTGGAGCAGTACCCCGAGATCGACTACGTCGTCACCGGCGTGACGCGCACGGACGCCACCACCTGGCGCCTCTCCGGCGACCTCACCATCAAGGGCGTCTCGAAGCCGGTCTCCGTCGACTTCGAGTCGACCGGCTCCGCCCGCGACCCCTTCGGCAACCTGCGCGTCGGCTTCGAGGGCAGCACCACCATCAACCGCAAGGATTGGGGCCTGGTCTGGAACGCCGCGCTCGAGACCGGCGGTGTGCTGGTCAGCGAGAAGATCAAGCTGGAGTTCGACGTCTCCGCGATCGCCGTCCCGGCCGCCGCCTGACGCAGGTCGACACGATGACCATCGCTGCCGTCCGCCTCAACCACGCGGTGCTGTTCGTCTCCGACCTGGAGCGGGCCGTGGAGTTCTACTCCCGGGCGTTCGGCACCGAGGTGGTCGCCCGGGAGCCCCGCGCGAACGCCGCGTTCCTGCGGATGCCGCGCTCGGGCAACCACCACGACCTCGGCCTGTTCGGGATCGGCGCCGGCGCCCCGCCGCGCCGGCCCGGCACGGTCGGGCTCTACCACCTGGCGTGGCAGGTCGACACCATCGAGGACCTCGAGCAGGCCAGGCTCACCCTGGCCGCCCTCGACGCCTTCACCGGCGAGTCCAGCCACGGTGCGACCAAGAGCGTCTACGGCGTGGATCCGGACGGCAACGAGTTCGAGGTCATGTGGATGCTGCCCCGGGACGCCTGGGGGGAGTACGAGCATGCCGCTCCGGTGGAGGCGCTCGACCTGGCCGGTGAGGTGCGCCGTTGGGGTGGCCGGCACACCGCTGGTCGCATCGTGGAGGAACCAGCGTCGTGACCTGCTCGGCGGCGCCCGGACGAGCAGCAGATCGCCCCGGTGGTCGACCACGTGCCCGCCGGGCGCGAGTACGCCGCGGTCCCGGCGGGCACGGCATCAGCCAGCAGACCCTCGCCGAGCTGGGTGACTGGCTCCGGCAGGTGGTCCGTCCGGCCTGAGGCTCAACGGCCCTGCGGGTCCGCGTCGTGGCGCTCGTAGGTGGCCTTCATCGAGCCCTCCGGGTCGACCCTCTGCAGGATGGCATCGGTGATGGCGCCCAGTTGGGCGACCTGCTCGGGGGTCAGGGCGTCGATGACGTGCTTGCGGACGTTGGCGACGTGTCCCGGTGCGGTGGCGCGCACCTTGCGCCAGCCGGCAGCGGTCAGCCGCGCGTTGGTGGCCCGGGCGTCTTCGGGGCTGGGGAACCGCTCCACCAGGCCGCGGTCCTCCAGCCGGCGCACCACGTGCGAGAGCCGGGGAAGTGTTGCGTTGGTCTCCCTCGCGAGGGCGGTCATCCGCAGCGTTCTGCTCGGCGCCTCGGAGAGCATCGCGAGGACGTAGTACTCGAAGTGCGTGAGCTCCGCGTCGCGACGCAGCTGTGCGTCGAGTACGCCGGGCAGCATCTCGAGCACCGCGGCCAGCCGGACCCAGGCGGCCAGCTCGTCCTTGCTCAACCACTCCTCGTCCACGCGCCCATGTTCCCAGACAAGGTTGTCGCCTCAACCTCTTGTCCGGGACCTGCGCCAGAAAGGTCGCGGCATGCCTTAAACAGGGGATGCCGCAATGTGGGGCAGCGGGCAGATTCAGGACTCACGGAGACACGGCGGCTGCTCGGCCTGAAGGGGGCGGACATGCATCTACGACTCACGATGCTCACGGCTGATCCCCTGAAGTTCGGGGAGGCGACCGACTTCATCGAGAGGGACGCACGGCCACTCATCGAGGCCGAGCCCGGCAACGTGGGGATGTCCCTGAAGGTGAAGGAGACACTCGGGGTGGCGCTGGTGGAGACCTTCTGGGTATCCGGTGACGCGATGCGCGAGAGCGACCGCAATGTGCGGGCCACGCGCGTCGAGGCGGCTCATCGGGCCAACGCCACCCTTTCCGTCGAGAGCTTCCAGGTGGCCAGCCTGGTCCGGACGGCGTCGTGGGAGCGGGGGAACGGCGTGCGCGTCACCCGACTGTGCGCGCGCCCGGCGGAGCTCGACAAGATGGTGGCCACCTACGAGGACACTGCGCTTCCCCGGCTCACCGAGACCGACGGGTTCCGCGGCGCGGTGCTGGTGGCGCACCCGCGCACCGGGGAGACGATCAGCGAGACGCTGTGGGAGGACGAGGCGGCGCTGGTCGGGAGCAGGAGTGCGGCGGCTGGCATCAGGGTCGACACGGTGAACGCCACCGACACCACCGTGAAGGGCCTCGAGGAGTACACCCAGGTCTTCAACTCGGCGCGGAGCGTGTAGCCGCGGGTTCCGCTCGGGCAGTGCGTGCTCGGGACGTGGTCGGGGGCGCTAACATTGATCCAGCACCTGTGGTCGGGTCCGGTCGTCGTACGACGACTCCAGCCCGGTGACCGGTGTCCGGCCGCCGAGGTGGTGGCCGTAGGTTCCACACCGCAGGCGGCCCTTCAGCCCCCGCGTCGATCTGTTGCAGATTCGTGGCACCGAATCGCGTCGCGGAGCAGCCCCACGGCCCGCTTCGCCCGTTGTCCGTTCGGCCCCGGCCGCGCGATCGCGTGCGGGTGTCCATCCCGAGGCAACGCGTCCGGGTTCTCCAGAGGAGGAGTTACTTGGCTCGACGAGGCACGCGCCAACCGAGCGCTCGCCGTAGCGCTCCGCGCCCCCGGAAACGTGCGCGGGTGCTCGACAACGACGGCATCATCCCGGTGCTCGCCCGAGCGGTGCGCGAGGTCGAGGCTGCGGCTCAACGTGGTCCCGTGACGCCGTCGGTACGCACCAAGTTCCAGGTGGTCGCCTTGCTGATGCGCGAGGAACGCGCCCGGGCGAAGGCCGACACCACCAGCAGCGAGGCCAGCCGGGCGGACGAGCTCAAGCGCCTCGACGGGATCGCGACGATCCTGGCCAAGGCAGCCGCCCGCGACACCTCGCTCCTCGGCGTGCTCGCCGAGGACGCGGAGGTCTCCGACTCGGCCAAGTCCTTGCGGCGCGACATGCTGCGGACCGCGGGCGTCGAGGCCGGTCCCGAGGAGGTCGTTCCCGCCGACCCCTCCGTCGTCACCGCTCCCGGCGAACGCAGGGTCGTCCCGCAGTCCGTGGTCTCACGACAGCTCGCGAACCCCTTCATGGTCCCCGACTTCTCCCACGCCACTCCGCGCACCTCCGGGCCGCGACAACTGGCCACCTGGGAACTGCTCGGGCCGCTCCTCACGTCCTTCGAGCGCGCGACCAACGCAGCCACGGCGTGCATGAAGCTGCCCGAGCCCGGCTCGCTGCAAGCCCCGGGCAGGCTGGAGCTGATGCCCCACCAGGCGCAGCTGGTGGCTGCGGCTGCGTCGGGCCACCGCACGTTCCTGCTGGCAGACGAGCCCGGCCTCGGCAAGACGGCCCAGGCACTGCTGGCCGCCGAGGCGGCGAACGCCTTCCCGCTGCTCGTCGTCGTGCCGAACGTCGTGAAGACCAACTGGGCCCGCGAGTCGGGTCTGTGGACCCCGAGGCGCACGGCCACCGTGATCCACGGTGACGGCCACTCGATCGACGGGTTCGCCGACATCGTCATCGTCAACTACGAGGTCCTCGACCGGCACATCGGCTGGCTCGGCGCTCACGGGTTCCGCGGCATGGTCGTCGACGAGGCGCACTTCATCAAGAACCGCTCCTCGCAGCGGTCCCAGCACGTGCTCCAGCTCGCGGACAAGATCCGCTCCCGCGTGACCCGGCCGCTGATGATGGCCCTGACCGGTACTCCGCTGATCAACGACATCGAGGACTTCAAGGCCATCTGGCAGTTCCTCGGCTGGATCGACGAGAAGAAGCCGCTCGGTCAGCTGATGGAAGAGCTCGAGCACATCGGCCTGACACCCGCCGACCCCGGGTTCTACCCAGCTGCTCGCCGCGCCGTGGTCAACCGCGGCATCGTGCGGCGGCGCAAGGTCGACGTGGCCGCGGACATCCCCGCCCGCCGCATCGCCGACCTCCCGGTCGAGCTTGACGACGAGGCCGGACGCTCGATCCGCGAGGCTGAGCGGGAGCTCGCCCGCCGCCTGGTCTCGCGCTACGAGAACGCCCTGGCGACGCGCACCTCGGGAGCCGTCGTCGACGGCATCGACCACGAGCTCGTACGCCGGGTCGCCGTCTGGGAACGCGACGACACGACGACCACGAAGACCGACGAAAACGTGTTCAGCATGATGCGACGCATCGGGCAGGCGAAGGCCGGTCTTGCCGCCGACTACACCGCCCAGCTGGCGCGCAACGTCGGGAAGGTCGTGTTCTTCGCCAAGCACGTCGACGTCATGGACGTCGCGGAGGAGACGTTCGCGAGGCGTGGCATCCGCTACTCCTCGATCCGCGGCGACCAGACGCCGAAGTCGCGCGAGAAGAACATCGACGCCTTCGTGAACGACCCCGACGTCTCCGTCGTCGTCTGCTCGCTGACTGCGGCCGGTGTGGGCCTGAACCTGCAGGTCGCCTCGAACATGGTGCTCGCCGAGCTCTCCTGGACCGACGCGGAGCAGACGCAGGCCATCGACCGCATCCACCGCATCGGTCAGGTGGAGCCGGTCACGGCCTGGCGCATCATCGCCTCGCAGACGATCGACACGAGGATCGCGGAGCTCATCGACAGCAAGGCAGGTCTGGCGGCCCGGGCACTCGACGGGTCCGACGAAGAGGTCTCGTCCTCGGTCGACGTACAGCTCGAGGCGCTGGTGGCCCTGCTGACCGATGCTCTCTCGGAAGCCGCGTAGGCCCCTGGTCTCGGGATGGCGCGTCCACGTCCTATGGCCGTCCGGAGGGCACGACCTCGTGGTGGATCCGGGCGAGCTCTCGCCGCTGACCGTGGACGGTCAGACCTGCTTCCCGATGTCGCCCGCTCGAGCACCTGCGTCGCGAACTCGTGGAACCGGGTCGCCCTGAGCGCGGTCCGCCTCCGTGCGGCGCCGACTCAGGGGATCTCGATGACCTCGAGCGGCAGCGTGAACCAGAAGGTGCTCCCGGCACCAGGCGTGCTCTCTGCCGAGATGGAGCCGTTCATCAGCCCGACCAGCTCCTGACAGATCGCGAGGCCGAGTCCTGCGCCGTCGTAGGCCCGCGTGCTCGAGGCGTCGGCCTGGGTGAAGGACTGGAAGAGGTAGCCGATCTGCTCGCACGGTACGCCGATGCCGGTGTCCTCGACCAGGAAGCGCACCTCCGCGGTGTTCCCGTGCCGGCTCAGCACGTCGAGGGAGAGGCGGACGTGGCCCTTCTGGGTGAACTTGACGGCGTTGTCGAGCAGGTTGGTCAGCACCTGGGAGATGCGCAGCGCGTCCCCGGACACGTATCCGGGCAGCTCAGGGTCGAGCGCCCAGGAGAAGCCGAGGTTCTTCCGCTCGGCGTGCGGCGCGGCCCAGCAGGCGACCTCCTCGGCGACCGCGCGCAGGCTGATGGGAGCGTCCTGGACCTCCACCGACCCGGCTTCGAGCCGGGAGAAGTCGAGGATGTCGTTGACCAGCCGCAACAACCGTTCACCGGAGCGTTCGATGATCTCCACGAAGTGGCGCTCCGGCGAGGCGAGGTCGCAGTCCGCCAGCATCTCGGTGGCCGCCAGCACGCTCGTCAGCGGCGTTCGGACCTCGTGGCTCATGTTCGCCAGGAACAGCGACTTCGTGACACTGGTCTCCTCGG
>NZ_JAOPXP010000118.1 GCF_025965085.1 Marmoricola sp.
GTCGGGTTCATCGCGGAGAGATGCGAACGAAACTCTCTTGAGCGCGGTGAACTTGTCCAAGAGCGTCTCGACCTGGCCCCGCAAGCTCGCCAGGAATTGGTCTTGCTCGGGCGACAGCTCTTCCAGACTGGTCGTAATGTTCCGCAGTTGCGCAAGGCGCTCGGGCACAAAGAAGCCTGCCAGCTTGTCGATGACGAGACGCAGCGCACTCATGTTCTTCACCGCAGCAGATTCATACTCCTGCGATACGTGGGCGACCGTCTTTTTGTCCACGTTGGGAACTGAGCAGAAGGGGCAGTTGTCCGATAGTTCAAGGTATCCGTTGCCCCTCGATTGCCACGACAGCCAGCCACCAGGGTCGTCGCTTCGGAGGAACTTCTCGAATCCCAAGAGTGGCTTTGGAATCGTGGCAAGCTTTCCACCCATTCCAAGGGCCTTAAATCCTTTGCTGGTCTTCGCAATCCCGCCGGACTTCGTAACGGTGAAGGCGTTGCGTAGTTCTACGAAACCTGCGATCACGTCATCGAGCGCCTCGTTCTCCAAGAACATCTTCTTTAGGCCCTCAAAGATGGCCTCGAGTTCCTCGACGCCCGCTTGGTACTCGGGCGTCTTGATGAAGATCTCGAAACTGTTCTTGACCACCTCGTCAGGCTGGAAAACGAATTGAGATACGTAGTTTTCATCAAAAACGAGCACGCTTTTGATCTCGTCGGCACCCACAACCGCCGGTACGATTGCACTGTTGCCGTGGCGATACTTGAAGGGGAGAAGTTCTTGGAGGGCGCCGCCGCCGAGAGTGTTTAGGACGAGCGCGTGAGCGATGGTGCTCTTCCCTATGCCGTTGGGTCCATACTTGATGTTGAGCGCATTCCGGCGGAGCGTGATCTGCGCTTCAGCGATGCTGTTGCAGTCCGTGATGGTAATGGCGTAGTCGCCGAGCAAAGTGGAAAGCTGCTCCGAAGGCAGGTCGGCCGGCGTGGTCATGATGGCCCCACTTTCTCATAGCTCGGACACCGTGTTTCAGGTTTTCGGGCAGGGATCAGAGGTCGTTGCGCCGCGTTGGGCGGCGGCCCCCCGAGACCGGTGGGTGAATGTCTTCCGCAGCTTGTCTCGGGGTGGATGAAGGACCGCACTAGCTCGTCGCGGAGGTTCGCTTCGCTCCTGAAGAGGTCCTGAGCCGAAGGGTCCGCATCTCAGGGCGTCGGTCCTTCCGACCGCTCGTGTCCCGCCTCGTTTCCTCATCCCCTTGCGTTCGGCGCCGTCATTCGCTCTTCCCAGGTCAGCCGGCGGATCGAAGTTTGAGTACGCACGTAATCGCTCCACCGTGAAGCGATCGGCTGGGTCAGGAGCGGAGAAGGCCTCTGGTCAGCGGACCCGTGTCTTCTGGGCAGACAGGGCTTACTCGGGACGCGTCACTCTGGAGCCGGAGTGGTGTCGGGCCAGTCACTTGAGCACCCGCGACAACAGCAACTCCGCGTCCTTCGTGGTGCAGCGCGGATCGTGGTTCTGCAGGGCCGCGACCAATCGCCGGGAGCGCCACCATCGCCGCGGCATCGGGCGTAGCTGCACGGGTTCCTACCGATCATGGCTCCTTCGTCCCGTTTCAGGCGGTGGTCACCATCTCCACCTGCGGAGGATGTCGTGGCGTCTCCTGACGCTGACTCTGTCGCGGTCGGTGCGGCCGGGTCAGACGTGGCCGGGCAAGAGCTGCCCAAGCACAGCCCGGCAGAGGCGACTACCTGACCCAGCGCCCACCGATTCGTCCCGCTACAGGTCCACGACCTCGCCCGGGGTCATCCGCTGAGCCTGCTCTGCCAGCTGGGTCTGCAGCAGCTCCCCGGCGCATGTCACCCCCACGAACGCCGACGCAGCGGGCGGTCTGGCAAGCGCTGTGGTCAGGCCGCAAGTCCGGTCACCGCGGGCGGGCTACGTCGATGACGGGGCCCGACGCCGGCGCCCCGCGGTCCTGGTGTTTGTGGTGACCGGATCAGGGCACGGGTGTCGGTCGGCATCGAACGACCGAGGGAGATCATCGTGGAGAAGAACTGGATGAGCCTGAGCTGGCGGATGCTCGTCGTCCGTGGGGTGGTCGGGATCGTGTTCGGTCTGGTCGCCATCTTCGCGCCGGTCACGACTGCCTTGGCGTTCGCCCTGATGTGGGGTATCTGGGCCCTGTTCGACGGCTTCGGGGCCATCGCGCAGGCCTTCTCGGCAGGCGCCACCGCGAGATCACGGCTCCTGCTCGTGGTGATGGGGGTCATCGCGTTGGTGGCCGGATTCTTCGCAGTGACCAGCCCCGCCATGACGGCCGTCACGCTGACCTACATCCTGGGTGTCTGGCTGATCGTCCGCGGCCTGTTCGAGCTCGTCGGAGCGGCTTCCTCGACGACGGCGACCCCTCGAGGACTGCTCATCGGCGGCGGCCTCCTCGATCTGCTCCTCGGTGTCCTGTTCACCGTGAACCCAGGCGCCGGAGCGGTCGGCATCGCCGTCGTCCTCGGCCTGACGGCCCTCGCGTGGGGCGTCGTGTTCGTCGTGACAGGTCTGGCCGTACGCCGGACCGCCTCGATGGTGACCAGCGCCACCGCCGCCACCTGAGACCAGGTCAGTGCCGCCCGCGCGACGTCGTGGGTGGCGATGCCGGTCACGGGGTACGTTTCGGTCGTGGCAGCAATCGCGGACGCGGTCGACGGCGTTCAGCGCCGTTTCCCCGTCGTCGGCCTGCCGATCGCAGTGGTCTACAAGTTCTTCGACGACCAGGGCAACTACCTGGCGGCCATCATCACCTACTACGCGTTCGTGGCGATCTTCCCGCTCGGCCTGCTCGCCACCTCGATCCTCGGGTTCGTACTGCAGGGGAACCCCGATCTCCAGCAACGCGTGCTGCAGTCCTCCCTGACCCAGCTCCCCGTCGTGGGGGACCAGCTCGGTCGTCCCGGCGGGTTGACCGGGTCGACCGGAGCGGTGGTGTGGGGCGGACTGGTGGCGCTCTACGGCTCCCTCGGTCTGGGGTCAGCGATCCAGAACGCCATGAACATCGCCTGGTCCGTGCCGCGCAACAGCCGGCCGAACCCCCTGCTGCTGAGGATCAAGAGCCTGTTCCTGCTGATCGGGGCAGGGGTGGCCGTCCTGTCGGTGACCGTCTTCTCGGTGATCGGGCGCAACACCGATGTCCTGGCCAGCAACCTCAACGCCGCCGTGCAGTGGCTGGTCTCGATCGCCACCGTGGCCCTGATCGCGCTCATGCTGACGTTGCTGTTCAGGCTCGCGACCGCGCGCGGGCACACGTGGTGGCATGCCGCTCCCGGGGGCATCTTCGTGGCCGTGCTGTGGCAGGTTCTCCAGCTGCTCTCCACGGCGTACGTCAAGCGGGTCCTGAACGAGGTGTCGTCGATGAACCAGACCTTCGGGCTGGTGCTGGGCCTGATCGGGTTGATCTTCCTCGCGTCGGTCATCGCGGTGTTGGGCATCGAGCTCAACGTGGTGATCGCCCGCAGGCTGTGGCCGCGCGCTCTGCTGACGCCGTTCACCGACGCGGTGGACCTGACCGACGCCGACCGTAAGGCCTACACGAGCTATGCCAGTGCTCAGCGGCACAAGGGATTCGAGGAGGTGACCGTGACGTTCCGGGACCGTCCCCGCGACGACGACGGCGAGGAGAGCGGCTCGGCCTCGAGCAGCAAGGACGAGCCCGGCAGCAGCTAGCGGTCGGGGCGAGGGGCCACACCTCGGGCGAGACCACACAGTTGGCGGACGTGTGGCTCGCCCGAGGTTCCCGGGCCCAGGGAACCAGACCCCCGTCGTGCGAGCCACACCAATGGGAGGGTGCATGACTCGCTTAGGGTCCCCTGGACATATGGGATCTCGGTGGGGTGCACCGGCAGCGTCCGGCGGCATGCGCAAGGATCTCGCCGACCCTGGACTCTTCTTCTCTGCACGGCTGTCCCACTCTGGCTCTGCGTTTGCGATCAGCAGCGGGGTCCGGGCTGCCGCGCCTGATGGCGCGTGACGGGGCGTGGCCCGTCACTCGCGAGGTTACGACACCGGTTGCAACTTTGACCAGTGCCTGGACACCTCCGGTGACGGCAGGGGCATGGTTCGTCAGTCGCGCCCGCGGGTGGGGAGGCGGGTGGACAGGACCGCGTCCGCGAGATGAGGCGGGTACACGACGTCGTGGGCGAGCTCGCTGAGCTTGAGGTTGTGGCTGCGCGCGTAGCCACGCAGCAACGCGAAGGTCTCCTCCATGGGCAGGCCTCCCCTCTCGGCCAGCACGCCCTTCGCCTGCTCGACGACGATGCGGGTGTTGAGGGCGCGCTGGAGGTTCTCCGCAAGCAGGGACGTGCGGTGCAGGGAGCGCTGCTGGAGGATGCCGATCGTGGCGATGTCCGCGAGCGCCTTGGCGATCACCCGGGCCTCCTCATCGAGCGCGTACGGCGCGGCGGCGAACAGGTTGAGGCCGCCGATGGTGGCCTCCCGCAGGCGCAGCGGGAACGCGTAGACGGAGCGGAAGCCGTCCGCGGTCGCCCTCGCGGCGAAGGTCGGCCAGCGGTCGCGGGTCGAGTCGATGTCGGGTACGACGATCGTCGTGCCCGTCTGCACGGCCTCGACGCAGGGACCCTCATGCGTCTGCACCTGGAGGAGCTCGAGGAGCCGCGCCTCCTCGCTGGAGGACGCCACCCGCTGCAGGCTGCCCTCGGAGTCGTTGAGCAGCAGTCCGGCCTCGTCGACGTCCAGCAGGTCGAGACAGGTTCG
Source organism: Marmoricola sp. (assembly GCF_025965085.1). Classification (GTDB taxonomy): domain Bacteria; phylum Actinomycetota; class Actinomycetes; order Propionibacteriales; family Nocardioidaceae; genus Marmoricola. The sequence continues at coordinate 4,753 of NZ_JAOPXP010000118.1, forward strand.
CACCAGGCCGTCGAGCACCTCGACGACGTCGAAGTCGTCGACCAGCGTGTCTGCCAGGGCCACGAACCGTTGGGCCAGCTCCGCCTGCCGCTGCAGGTCCTTCTCGGTGGCCATGTCTCCTCCTTCGACGGTCCGTCACGCGAGGGCGTCGACCGGAGCCGTCACCTCCTCGCTACTGGGGTGTACCCGCATCGGGGCAAGGCGCTCCACCGGTCGCCGATCACCGGACGCGGGTTGGTAGCGTCCGCCGGGTGAGCTCACGCCAACCCGGCAGCGGTCCGGTCACAGATCGGGCCGGTCGCGGTGAGTGGACCGAGCCGGGTGCCTTCGAGGTGTCTCCCGGGGTGCACCGGTTGCCGTTGCCGCTTCCGATGGACGGGCTGCGCGCAGTCAACGTGTACGTCGTCGAGACCGACGACGGCCTGGTGCTGATCGACGGTGGCTGGGCCATCCCCGAGTCGCG
>NZ_JAOPXP010000176.1 GCF_025965085.1 Marmoricola sp.
AGATTGCTCACGTGTTACTCACCCGTTCGCCGCTCGTGTACTCCCGAAGGAGCCTTACCGCTCGACTTGCATGTGTTAAGCACGCCGCCAGCGTTCGTCCTGAGCCAGGATCAAACTCTCCGTTGAATTCTTGCGACAGCCACTCAGAGCAGCTGTCAATTCTTGGTGTTTTCATCCCGGCAAGAGAACGATTTCACTGACTATTGTCAGAATCATCGTTTGTCTTACCAAAGGAACCGCCGACGTCGAATCCCCGGCCAGGCCGGATCAGGTCAGTCGGACGGGTATAATTAATTCGTCGACTTTTGGCACACTGTTGAGTTCTCAAGGATCAAGCGCGCACCGGAGTCGGGCCTCTCGGCCGTTCTGCGGGGCAACCTGCAAAAACTTACCGGGTTGGTCTCACGGAGTCAAATCCGATCCGCCTGGCCCAGCCCCCTGGCGTACACTGTTGACCGTGGCGTTCCGGAGCCGCTAGTGCGCGCACCCGGACCACCTCGGCTGAGGTGTTCGTTTTAGGGTTTTGGTCCGGTTCCGTCCGCTTGACCTCTCGGTCTTGCGTCCCGCTCTTCCGGCCCAACGAGTAGAACACTATGCGCCTGCGGGACCACCGTCAAATCGGCTCGGGGTGGCCCCGGTCACAGAGACTCTTCACGCAGGTCAGCGGCACTTCGGCGTCCCTGGCCGGCGGCCTCAGGGCCGCCATCCCCTGTCAGGGCTGGCGATTCCCCGCGTCTGGCCCAGGGTGGAGGCGCCGCACAGCCGCATCGTCTCGACGAGCTCCGACCCCAGTTCTGCCAGCGCCCGGACCACACCGTCGGATCCGCCCGCGGCGAGGGCGTGGAACATCGGGCGCCCCACGAACACGGCGTCCGCCCCCAGGGAGACGCCGAGCAGTGCGTGCAGCCCCGAGCGCACTCCCCCGTCGACGTACACCTGTGCCTTCTCTCCCACGGCTGCACGCACCGCGGCCACGCACCCGGCGGTGGCGACTGCCTGGTCGAGCTGTCGCCCTCCGTGGTTGGAGACCCACACGGCGCTCGCCCCTGCAGCCACGCAGGCGGCAGCATCGTCGGGACGCAGCACACCCTTGACCGCCACGGGCAGCCCCGTCGCCGATGCCAACCAGGCGATGTCGGCGGGGCCGAGGTCCAGGGCCTTGGCGCGGTCCTGCGGCTGGACCCCGACGGTGGCCGCGTTGGCCCCCACCCAGGAGGCGTCGGCCATCTCCCACACGTGCGGCCCCTCCGGGGAGCGGTAGCGCGTGCCCAGCACGGGTGCGTCGGCCGTCAGGACCACCGCAGCGGCGCCGGCGGCCACGGCAGCCTCCAGCAGCGGCGCCGCCTCCTGGCGGGCTTCAGGCACGTAGAGCTGGAGCCACCAGGTCGCGCCGGTGGACGCGATGTCCGCGAAGGTGCTGCCGGCATTGCTCGACACGACGACGGGTACGCCGCAGAGCGCGGCCGCGCGGGCCATCGCCACCTCCCCCTCCGGGTCGGCCGCCCGCTGGAGCGTCATGGGCGCGATCCCCAGGGGCAGGTCGACGGTGGTGCCGAGCAGCCGGGTCGAGGTCTCGACGTGCAGGACGTCGCGCAGGATGTGCGGCGCGATCCTGATCGCCCGCCACGCAGCCTCTGCCTCACCGAGCGTGATCTCCTCGCGGGCCCCCTCGGCGACGTAGCGGAACACGGCGGCGGGCAGGGCCTCCCGGGCGAGTGACTCCACCTGGTCGAGCCAGCGCCCGGTATTCGCCGCGGTCATCTGCTCAGCGCATCTCCACGCCGGCGAGGTTCTTCTTGCCCCGCCGGAGCACCAGCCAGCTCCCGGCGATCAGGTCGTCCTCACCAGGGACGTGCTCGACGTCGGTGATGCGCTCGTTGTTCAGGTAGGCGCCGCCCTCCGAGATCGTCCGCCGCGCCTCGCCCTTGCTCTTGACGAGACCGGCCTCCACGAGCAGGTCCACCACCGGCGTACCGCGGGCAGCTTGCGTGGCACCAGCCTCCCGGAGCGCTGCCGCCAGCGTCTCGCCACGGAGCTCACGCAGGTCACCGCCGCCGAAGAGTGCCGCGGCAGCCGCCTTGGCGTGCTCGGTCTCCTCCGCCCCGTGGACCACGGTCGTCACGGCGTCCGCCAGCGCCTTCTGTCCCGCGCGCAGGAACGGCTTCTCGGCGGTCTGGGCCTCGAGGTCCTCGATCTCCTCACGCGAGAGGAAGGTGAAGATGCGCAGCAGCTCGCCGACCTTGTCGTCCTCGGCGTTGAGCCAGAACTGGTGGAAGGCGTACGGCGACATCATCTCCGGATCGAGCCACAGGGCACCGCCCTCGGTCTTGCCGTACTTCGTGCCGTCGGCCTTGGTGACCAGCGGCGTCGCGAACGCGTGGGCCTTGCCGCCCTCATGGCGCCGGATCAGCTCGACACCACCGGTGAGGTTGCCCCACTGGTCGCTCCCCCCGAACTGCAGGCGCACCCCGTGGTCGCGGTAGAGATTGAGGAAGTCCATCGACTGGAGCAGCACGTAGCTGAACTCGGTGTAGGAGATGCCCGCCTCGAGCCGGCTCTTCACGACGTCGCGAGCGAGCATGCGGTTGACCGGGAAGTGCTTGCCGATGTCGCGCAGGAAGTCGATGGTCGACAGGCTCGCAGTCCAGTCGTAGTTGTTCACCATCGTGGCCGCGTTGGGTCCCTCGAAGTCCAGGAACGGCTCGATCTGGCGTTGGACCTTCTGGACCCACTCCTTGACCGTGTCCAGCGAGTTCAGCGTGCGCTCGCCGGAGTCACGGGGGTCGCCGATCATGCCGGTCGCGCCGCCCACCAGGGCGTACGGCGTGTGCCCGGCCAGCTGCAGCCGCTTGGCGGTGAGGATCTGCACGAGGTTGCCCATGTGCAGGCTCGGGGCCGTCGGGTCGAAGCCGACGTAGAACCGGACGGGCTGCTCGGTCAGCGCCTCCCGCAGCGCTTCGGGGTCGGTCGAGTGCGCGATCAGCCCGCGCCACTCCAGGTCGTCCAGCAGGCCGGGGTCGACGCTCACGCGGTCCACTCCGGATCGCGGCCGGACTTGCCCAGCACCTTCGCGAAGGGCGATGCGTCGTCGGGCACCTCGACCTCGGGGCCGAAGGCACCCTGGGAGCGGCCCTGCTCGCCGATCTCGTCCATGACCTCGAGCGCGCGCTCGATCGCGGAGTCGTCGTACTGCACCTCCTGGCCGGACCCCCTGGCGAGGTCCCAGCCGTGCAGCATGACCTCGACCAGGCCCATGTCGCCGATCACCCGCCGGGGCATCGCGCCGTCGAGGGCGTCGCCCTCCCAAGCATCGGTCCGGCTCCACGCGTCGGCGAACTCGGTGAGCTTGCGGCTCAGGTCGTCGCGCCACTGCTCGCGCACGTTGTCCCCGTTGGTGCCCCAGGGGTCCTGCGCGTCCAGCGGCTCGCCCGCACCCACGCGACGCATGGCCTCCACGGTGCCGAGCATGTGGTTCGCCACGGTGCGCACGTCGAACTCGGCGCAGGGGGTCGGGGCCCCCAGGTCCTGGGCAGAGACACCCTGGACCACGGGCTGCAGGCTGGCGACGACGCTGTACAGGTGTTCGCGGGTGGACATGGGGCGCCTCTCGTCGGCGTTCGTTGGTCGTGGTCACGTTACCCATGCCGGGCCACCGTCACGGTGCGGGTCTGGAGCGGCGGCGGTCGTGTCGGGGCTCGTGCCGGCGGGTCCGTCTCAACGACGACCGTCCCCGGTCGCCAGGGCGGCGCCCGGGACGTAGTCTCGCGGCATTCGCTGCAGCCCACCTAAGGCCTTCCCATGAAGCAACGCCGGCGTCTCTCGGGCCTCGCGCTCGCTTGCCTCGTCCTCTCGCTCCTCGTTGTGACCGCCCCCTCCGCGGAGGCCAGACGGATGCACCTCCACCCGGGGAGCCGCGGGCCCTCCGTGCGCGCCCTGGAGGCCCGGTTGGCACGGCTCTCCCTGCTGCGCTCCTCGGCCGTGGACAAGCGCTACCGCGCTGCCACGGCGCGTGCCGTGCGGCAGTTCCAGTTCAGGCTCGGGCTCCCCGTCACCGGACGGGTGAACGCCCGGACGTGGTCGGCGGTGGCGGCCGAGCCGGGCCGTCGGGCACAGCTGCCGAGTCCGACGATCCTGGGGCATCGCGGGCAGGTCACGACGCGCACCGGGGAGAACACGCTCGGGGCGATGAAGCTCGCCACGCCGCACGTCGACATGCTGGAGTTCGACCTGCGCCTCACCGCCGACGGCGAGCTGGTGCTGATGCACGACAGGTCGGTGGACCGGACGACGAACTGCAAGGGCTTCGTGTCCTCGTGGACCGCCGCCGCACTGCGGGCGCGGTGCCGGGTGGGGGCGCAGGTGATCCCGACGTTCGACGAGGTCGCGGCGTACGCCGCCTCGGTGGACCGGGCCATCGTGCCCGACCTCAAGGACACGAGGATGAGCCAGGACGACCTCGACAAGGTCGTGTCGGTCGTCCGGGCGCACCGGCTCGCCGACCGCACCTGGGTGCAGTCCTCCTACGGCAGTCGCCTCGCGCCGCTGCGCTCGCTCGAGCCCCGCCTCCGCACGGTGCTGGTCTCCCAGGGCATGCCGCAACCCAGCACCGTCAAGGCGATCGGCGCGTCGGTGGTCGCCGCGCAGCTCTCGTCGCTGTCGATCCCCCGGGTCCACGCGTACCACGCCGCCGGCCTGCGTGTGTGGGGCTGGACGGCACGCACGACGCCGGACCTCCAGATCGTCAAGGCCATGCGCGCGGACGCCGTCGTCGCTGACGCACCCGCCGCGGCCAAGGCGGTCTACTAGCGCTTCTTGGCCGGGACGTAGCGGCTGACGGTCGGGTCGCCGGTGGCCCAGAAGCGCCACGGTCGCTCGGCAGCGAGCCGGAGGCCGACGCGTGGTCCGGCACTGATGTGGGGCGGTGGCGTGTCGAGCACGAGCTGGTCACGCAGGTCGAGACCGTTGTCGTTGCGGTCGATGCCCAGCGCCCGGCACAGCCGGCCCGGTCCGCGGGCCAGGTCCCGGTCCGGGGAGCCGGGTCGGCGCTCGCGGGCGATCTCGATGCCGTCCACCACCTCACCGGCGCGGAGCAGGATCGCGCTCGCCTCCCCCTGGGGTCCGCACGAGATGTTGCAGCAGTGGTGCATGCCGTAGGTGAAGTACACGTAGAGGTGCCCAGGCGGACCGAACATCACCGCATTGCGGTTCGTCCGACCGTTGTGCGCGTGGGAGCCGGGATCGTGTGAGCCGTCGTACGCCTCGACCTCGGTGAGCCGGACCGTCACGCCGCCGTGGGTGAACCTCGCGCCGAGCAGGCGTGGGGCGGCATCGAGGACCGGGCCTGCGAGCACGTCCAGGAGGGTCACCGCAGCCAGCCGCGGTGCTCCGCCACCGCCGCCCGGAGCTCCGCGAGCTGCTCGGCGACCCGGTCGGGAGCGGTGCCGCCGCGACCGTTGCGCGAGGAGACCGAGCCCTCCACGGTCAGCACGTCACGCACTGCCGGTGTGAGGCGCGGGTCGATCTGCGCGAACTGCTCGTCGGTCAGCTCGTCGAGCTCGACACCGAGCTCCTCGCAGCGGCGTACGCACACGCCAGCGAGCTCGTGGGCCACGCGGAAGGGCACTCCCTCACGGACGAGCCACTCGGCGACGTCCGTGGCCAGGGAGAAGCCCTGGGGTGCCAGCTCGGCCATCCGCGCGGTGTCGTAGCGCAGCGTGGCGACCTGACCGGTGAACGCGGGCAGCAGGACCTCGAGGGTGTCGACGGAGTCGAAGACCGGCTCCTTGTCCTCCTGGAGGTCACGGTTGTAGGCCAGCGGCAGCGCCTTGAGCGTGGCGAGCAGCCCGGTCAGGTTGCCGATCAGCCGTCCGGCCTTGCCGCGTGCGAGCTCGGCGATGTCGGGGTTCTTCTTCTGCGGCATGATGCTCGACCCCGTCGAGAAGGCGTCGTCGAGCGTGACGAACCCGAACTCGCGCGTGGCCCACAGGATGATCTCCTCGGCCTGCCGGCTCATGTCGAGGCCGATCATCGCCGTGACGAACGCGAACTCGGCGACGAAGTCACGCGAGGCGGTGCCGTCGATCGAGTTGGCCGTGCTGCCCGCGAAGCCCAGGTGGGCCGCCACGGCCTCCGGGTCGAGTCCCAGGCTGGACCCGGCGAGGGCACCCGAGCCGTACGGCGAGTCGGCCGCCACGCGGGCGTCCCAGTCGCGCAGGCGCGACACGTCGCGGACGAGGGGCCAGGCGTGGGCCAGCAGGTGGTGGCTGAGCAGCACCGGCTGGGCGTGCTGGAGGTGCGTGCGACCCGGCATGATCGCGCCGTGGTGGCGCTCGGCCTGGTCGGCGATCGCGTCGACGAGGTCCAGGACCAGCCCCGCGAGTACCTGCGCGTGGTCACGCAGGAAGACCTTGAACAGCGTGGCGATCTGGTCGTTGCGACTGCGACCGGCGCGCAGCTTCCCCCCGAGATCTGGACCGACCAGCTCCACGAGTGCCCCTTCCAGGGCGCCGTGGACATCCTCGTCGGACGGCGACGGCAGCAGCTCGGCCGCCTTCACCCGACGGTCGAGCTCGTCGATGCCGGTCAGCAGGCCGTCGAGCTCCTCGTCGGTGAGCAGTCCCGCCCGCTGCAGCGCGTTCGCATGGGCGCGTGAGCCGTCCAAGTCGTAGCTCGCCAGCCGCCAGTCGAAGTGGGTGCTGCGCGAGAGCGCCTCGAGCTCGGGGCTGGGGCCCCCGGCGAAGCGCGCGCCCCACAGTGCGCCCGCGTTGGTGCCACCGGTTCCGTCGTTCATGGTGCCTTTCGTATCAGGGATCGGTCGGTCGGGCTGGGACTCAGTCGGTGCCGATCTCCATGGCGACGTTGTCCAGGGCGAGGTCGCCGGCGTCCCCCTCGGCGGCAGGGTTGCGGGCGATGCGGTCGGCGCCGCCCGGCTCGAGCTCGCCCATGAGGTGGGTCTGGTCGAGCAGCTGGCTGTGGGTGGCGTACTCCTCCAGCTTGGCGCGCGAGTCGGCGATGTCGAGGTTGCGCATCGTCAGCTGGCCGATCCGGTCGGTCGGACCGAACGCCGCGTGCTCGGTGCGCTCCATCGAGAGCTTGTCCGGGTGGTAGGAGAACGCCGGGCCAGAGGTGCGCAGGATCGAGTAGTCCTCGCCACGACGCAGCCGGAGCGTCACCTCGCCGGTGACGACCGACGCCACCCAGCGCTGCAGCGACTCCCGCACCATCAGCGCCTGCGGGTCCAGCCAGCGGCCCTCGTAGAGCAGCCGTCCCAGACGGCGTCCCTGCGCGTGGTAGTTGGCGACGGTGTCCTCGTTGTGCACGGCGTTCAGCAGCCGCTCGTAGGCGATCCAGAGCAGCGCCATGGCCGGCGCCTCGTAGATGCCGCGCGACTTCGCCTCGATGATCCGGTTCTCGATCTGGTCGGACATCCCGATGCCGTGACGTCCGCCGATGGTGTTGAGCTCGTGCACGAGGGCGACCGGGTCGTCGTAGGTCGTGCCGTTGACCGCGACCGGGCGCCCGAACTCGAACCGGATCCGCACGTCCTCGGGCTCGATCGTCACCGTGGGGTCCCAGAACTTCACCCCCATGATCGGGTCGACGGTCTCCAGGGAGACGTCGAGGTGCTCGAGCATCTTGGCCTCGTGGGTGGCGCCCCAGATGTTGGCGTCGGTGGAGTACGCCTTCTCCTTGCTGTCGCGGTAGGGCAGGTCGTGCTCGACGAGCCACTGGCTCATCTCCGCGCGGCCGCCGAGCTCGGCGACGAACTCTGCGTCCAGCCAGGGCTTGTAGATGCGCAAGGACGGGTTGGCCAGCAGGCCGTAGCGGTAGAAGCGCTCGATGTCGTTGCCCTTGAACGTCGACCCGTCGCCCCAGATCTCCACGCCGTCCTCGTGCAT
>NZ_JAOPXP010000085.1 GCF_025965085.1 Marmoricola sp.
CCGACCTGCTGCATGGTGTTCAGCACGCCGGAGCCGATGCCCGAGTCCTCGGACCGCACGTGGTGCACGGCGGTCAGGGTGAGCGGGACGAAGGTCATGCCCATGCCCAGCGACATCAGCACGATGAACGGCAGGATGTCGGTGGCGTAGCTGCCGGTCACCTCGGTGGTGGGGAACGACGTGTCGTAGGGCAGCCGGGAGAACCCGAACAGCGCTGCGGCGGCCATCACGGTGCCGGTCCCGGCGAGGATTCGCGGGTCGATCCGGTTGATCAGGTTGGACGAGAGGCCGGCGGCCACCACGATGCCGGCCGAGAACGGCAGGAACGCGAAGCCGGCCTTGAGCGGGCTGAAGCCCATGACGTTCTGGATGTAGAGGCTCAGGTAGAAGAACATCGAGAACATCGCCGCGGGCATCAGCATCATCGCCACGAAGCTGGCGGCGCGGGTGCGGTTCTGGAAGATCCGGAAGGGCAGGAGCGGGTGCTCGGCGCGGCTCTCGACGATCGCGAACAAGGCGAGCAGGGCGAGCCCCGCGATGAGGGTCACCAGGGTCACCGTGTCGGTCCAGCCCTCCTGCGCTGCCCGCGAGAGACCGTAGACGACGCCGAGCAGGCCGAGGGTGCCGGTGAGGGCGCCGGGGATGTCCAGCTCGCCCGGGTGCGACTCGGACTCCGCGAAGACGCGAGGGGCGAGCGCCGCGGCCACCAGGCCGATGGGCACGTTGATCAGGAAGGTCGTGCGCCACCCGTCGACGGAGGTGCCGAAGACGTCGAGCGTGGAGCCGGTGAGCCAGCCACCGAGGATCAGACCGACCGCGGCGCCGGCGCCCGACTTGGCGGCGTACACCGCGAAGGCGCGGTTGCGCGCCGGGCCGGCCGGGAAGGTGGTGGTGATCAGGGCCAGGGCCGCGGGGGACGCGAGGGCCGCCCCGAGACCCTGCAGGCCGCGCGCGGCGAGCAGGATGGGCTCGTTGGCCGCGATGCCTCCGATCAGCGAGGCGATCGCGAAGATCGCCAGACCTGCCATGAACACCTTGCGGCGCCCGTAGAGGTCGCCCAGGCGCCCACCGAGGAGCAGGAGACCACCGAAGGCCAGGGCGTACCCGGTCACGATCCAGGTCAGGCCGGCGTCGGTGAAGCCGAGGTCGGCCTTGATGTAGGGAAGCGCGATGTTGGCGATGGTGCTGTCGAGCACCACCATCAGCTGCGCGACGGAGATGAGGACCAGTGCCCAGCCAAGGTGGGCGGGGGCCTTGGCGGCGCCGGGGGGTGCCACTCCGTCGGGGGCGGGCCTTGCCGTGGTCGTGTCGGTCATGACGTCCTGTCTTTCTGGTTGGTCGAGCCGGAGGTCCGTACGGCGGCCGTGGGGTGGCCCACCGCCGGGAGGATCACGTGGTCGATGACGCGCTCGATGTCGGCGTCGTCGGGGACGATGCCGAGCACGAAGGACCGGTGGAGCAGGATGCCCGCCAGGGCCGGGGCGATGATGTCGACGTCGACGTCCGCCGGGATCTCTCCGCGCTCGATGGCGCGGGTGTAGATGGCCTGGGAGGCCGCGACCTTGGGGGCGATGAACGCCTCGCGGAACAGTTGGGCGAACTCCGGGTCGCTGGACAGCGCGGTGATCACCGAGCCCAGGAGCCCGGTGGCGTCGTGCGCCAGGCCGTGCGAGCCGCAGAAGGTGCTGACCAGGTCCCCGCGCAGCGACCCGGTGTCGTGCTCGTCGGGGCTGGGCGCCTGCTTGGCGCGGACCATGGCATCGACGACCAGGCTCGGCTTGCTCTCCCAGCGGCGGTAGAGCGTGGCCTTGCTGGCCCGTGCGCGGCGGGCCACCGCGTCCATCGTCAGGCGGTCGTAGCCGACCTCGAGGAGAAGGTGCAGGGTGGCCTCGAGGATCTCGTCCTCGCGCTCACCCGCCACACGGGGACGGGGAGTCCTCAGCTTGCGCACGGCGTCCCCCTCCGGCCCTGTGGGATGAAACGAAACGGTTTCGTTTCATCACGTTCACCGTGCCGAACCCGTGGAGGGGGAGATCCATTCCCGGGGGCCGAAAAGCCTGCAGGAAGTTCGGGGAACCGCCGTCAGGGCAGGGCGGACGGGGACGCTGCCGGACCACCCTGAGGAGTGACGGGGGGCTCGCTCGAGGGCGCGGTGGGGCTCGGCTCCGGGGTGGGGGTCGGGGCGGGGGTGGGTGTGACCGAGGTCCCGGGCACGCCGGGCGTCTGGCTCGTCCCGGTACTCGGAGTCGGTGTCTGCGAGGCGTTGTCCGACGGCGTCGTCCGATCGGTGGGCTGCTTGTGCCTCGGGGCCTTCTTGGGCGCGTTGCCCACCAGGTCGCCGACGCTGGTGCCCTGGGAGCTGTCCCCGCGCACCAGTGAGGCGATGGGGTGCCCGGTGAAGGCCTCGACGGTGGTGATCCCGCCGAGCACGACCGCGGTCACCCCGGCGCTGGCGAGGGCGACCTTGCCCCAGGGCACGGACCGCCCCATGGACTCCGTGTCGGTGGCTGTGTCCTCGTCGTCGGCAGCAGCCCCGGCCTTCGCGTCGGCCTCCGCCGGGGTGGGGGAGTCCTTGCCGTTCCGCGAGCGCAGGGGACCCTGGGCGACGGTGCGCGGCAGCGGTCCTGCCATCAGGGCCGTCTGACGGACCTGGGCGGCCGTGCGGCGTACGGCGGCACTCGTGCGCCGCAGCGACCAGGTGTAGATCGCTGCGCCGACGGTCGCGACCACGCTGCCGACCGCGGTGCCGATGATCGTGCCCGTCGTGCCCGCGAAGGACGCGAGGAGAGCGCCGGAGACCGCTGCGAGGGCACTGCCGGCGACCTGCGCCGGGGAGAGTCCGAGCGTGCGTTCTTCTTTGTCCTGAGCCATGTTTCCTAAGGGTCGAAGGTGGGCGTCCTCTGGTACGACGAAACCACGGTCTTGGTCGTTTCGCCATTCGTGGTGACCTCGAACACGTCCGTTCGCTCACCATCCGCCCGCGGACGCACGAACGGGCTTCTAGGCTTCGCGGACCGTGTGCCACTGGGGCACGAGCGCGACGATGCCCGCCAGGGGCAGGGCCGCGAGAAGCAGCAGGGCCGCAGGCATGCCCAGCACCGCGCCCAGTCCACCCACGACCGCAGACCCGACCCCACCGCCGACCAGGAAGAACAGCGTGGCGATACCGAGGGCGACGCCGCGCACATCGTCGCTGACCGCGTCTCCGACGGCCTCCATCAGGGCGGGCTGACCCAGGCCGAAGGCGAACGTCACGCCGACCACGGCGGTCACCAGCAGGGTCGCCGAGGTGGCGTGCGCGCCGAGGGAGGCGACCGCCATCGAGACGGCTGCCACCAGCGCGGCGAGTGCAAGGGACCTCGTCGGACCCACGCGCTCCAGCAGCGGACCCGCCACGCGGGGCGCGGTCAGACCCGTCACGGCGCTCGGGAGCAGCGCGACACCGACCTGCCACGGCTCCCAGCCCTGCCCCACGAGCACGGCAGGAACGGCGATCAGCAGGGCGAACCAGGCGGCGGGCACGGCACCGGCCGCGACCGCGCTGCGCACGACGGCGGCGTTGCGGATGACCGCCGCGGGCAGGAAGCCGTTCGGGCGTCGGCGCACCCAGGCAGCCACCGCAGGGATCCCGAGCACGGCCAGGGTCCCGCCGACGGCCGCCACGACGGGGCCGGTCGAGGGCGACTGGACGAGCAGCACGACACCGGAGGCGGTGGCGGCGACGAGCGCGGCGCCGAAGAGGTCGAGCCGGGCGCCGCTGCCGGTGGTCGGTACGGCGCGCCACAGCAGGGGCACGAGCAGGATGCCCAGCATGGGGAGGGCGATCACGAAGCGCCAGCCGAGCAGCCCTTCGAGGACGCCGCCCGCCAGCGGACCGAGGCAGCCGACGGCGGCTGCGAGCCCCGCCACCCGACCGAGGGCACTGCCCTTCGCCGAGCCCGAGAACAGCTCGCTGACGATGGCCACGCCCAGGGTGGGTACCGCGGCAGCACCTGCCCCCTGGAGCAGGCGGGCCGCGAGCAGCGTGCCGAAGTTGGGGGCCAGGGCGCCGGCGAGGGCGCCGACCGCCATCAGCCCGACGCCGACCACCAGCGGGAGACGGATGCCGACCAGGTCCGAGACGCGCCCGTAGACCGCGGTCGCGACCGCCAGCATCAACGCGTAGAGGCTGATCGCCCAGACACTGACAGCGGTGCTGACGTCGAGATCCGAGCCGAGCACCGGCAGCACGATCGCGGCCGACGAGCTGCCCAGCCCAGCGAGCCCGAACAGCAGGCCGACGAGGATCGGGACGCGGTGGACAGCTGCGGGGGCGGTCGGCGAGGAGGTGGAAGACATTGCCTGTGTCAACTGTCCTGAGTCGCGGAGCATTCCGTCGGGCGCTGGGGCTTGGTCAGCCACGACCTGGAACGGTCAGTGGGCAGGCTCGGGAGACTCCCCGCCCACCGCTCTCGTGTGCTGCCGGGAACGGTCGAAGATCTGCATCGTCGAGCGGAGCGCGAACCGGTTCCACTTCTGCGGGCTCGCCAGCATGTAGTGGCCCAGCCGCCCCATGTCGACGAACTCGGCCGAGGCGGCCACGGTCCGCGCCTGGTCGACATAGGCCCGGGTCATCTGTGCCGAGGTGATCCTGTCCCGGCTCCCGTGACCGGCGACGAGGTGCCGCCCGGCGAGGGTGCTCACGGGATCGGAGGGCTCGAGCCACGGCGCCAGGCCGACGACGCCCACGACGCTGGGGTGGTCGGCGACGTGCACAGCCGTCCGGCCGCCCATCGAGTGACCCAGGAGCACGACGGGCACGCCGGGGTGCTCCTGCGCGGCCATGTCCAGCGCCCAGCGGGCGTCCGGCACGGGAGAGGGGTCGCCGACGCCGTGGTTCCAGCCGCGGACGCCGAAGCGCAGCAGCCACAGCGACATCCCGGCGCGGAGCACCCGGGGCTCGAGGACGTCGCGCATCGTCGTCGTACGCCGCAACGAGGCACTCCGTCCCCCGACGGGCCGGAGGCCGGTCTGGGCACCGCCGTGCAGCATCAGCACGATGCCGTGCGTCGCCTGCGCCGGGTCCCTGCGGGTCAGTCCGGGAGAGGACATGCGTGACTCCAATCGTCCGGCGGTGGTTCGGAGCGACCCGGGCACCGGATGGCTGCCCTGCCCTATTGTCAGGGGTTCCCCACTGCCGCCAGACATGCGGCATCGCTGTCGGCGCGACCCGGCAAGATGGACCCCGTGACGGACACGACGACCGACAACACCGCCGCGAAGGACCCCCTCGCCGACCAGCGGCAGGAGCACCGTGCCCTGGCCGAGGAGGTCGAGGACGCCCGCTGGCGCTACTACGTCAAGGACGACCCGACGCTCTCGGATGCCGAGTTCGACGCCAAGATGCGCCGGCTCGAAGAGCTCGAGGAGGAGCTGCCCGAACTCCGCACGCCCGACTCGCCCACCCAGAAGGTCGGCGGCGCGGTCTCCACCGAGTTCACCGCGGTCGACCACCTCGAGAGGATGGAGAGCCTCGACAACGCCTTCTCCTACGAGGAGCTCGAGGCGTGGGCCGCGCGCCTGGCTCGCGACGGGATCACGGAGCCGGCCTACCTCTGCGAGCTCAAGGTCGACGGTCTCGCGATCAACCTGCTCTACGAGAAGGGTCGCCTGGTGCGCGCGTTGACCCGCGGCGACGGCCGCACCGGCGAGGACGTGACGCCCAACGTCAAGACGATCGACTCCATCCCCCACCGTCTTCGAGCCAGCGAGGAGTTCCCGGTCCCCGACCTGCTGGAGGTGCGGGGTGAGGTCTTCTTGCCCGGTGAGGCCTTCGAACGGCTCAACGAGGCGATGGTCGACGCCGGCAAGCCGATGTTCGCCAACCCGCGCAACGCCGCCGCCGGCTCGCTGCGCCAGAAGGACCCCAAGGTCACTGCCACCCGCGCGCTGGGGATGGTCTGCCACGGCATCGGTGCCCGCAGGGGCTTCGAGCCGAAGGCCCAGTCCCAGGCGTACGCCGCGCTGAAGGCGTGGGGCCTGCCGACCAGTGACCGGGTCCGGGTCGTCCAGGGGCTCAAGACCGTGGAGGAGTTCGTCGAGCACTACGGCGAGCACCGCCACGACGTCGAGCACGAGATCGACGGCGTCGTGGTGAAGGTCGACGACGTCAGCCTCCAGCGCCGGCTCGGGTCGACGAGCCGCGCCCCGCGCTGGGCGATCGCCTACAAGTACCCGCCCGAGGAGGTCAACGCCAGGCTCCTCGCGATCGAGGTCAACACCGGCCGCACCGGGCGGGTGACGCCGTTCGGGCGGATGGAGAAGACCCTGGTCGCCGGTTCCACGGTGGAGATGGCGACCCTGCACAACGCCCACGAGGTCAAGCGCAAGGACGTGCGCCCCGGGGACACAGTGATCCTGCGCAAGGCGGGCGACGTCATCCCCGAGATCCTGGGCCCGGTGCTGGCCCTGCGACCCGAGGGGACGCCGCCCTGGGCGATGCCGACCGAGTGCCCGGCCTGCGGGACGACGCTCGTCCAGGAGAAGCAGGGCGACAAGGACCTCCGTTGCCCCAACCACCAGTTCTGTCCCGCCCAGGTGCGCGAGCGCGTCTTCCACGTCGCAGGGCGGGGAGCCTTCGACATCGAGGGGTTGGGCTACGAGGCCGCGGTGGCGCTGCTGGACGCCGGGGTGATCGAGAACGAGGGCGACGTCTTCGACCTCGACGCCGACAAGCTGCGCCGGGCCGCGCTGTTCACCCGCGCGCCGAAGAAGGGCGAGGGCGACCAGCCGGTGCTCTCGGCCAACGGGCAGCGGCTGCTGGACAACTTGGGCACGGCCAGGCAGGCCGCGCTGTGGCGGGTCCTCGTGGCGCTCTCGATCCGGCACGTCGGCCCCACGGCGGCGCGGGCGCTGGCAGCAGAGTTCGGCTCGATGCACGCGATCCGCTCGGCTTCCGAGCAGGAGCTCGCTGCGGCCGAGGGAGTCGGGCCCACGATCGCGGAGGCCGTGGTGGCGTGGTTCGCGGTGGACTGGCACCGCGCCATCGTCGACAAGTGGAAGGCCGCCGACGTCACGATGGCCGACGAGCGCGACGACTCGACGCCGCGCACCCTGGAGGGCAAGACCGTCGTGGTGACCGGGTCACTGGTCGACTTCAGCCGCGACGGTGCCAAGCAGGCGATCCTCTCCCGGGGCGGGAAGGCCTCCTCCAGCGTGTCGAAGAAGACCGACTACGTCGTGGTCGGGGAGAGCCCGGGCTCGAAGGCCGAGAGGGCCGAGCAGCTCGGCGTACCTGTGCTCGACGAGGCGGGCTTCAAGCACCTCCTCGAGCACGGCTCGGTCTGAGGGACCTCAGCCCCGGGCGGCCGCGGCCACGAGATCCGCGACGGCCACCTGCTCCACGGCGAACGGGTGGTAGGCGGCAGCCCGCTTCTGGTCCGTCACCGAGCCGTTGATCCACGGGTCGTCCGAGCAGATGTCGTGCCCCCTGCTCAGGGAGAAGACGTCGACGTACGTCGAGCCGCTGGCTGCGGCCGCGCTCCTCAGCGCGGTGTTGAGCGCCATGTTGACGTTCGCGGCCCAGGCGTAGTCGCCGCGAGCCAGGGGCAGCTCCGGGCAGGGGCTGCCGGCGGCCACGATCTGGGGGTAGCCGACCACGAGCACCCTGGCCTGCGGGGCCCGGGCCCTGACCTGGGCCAGGGCGGTCGCCAGCCTCCTGCCCGTCCGCGCGAGCGTCGTGACCAGGACGTCGTCGCCGCCGGAGGTCAGTGCGGTGCGGCAGGGCGCACCGGACGGGTCGGTGGAGCGCAGGTCCGGACACCGGCTGGTGAGCTGCTGGAAGACGCCACCGTCGTTTCCCCCGATGCCGATGGTCACGAGGTCCGTGTCTGCCGTCAGCGCCGTGAGCTGGGCCGGGACGTCGGGGAACTGGCTCCTGTCGAGATCGGCCAGCTCGGCGCCGCCGCAGCTGCGGTCGTCGAGCTCGGCCCCGAGCCTGTCCGCGACCAGCGAGGGGTAGTTGGACGATGACCGGAAGCACCCGTGGGCGACGTCGGTGACGGGCACGAGGGGAGCGGAGGTGAAGGAGTCACCGAGGGCGACGTACCTCAGTGGGCTCGGGGTCGCGCTCCTGGCGCGGCCGGGGGAGGACGAGGTCGTGTCGCTCTGGGCGCTCGACATCGAGCAGCCGGTCGCGGCGAGCAGCAGCACGACCAGCACCGCGGTCCAGCGCAGGGCTGCCGCCGGAAGGGACGCGGTCGGTGAGGTCTTGTCGTGCCGGTTCATGCGCCTCCAGTCGGGTGCTCCCGACGGTAGCGGGAGGCTGGTGGCGCGAACGCGGCCGGGCCCACCACGCGACGAGCGCGACGAGCGGCAACCCCACCGCGACCAGGAGGGTCCCTGCGTCTCCGACGATGCCGCCTCCGGGTCCGCGAGCGTCTCCGGCCGGTCGTCGCCTAAGGTCGAAGGGGAGGAGGCGCGCGGCGGCGGGTGGATGCGGCGGGTGGATACAGGTGGACGTCCGGTGGTCCACCTCAGGGCGGTCAAGGCCCCACGAACGTGCCGTGCGGCCGCGACTAGGATGGCCCGCATGCCTGACACTGCTGGGTCGACCCATGCCTGAGATCAGCCGCGAGGAAGTGCGTCACCTC
>NZ_JAOPXP010000195.1 GCF_025965085.1 Marmoricola sp.
CCCGAGCTGCAGTACGTCTCGCTCCTCGAGGACCGCGGGCTGGTGGTCTCCAGCGACAACGCCCGCTACGCGGCGCGCGCGACCAAGGTGGCGGAGGGCGACGCGGGGTCGTTCGCGGGCGTCGCGGGCGTCGCGGACATGGCCTCCGACCTCGGCGACCCGGCCAACGCGATGGTCTGGGGCCGGGACTTCGCCTGCGACGACCTCGCCATGTCCCGGGCGGACACGAACGACGAGTCCCGGGCGAAGTCGCGCGTGCAGCAGGTCGGCGGCGTGACGCCTCTGGCCGGGTTCGCGATGGCGATGCAGCCCAGCCGGACCCTGCGCGTCGCCGCCCACTTCGAGGACTCCGGCCGCGCCGAGAAGAACCTGCGCCCGCGCGCCCGGCTCGCCGTCGGCGAGGCCATCGGCCGCGGCACCGCGTTCACCGACAACTTCACCCTCAGCGCCAGCAAGGCGGTCGGCAGCGACGTGATCCTCGACCTGAGGCCCAAGCAGAAGACCGGCTTCGTGCTGTCCGCGCTGTACGACGGGCCGCTGCTCTTCGCGACCTGCTGAGCGGTCGTGCCGCCGGGCCGGACGGCGAGCGGCCTCAGACGCCCGCGCGCAGCCGGCGGCGCCGGTGGGTGGCGATCAGCATCTCCTGGAGGTTGCGCATCGGCTGGTCGTCGGGGGAGGTGGCCTGGGTCCAGATGCCGTCGGCGTCGAGCTCCCAGCCCGCGGTGTGCTCGTCGAAGGCCAGGTCGAGGAGGCGGGTGACCTCGTCGACCTCGGTCGGCGACGGGAGCCGGACGAGCACCTCGACGCGCCGGTCCAGGTTGCGGTGCATCAGGTCGGCGGACCCGATCCACACGGTCGGCTCGCCGCCGTTCGCGAACCACATGACGCGGCTGTGCTCGAGGTAGCGGCCCAGGATCGAGCGCACGCGGATGTTCTCCGAGAGCCCCTTCGCCCCGGGGCGCACGGCGCAGATCCCGCGGATCAGCAGGTCGACCGGCACCCCGGCCCGCGAGGCGCGGTAGAGCTCGTCGATGAGCGCCTCGTCGACGATCGAGTTGGCCTTGATCCGGATGCGGGCGGGGCGACCGGCGCGGTGGTGGGCGATCTCGTTCTGGATGGCGTCGATCAGCCCGGTGCGGACCGAGTCGGGGGCGACCATCAGCTCGGCGTACGACGCGTTGCGCGAGTAGCCGCTGAGGTTGTTGAACAGGTGCGCCACGTCCTCACCGATGGCCTCGTCGGTGGTGAGCAGCCCGAAGTCCTCGTACATGCGGGCAGTCTTCGGGTTGTAGTTGCCGGTGCCGATGTGGGTGTAGCGGCGGATTCCCTCGGGCTCGTCGCGCACCACCATCGCCAGCTTGCAGTGGGTCTTCAACCCGACCAGGCCGTAGACCACGTGGCAGCCGGCATGCTCGAGCTTGCGGGCCCAGCGGATGTTGGCCGACTCGTCGAAGCGAGCCTTGATCTCGACGATGACCAGGACCTGCTTGCCGGCCTCGGCCGCGTCGACCAGGGCGTCGATGATCGGGGAGTCACCCGACGTGCGGTAGAGCGTCTGCTTGATCGCGAGCACGTGCGGGTCGGCGGCGGCCTGCTCGATGAACCGCTGGACCGACGTGCTGAACGAGTCGTAGGGGTGGTGCAGGAGTACGTCGGAGCGCCGAAGCGCCTTGAACACGTCGACCGGCGAGGACGACTCGACGGGGGCCAGCAGCGGGTGGGTCGCGGGGACGAAGGTGGGGAACTTCAGGTCCTCGCGGTCGAGGTCGGCGATGTCGTGCAGGCCGCGCAGGTCGAGCGGC
This sequence comes from Marmoricola sp., assembly GCF_025965085.1. Lineage (GTDB taxonomy): Bacteria > Actinomycetota > Actinomycetes > Propionibacteriales > Nocardioidaceae > Marmoricola. Next base: position 1,803 of record NZ_JAOPXP010000195.1, read on the forward strand.
CCGGGCAGCCGGAACACCTCGGGGGCGCTCACCCCCAGCTCGCTGGTCAGCAGCTCGAGCACGTGCTGGTCGATGTTCTCCTGCACCTCCAGCCGCACCGGGGGCCCGAAGCGGCGTCGGAGCAGCTCCTTCTCGAGCGCTGCCAGCAGGTTCTCCGCGTCGTCCTCCTCGACCTCGAGGTCCTCGTTGCGGGTGACCCGGAAGGTGTTGACGCTGAGCACCTCCATGCCGGGGAACAGTCGCTTGAGGTGCTCGCCGATCACGTCCTCCAGGGGCACGAAGCGCTGGTTGCCCAGCGACACGAACCGGCTGAAGATCGGGGGGACCTTCACCCGGGCGAAGTGCTCCTTGTCGGTCTTCGGGTTGCGGACCAGGACGGCGAGGTTCAGCGAGAGCCCCGAGATGTAGGGGAACGGGTGGGCCGGGTCGACCGCCAGCGGCGTGAGGACGGGGAAGACGCGCTCCTTGAAGAGCCGCTTGCAGTACCTCTGCTCCTCGCGGTCCAGGTCCTCCCACCGGACCAGCTCGATGCCCTCCTTGGCGAGCTTCGGCACGATGTCGTCGCGGAAGACCGACGCGTGCCGTGAGGCGAGTTCGCCGGTGACCTGCCAGATCTGTTCGAGCACCTCGCGCGGCATCAGGCCCGAAGCGGCCCGCACCGCGACCCCGGCTGCGATCCGGCGCTTGAGACCTGCCACCCGGACCATGAAGAACTCGTCGAGGTTGCTGGCGAAGATGGCCAGGAACCGCGCGCGTTCGAGCAGCGGCAGACTCTCGTCCTCGGCCAGCTCGAGGACGCGCTGGTTGAAGCGCAGCCAGGAGAGCTCGCGGTCCAGGAAGCGGTCCTCGAACTCGCCGGGGGCGAACTCCGCCTCCTCCGGGGAGTAGGGCGGGTCGACGTCGAAGATGTCAGCGGGCACCACGCGGAGGCTGGGGTCGAGAGGTCCCTCGCTCGCATCGGAGCCGCTGGCCTGCTGGAAGGTGTCGGAGGACATGTGATGAAGTCTGACACCGGAAGGTGAACAGCGGTTTTCCTGTCATAGGTTGTCGACCGTGCCCGACATCCGCTTCACACTCGAGTCCTCCCTCCTCAAGCTGCTCCTCGGGCTCCCGCCCCGGGTGCAGCGCATGCTGGTCCGTAGGCCGACCGTGGTCGACGGGCTCACGCTGTCCACGGAGGTGCAGCTGATGCTGCGCATGAAGCAGCTCGCCCGGATCCCGGCCGCGGAGACCCTGCCGCTCACCGAGGCCAGGGCCGCCCTCTTGCGCCAGCAGCTGCTGGTCGGCGGACGCCAGCCCATCGGGGCGCTGCGCGACCTCGAGGTCGACGGGGCCGAGGGCAGCCTGCGGGCGCGGCTCTACACGCCGACCGAGCGTCTGGGTGCGGAGCCGGCGCCGACGATGCTCTTCATCCACGGCGGCGGCTGGATGTACGGCGACCTCGAGAGCCACGACCCGGCGTGCCGCTTCATCGCCGAGCAGTCAGGGGTGCAGGTGCTCTCGATCGACTACCGGCTCTCACCCGAGCACAAGTTCCCGGCCGCGGTCGAGGACTGCCGGGCGGCCTACCGCTGGCTGGTCGAGCACGCCGACGAGGTGAACGCGGACCCGACGCGGCTCGCGGTCGGCGGCGACTCCGCCGGTGGCTCCCTCTCGGCCTCCACGGCGGTCTGGGCCGCCGAGCAGGACCTGCCGCTGGCCTTCCAGCTGCTGATCTACCCGGGGGCCGACTTCGTCGAGCGGGCCGAGAGCCGTCGCCTGTTCCGCGAGGGGTTCGTGCTCACCGAGAGGTTCATGGACGGTGCCGAGGAGGCCTACTTCGCCGAGGACGCCGACAAGTCCGTCCCCGATGCCTCGGCGCTGCGACGCGTGGACTTCCCCGAGGGGATCGCGCCGGCGTACGTCGTCACCGGCGGCTTCGACCCGCTGCGCGACGAGGGCGAGGCCTACGCCCGGCTGCTGGAGAAGCAGGGCGTCGAGGTCGAGGCCACGAGGTACCCGTCGATGATCCACGGCTTCCTGCACCTCGTCGGCGTCGGCCGGGAGGCGAAGTCCTACAACGCCGAGATCGCCCAGCGGCTGCGTCGCGCACTGGCCTGAGAGGTCCTGTCAGGCGGTCCTGAGCCCGGCCGAGGTCCCGCGGTACTGCACCTCGGTCCGCTCGACCTGGAAGCCCTGGCCGGTGTAGACGGCGATCGCGGGGGCGTTGTCACCGTCGACGTAGAGCAGCACCGAGTCCAGGCCACGGTCCCGGAGGTGGTGCAGGCCGACACCGGTGAGGACGGTGCCCAGTCCCCGGCCGGCGGCCTTGGGGTTGACCGCGACGACGTAGACCTCGCCGTACGGCGGGTCCTCGTCGCGGTGCTCCTTGGTCCAGTGGAAGCCGAGGAGCGGCGGGTCCCCGGGCCCCGGATCGGCGGGTACGGCGAGGAACAGGCCGGCCGGGTCGAACCAGGGCTCGCTCATGCGCTCGTGGAAGTCCTCCATGCTCATGTGGCCCTGCTCGGGGTGGTGCGCGAAGGCGTGCGAGTTGACCTCGAGGAAGGCCTCCTCGTCGCCGGGCTCGAAGGTCCGCACCCGAACGCCGTCCGGCGCTGCGACCTCGTCGAC
>NZ_JAOPXP010000204.1 GCF_025965085.1 Marmoricola sp.
CTGCGAGGTGCGCAGCTTGTTCGACGCGCTGGTCGCGTCGTCCAGGCTCGGGTACACCTCGAAGTGGAGGTGCGGCCAGCGACCGGAGTACGCCCCCGGGAAGATGCTCGTGAACTCGACGTAGCCCCTCGCGTCGGTCGCCTGGACGCCGCGCAGGTAGTTCTGGTCCTTCACGGCGTCGGAGTACATCGAGTACTCCCCCGCGCGGTTGCAGTGCCAGAGGGAGACCGCCGCGCCGTCGAGGCCGTTCGAGCCGGCCGCCGGGTAGGGGCCGGCCGTCTCCTCGGGGATCTCCCCCTCGGTGACCGAGACGGTGCTCGTGGCGCTGGTGCCGTCCGTGCCGCACCCCGCGAGGGCGACGGCACTCACGCCGCCGAAGAGTGCCAGCACGCTGCGGCGTCCCAGGGCGCGCTGCACGAGGATGGGAAGGTCGTGGGAGAGGCCTCGGTCGTGGTCGTGGTCGTGGATCTCGCTCATGACAGGGACGTTAGGCAGGCTCCCTGTGAGACGACTGTGCCCGGCCCCAGCCGTGGCTGGGACTGGGCACGAGTCCTGTCCGGGGTGACCCTCAGGCGTAGAGCTTGTCGATCATCACGGAGTAGTTGTTCTCCACGACGTTGCGCTTCACCTTCATCGACGGCGTCAGCTCGCCCGACTCGACCGAGAGGTCGTGGTCGAGGATCTCGAACTTCTTGATGGTCTCCCACCGGTTGAGCTGCCCGTTGAGGGTGTCGACGTAACCGCTGACCATCTCGCGGGTCCTGGCGTCGGAGACGATCTCCTCGTAGGACTTGCCGCCCAGGCCGTTCTCCTCGGCCCACCCCACCATGGCGTCCGGGTCGAGGGTGACGAGCGCGACGCAGTAGTTGCGCTCGTTGCCGAAGACCATGAACTGGCTGGCGTAGGGGCACACGGCCTTGAACTTCGCCTCGATCGCCGGCGGGGCGATGTACTTGCCGCCGGAGGTCTTGAACAGCTCCTTGATGCGACCGGTGATGGTCAGGAAGCCGTCGGAGTCGAGGGCACCCTTGTCACCGGTGCGCAGCCAGCCGTCCTCGGTCAGCGTCCTCGCCGTCTCGTCGGGCAGGTTGTGGTAGCCGTCCATGATGCCGGGGCCGGCGATCTGGATCTCGTCACCCTCACCGAGCCGCACGCGGCTGCCGGGTACGACGGGGCCGACGGTGCCGAACTTGTAGTGGTCGGGGTGGTTCACGAACGAGCCGGCCGAGGACTCGGTCAGCCCGTAGCCCTCGAGGATCAAGATGCCCGCCGCGTGGAACCACTCGGCGATGTCACGGTTGAGCGCCGCCGCACCGGAGATGAAGAACCGCACCCGTCCACCGAAGCGGTCGCGGATCTTGGAGAAGACCAGGCGGTCGAAGAGCGCGTGCTGCAGCCTGAGCGTCAGCGGCACCGACTTGCCCTCGCGCTTGAGGGCGTCGACCTGACGACCGACCTTGAAGGCCGCGAGGAAGATCTTCTCCTTGGCACCACCCTCGGAGGCCTGCATCGTGACGATGCGTGCGTGGGCCTTCTCGAAGATGCGTGGCGCGGCGCCCATGAAGGTCGGCTTCACGATCGCGAGGTTCTCGATGATCTTGTCCACCCGGCCGTCGACGGCGGTGGCGAAACCACAGGCCAGCTGCGTGGAGAGCAGCACCTTGCCGAACGAGTGGGCCATCGGCAGCCACAGGAACTGCAGGTCGTTCTCGTCGAGGATCTGCTGAGCCTGGATCGAGGCACCCTCGTAGGTCCAGGACGAGTGGCGCAGCCGGACGCCCTTGGGCCTGCCGGTGGTGCCAGAGGTGTAGATGAGCGTGGCGAGGTGCTCGGGCCCGATCGCCTCGATGGCCTGGCTCACCGCTTCGGGGTTCTCGGCGAGGTGCTTCTCGCCCAGGGCGCTGAGCTCGTCGAGGCCGATCACCCAGTCGCCGTCGGAGGGACCGTCGAAGACGACGACCTTCTCCAGGTGCGGCAGCTCGGTGCGGTGCGACTTCAGCTTGGCCACCTGCTCGGCGTCCTCGGCGAAGACGACGTGACACTCGGAGTCCGAGAGGATGTAGGCGACGTCCTCGGCCATGGTCGAGGGGTAGACGGTCGTGGTGGCGCCACCGGCGCACATGACCGCGAGGTCCGCGAGAATCCACTCCACGCGCGTGCCGGAGGCGATGCCGACGCGCTGCTCGCTCTGGATGCCCAGGAAGAGCAGGCCGGCCGCGAGCTTCTCGACCCTGTCGCCGGTCTCCTTCCAGGTGAGCGAGAGCCACGGCTCCCCGTCGGCGGCCGGGTAGCGGTAGGCCTCCCCGTCGGGACTCTTGTTGACCCGGTCGCGGAACTGGACGGCGATGTTCGGCGCTCGGTTCTCGATGAAGGAGGTGTCCGTGTTGACGGGCGACATGAGTGCTCCTGGCAGGGCTGGGCGGGTCCGCGAACGGGCCGTCGTGGTGGGTGACTGGTAGGTAACCTAGATCACAGGTCAAGCCTTGGCATCCCCGGCCTCACGCCGGTTGCCGGAACGTCGGCGAATCTGTTTTCGAACTGGTGGACGCCCGCAACCACACAAAAGGCGAGTCAGTCAGTAGATTAAGTACATGGACCTTCTGCAGACTGCCCTCCCGATGTCGGAAACCCCCCAAGTCGTGGTCCCCGCGCCGGGCGCCGGACCGGGAAACTGGGCCGGAGCGGCGTCGGCGGTTCTCGTCGACGGCGTGACCTACCTCGCCTACCGGGTACGCCGGCCGCTGGCCGAGGGCCGCGGGCTGGCGACCGCCGTCATCCGGTCCACCGACGGCGTGTCCTTCGACCCTGTCTGTCAGGTCTTTCGCGACGACTTCGGGGCCGAGTCCTTCGAGCGCCCGGTCGTCCTGCGTCGTCCCGACGGCGGCTGGCGCCTCTATCTGTCCTGCGCCACCCCCGGCTCGAAGCACTGGTGGATCGAGGCCCTCGACGCCGACCGGCCCGAGGACCTTCCCCGGGGGCGCCGGACCGTCGTCCTGCCCGGCGACGCAGCCGTCGCGGTCAAGGACCCCGTGATCACCGTGCGTGACGGCCTGTGGGAGATGTGGCTGTGCGAGCACCCACTGACGGACGGCGGCGAGGAGGACCGCATGTCGACGGCGTACCTCTCCAGCACCGACGGCCTCTCGTGGCACCGCCACGGGACGGTGCTCGAGCCCACCCCCGGCACCTGGGACGCCCGCGGCGCCCGTGTCACGGCAGTGCTCTCCCACGACCCGCTGGTGGTCCTCTACGACGGCCGGGCGTGCGCCGAGGACAACTGGCACGAGACCACCTCGGTCGCGCGGGCCGACGCCACCGGCCAACTGCTCCCGGATCCCGAGTCGCCCGTCCTGCGGTCGCCGAACTCCGACGGTGCCCTGCGCTACGCCACCGCGGTGAACAACCCCGACGGGTCGACGCGGTTCTACTTCGAGATGGCCCGTCCCGACGGGGCGCACGACCTGGTCACGACGTTGAGTCCTGCCTGACCCCGTCCCGGCGGCTCCGGAACGAGCTGCCGTCGCGGTAGGTCCGCCACTGGTCGAACGACTCCCCGCTGATCTCCTCGAGAAGGGCGATGTCCTCGAGGTGCGGCGCGAGGAGTGCCTTGCGCTGCTCGGGCGTGAGCCGCGGGCGCGAGGTGTCGCCGCCCTTGTGCAGCCGGTTGACCAACGGCTTGCTCACGGTGCGCCAGACCTTGGGCGGCAGGAACTGGCCCACGGCCGCACCGGCCCGGATCACCGGCCCCACCGTGCGGGCACGGACCCCGTCGCGCACGAAGGGCCGCGAGTTGTCCGGGGGAAGCTGCTCGATCTCCTGGCCCTCGACGCCGAGGAAGTCGAAGACCCGGTTCAGCGCCCCGTCGGGCTCGTCGACGAGCGTGCTGTAACGCAGCAGGAGCACCTGTTCCTGGGGGAAGTGGTCTAAGAGGTCCCGGACCTGGCGGCCGTACATCCCCAGGCCCTGGTAGTGCCAGAACGGCGCCCACCCCGCATCGATGCGCTTCTGCTCGTGGCTGACGGCCTCGACGATGTCGGCAAGCGGCTCGAGGCCGTCCATCCACAGGTGCATCCAGTTCGAGTAGGCCCGGTCCACGGGGTCCCGCAGGACCGCGATCAGCTTGGCGTCCGGCCGGTCGACGGCGATCCGACGGCGAGCGTCGCGGTTGTAGAGGTAGAACGGCGTGCTCTCCCCACGCAGGCTGCCCTCCGGGGCCGAGGCGAACAGGTCGAGGTAGCGGTCGCGCTGCCAGATCCACTCCTGGTTGCTGTGCGCATCGCCCGGGCCCCTGTACGCCGGGGGCGGCGAGTCCCCGCACATGTAGTACTTCGGCTCCTTGGTCGTGCTCATGAACAGGTGGGGGTGTGCGGCGAGAGCCGAGTGCAGGGCACTCGTCCCCGCCTTGGGGGCCCCGATCAGGAAGAAGTCCGGCGGACGACGACTCATCCTCAAAGTCTATCGACCTTGTGTTGAATTGCCCATACCTCAGGCGGTCGTGTCGACCATCCGGGTGTAGACCACCACGTTGGCGGTGTAGCCGGTCTCCTGGTCGTAGCGGCCGCCGCAGGTGACCAGCTGCAGCGCCGGGTAGCCGTGGGAGGCATAGACCTTGCGGGCCGGGAACTTCTCGTTCGGATAGGTCACCACTCGCTGCACGGCGAACCGGGCGAGCGTGCCGGAGCGGAGCCGGACCTCGACCCTGTCCCCCTTGGTGAGCGAGCGCAACCGGTAGAACACCGCGGGACCTCGCACCGAGTCGACGTGCCCGAGGACGACCGCGGACCCGACCTGGCCCGGGCTCGGGCCAAGCTTGTACCAACCGGGCAGGTCCGCCTGCTTAGATGTGGGGACCTCCACGGTCCCGTCCGGGTTCAGGCCCAGGCGCAGCAGGTCCTGCGAGAGACCGATGGCCGGGATGCGCAGATGAACGGGTGGCACCTTCGGTGGCGCATCCTGGGTCGGCGCGCTCGTGCGCGGTCCGGGCTCCGTGGCCCCGACGACCGGGTTGCGCGCGGACGCGGCGCTGTCGTCGCGAGCATCCCCGGAGACCAGGCCCTGCAGCGCCAGCCCCACCAGCACCGCCCCGAGCACTGCCAGGATCACCGAGACCCACCGCCACGTCGTGCGGCGATGGGGTCCCGGGGTGCCGGAGCTTGAAAGTCCGGATCCCATGGCTCAGTCGGTGACGGGGACGGTCCGACGGCGGCTGCGGGCGGCAGCCAGGGTGGCACCGCCCACGGCGAGCCCGCCGAGCAGCAGCAGCTGCAGGTCGCCGTCACGGGCCGGAGCAGGTGCCCTGCCGGTCTCGGGGTGCCCCTCGGGGACCGTCGTGATGGTGGTGGTGGTGGTGGTGGTGGGAGTGCCACCGCCGGTGCCACCGCCGTTGCCACCGCCCGAGCCGCCGTTGCCACCGCCGTTGCCGCCGGCTCCACCGGCGATCGGCGTCGGGATCGGCTTGGGCGTGGCGGAGGGGGTGGCGGAGGGGGTGGCGCTCGGGGGCGTCACCGAGTTGCAGGTCGGGACGTTGATGCGGTTGGTGTCCAGGGTCACCGCTCCGTTGCGTGCGAACACCCTCCCGGTCACCTGGGCCCCGGTCAGCAGGCTGGCATCGGACAGCGCCATGATCGTGCCGACGAAGGAGGTGTTCGTGCCGAGCGTCGCGGAGCTGCTGACCTGCCAGAAGACGTTGCAGGCGGACACCCCACCAGTCAGGGAGACGGATGAGTTCGAGCCCGTGATCAGCGTGGACCCTGCCTGGAAGATGAAGACGCTGTCCGGACCGCCGTTCAGCGTCAGCGCGCCGTTGAGGGCCATCGAGCTGGTTGACTTGTAGACCCCCGGCTGGAGGGTCTGTCCGGCGAGATCGGCCGAGATCACGTTTTCGGGCGGCGAGGGTCGGCCGCGGGCGTCGTCGTAGGCGAGCACGAGGTCGGACTTGGCGTTGTCCGCCACCTCGTTGGCGATCTCCGTGCTACCGGCGGTGTTCCCCGGAGGGAAGCCGCCGACGTCCGTCCCCGGAGCGAGTCCGACACTGGCGCCAAGCACCGACGGCCCCGTGTTGGTGACCGTACTGCCGGCGAGGACGGAGAAGCTCCTCGTGATCCCGAGACCGACGGTGGCATCGGCGGCGTACGCCGGGGCGCCGCTCGTGGCGAGCATCAGGGCCAGCAGGCCGGCACCGCCCGTGGCGACGATCGAGGCGACCCGGGCCGACGAGCGTTGGAAGGGGGAACGCTGGGCGTGGGTCATGTGGGCACCGTTCTCGCGGGGGGAGCCGGAGCATCAGTAGCGCTGACAGCACTGCGGAGGTGTCCGGGTCCGAGAAATATAGTCAAGTTAGCGATTATCTATGGCGGTATGCCCGGAATCGTCCACGGGTCAGCCGCGAAACGTATCCACCTTGCGACGAGCGACCCGTGCGAGGTTGTCGACCTTGAGCAGCTCCGGCAACAACGCATGCTCGGTCATCATCGCCCTGAACATGGTGGAGACGGTCACTCCGTGGCCGGGCTGGTGCACGACGGTGAGCTCGTCACCGGCACGCACCTCGCCCTCCTGGACCACCCGGAGATAGGGACCGGGGCGAGCACGGACCGCGAACCGCTTGACCCAGGCCCGGTCGTCGTAGCCGTTGAGCCGCTGCCAGTTCTTGAAGTCGTTGCACGGCGTGCGGACCATCGCGATCTCCAGGGTGGCGGTGCCGACCAGCCACCGCTCCCCGACCTCGGACTCGTTCACGTCGATCCCCCGGGTGGTGAGGTTCTCGCCGAACTGCCCGTCGCGGATCTCGCGGCCGAGCTCCTGCTCCCACCAGTCGAGGTCCTCGCGGGCGAAGGCGTAGACCGCCTGGTCGATGCCGCCGTGGTGCTTGGTGTCGGAGACCTGGTCACCCTCCAGGCCCAGGCGCGTGACGGG